>DATMZT010000052.1:0-23516 GCA_035573335.1 Hyphomicrobiaceae bacterium | reverse complement strand
GAGCGGTGGAACAGCACGTGCGCCAGGCCGATGGGGCTATCGGTGCCGTCGACGGCGACGAAGGCGATGTGGAAATCCCCGGCACCCGCCATCAGCCGCTGCCAGGTCGTCTCGATCACGTCCTCGGGCACGGTCGCCTTGTAGAATTCGATGTAGCCCTTGAAGAGTTTGAGCCAAACCGACTTGTCCTTCGCCTCAAGACGCCGCACGGCGATGCTCATGGCACGAGCCCTCCCATTGCCTGGTCGAAAACTCTTGCATATCGGGCGGCCGCGAACCAGCGCTCCCCTACTACATGAGCCACAGCGAGGCCAGGCCCAGGAAGGCAAAGAAACCAACCACGTCGGTGACCATCGTCACAAACACCCCCGAGGCCACGGCCGGATCGTAGCCTAAACGTGCGAGCGTCAGGGGAATCATGATGCCGGCGATGCCCGCGGCAAGAAAGTTGCAGATCATGGCGCTGGCAATGACCAACCCGAGCGCGCCGACCCCAAACCAGAACAGCACCACGAGGCCGACGATGGTGGCGAATGCCACGCCATTGATGAGGCCGACCGACGCCTCACGGGCGATCACGCGCAGGGTGTTGGCTGGCCCCAGGTCGCGGGTCGCGAGCGCACGCACCGTCACCGTCATGGTCTGGGTCGCAGCGTTGCCGCCCATGGAAGCAACCACGGGCATCAGCACCGCCAGGGCAACCATTTGACCGATCGTGGCGTCGAACAATTTAATGACGCTGGAGGCAAGCAGCGCCGTGGCGAGATTGATCAGCAGCCAGGCGAAGCGGTTGCGCACGGTGTCGATCACCGTGTCCATCACGCTCTCGTCGCCGACGCCGCCGAGGCGGCGCAGGTCCTCCTCCGTTTCCTCTTGGATCACCTCTACGACGTCATCAACCGTGACCACGCCCACCAACCGCCGGTTGGCGTCGACCACCGGCGCCGACTTCAAGTCGTAGCGCTCGAATTGCCGGGCCACTTCTTCCTGATCGGCCGTGGCGAGCACCACTTGCCGCCCCCCGTCCATGATGGTCTCCACCGGCACCTCACGCCCGGTGCGCAAGAGCCGGCTCAAGTCCACGCTGCCGACCACGTGGTAGGTCGGGTCGACCACGTAGATGTCGGAAAAGGTGTCCGGCAGATCTTCCGCCTCCCGCATGTGGTCGATCACCTGGCCGATGGTCCAGAACGGCGGCACGGCGACGAAGTCGGTCTGCATGAGACGACCGGCCGTCTCTTCCGGGTATTCGAGATTGCGCTCAAGCGCGGCGCGATCGACGGTGGGGATCTGCGCCAGGATTGCTTGCCGGTCCTCTTCCTCGAGGCTCTCCAAAACGTAGGCGGCGTCGTCGGTCTCGAGCTCGGCAACGGCCTTGGCCACCGTCGCGTGCGGCAGATCCCGCAGCAACTGGTCACGAACGCCCTCCTCGAGCTCGGACAGCGCCTCCGGATCAAAGCCGGAGCCCAAGAGTTCGACGAGCTCAACACGCTCGGACGCCTCGAGGAGTTCGAGCAGATCGGCGAGATCGGGCGCCTGCATGCCCGCGACGAGCGACCGGATCCGACCGCCGTCCCGCGCGGCGAGCGCCTCGGCTATGGCGGGAGCGAGCTCCGACATCGGCTGGATGGCGCGCTCGCCGGTGGTTTCATCTTGCATGGCGCTGATCCGTTGGGTCGGCGGCCTCGTTTCGGCAACCGGCGGCGCACGCCGGTCCGGCCCGAGAGGCCCTCCTGGGTCTGCCTGAGGGGGCGTTACCCACGCAATGCCGCACCCCTAGGACAGGCCCGCTCTGGCGCATACCACAATCTGATGCCGCCGCGACACAGGCGCGGCACAAAACGTTGGTGCAAAAAAGCAAACTGCGTTGAAGCATTTGTCGCGTCAGGCCGTGCTTATCTTGCCTATACTTCGCGCGCATGTCAGAAGCCGCGTTCGGGTTGGATCACGGCGGGCCGAGCGTAGGGGGATATGGGCAAAATGCGCGTTTCTTGCGCGTGGGCGTTGCTGCTGTGCCTGCTGGCCGGCACACCGGTGTTGGCCGCGCCGCAGACCTGCGGTCCGCAGGCGCTTGGGGTCGGGCGCACCCTCGAGATCGATACGCGCGCCGGCCCGCGCTTCGGCTTTCAATACCAGGACCCCGGCCTCCTCGCCGACGGCGAGGTCATCCTCACCTTCGATGACGGGCCGCTGCGCGCCTACACCAAGCCGATCCTCGAGACGCTGGCGGCGCACTGCGCCAAGGCCACCTTTTTCCTGGTCGGACGCATGGCGGTCGCCGACCCCGAGATGGTGCAGGAATATGCCCGCCAAGGCCACACGGTCGGCACCCACACCTGGTCGCACGCCAACCTGCAGGCCATGTCGCCGGCGCGGGCGCGGGCGGAAATCGAATTGGGCTTCAGCGCCGTGCAAGGCGCGATGGGTCGGCCGATCGCTCCGTTCTTTCGCTTTCCCTATCTGCGCGACTCGAAGGCGACGGCCGACTATCTGGCCAGCCGACAGTTCGCGGCGTTTTCCATCGACGTCGACAGCAAGGACTATCGCACCCGCGATCCTTCCGCCGTGCAGCGCAAGGTGATGGCCGACCTGGCGCGGCTGCGCAAGGGCATCATCCTGTTCCATGACATCCACTACTCGACGGCACGCGCCCTGCCGGGCCTGCTCGCCGAGCTGAAGGTCAAGGGCTACAAGGTGGTGCACATCATCCCCAAAGGCGAGGCCACCACGATTGCCGAATTCGACGGCCAGGCGCAGCAGGAACTGGGGCGTCGCCGCGCCGCGCTCGGCACCGAACCTCTGGCGCGTCGGTCCTTGACTTGGCCGGCCGCAAAGACCATCCCGTCGCAACCGGCCGCCGCCGAACTGTCCGCGACGCCGCCGGCACGGCCCAACGGCGAATCCTCCGGCCCTTCCTCCGGCCCCTCCTGGCGCATTCAGGTGCAGGAGCAGTGGTGGCCCTGGCGCTGATCGGCGCCTTTAGACGCTCGCGCCGCCTCGGCGCAGCTCGCTTTGTTTCGCAGCGCGCCCGCCTTGGCAGCCTTGCCCGCGCCTGCCCTTTTCGCCTGTGCATCGGCGCCCAACCTTGACTAGTTGGACCTCCAACTAATAAGTTGGTGTAAAGACCAACAACGAGCCATAGGGAGGCCCTTAATGCGCAGATCGACGTTGCATGCGTTAGCGGCGGCACTGGCGATCACCGTTCCGCTTGGCCCTCCAGCGGCGGCCCAAGAGGCGCCAAAATCCATCAAGATCGGCTACGTCATTTCGCTGTCGGGCCCGCAATCGGCCGGCGCCATGCTGACGACGGTGCCGAACTATCGGCTGTGGGTCGATGAGGTCAACAAGGCCGGCGGCCTAATGCTGAAAAAATACAACAAGCGCATCCCCATCGAGGTCAGCGAGATCGATGATCGCTCCAACAACGAAGACATGGTGCGCCTGGTCGAGCGCCTGATGACGGTCGACAAGGTCGACATCGTCCTCTCCCCCTGGGGCACCGGCCCCAACCTGCAGGCCGCCCCCGTGTTCGCCAAGAACGGCTATCCGCAGCTCGTCGGCACGGGCAATTCCGACAAGATCCCCGAGCTCGTACAGCGCTTCCCGACCACCTTCTGGTTCTTGGGCATACCCAGCGATGGCGCCAAGGCGCTGGTGGATCTTTTATCCGACCTGAAGCAGGCGGGCCGGATCAACGACAAGGTGGCGCTGTTCGTGGTGCAGCATCCGTTCGGCTCGGAGTTCGTGACCCCGACCAAGCCGCTGTTGGAGAAGGCCGGTTTCAAGCTCGCCTACGAGACCACCTATCCGCTTGGCGTGTCCGACCTCTCGGCACAAATCAAGGCCGCCAAGGCCGCCGCGCCCGATACCATGGTTGCCTTCTCCTACCCGCCCGACACCTTCATGCTGACAGAACAGTCGATCGCCAACGATTTCAGCCCGAAGGTCAAATTCCTCAGCGTCGGCGTCGCCTTTCCCAACTACAAGGCCAAGTTCGGCGACAAGGTGGAGGGCACCTTCGGCCTCGGCGCCTGGAACCCGGACGGACCCGGCGTCAAGGACTGGTTCGCCCGCCACAAGAGCCTGACCAATCAGGAGCCGGATCGCTGGGCCTCCTCCAACACCTATGCCTCACTGCAGGTCTTGCAGCAGGCGATCGAGCAGGTTGGCGAGATCGACCGGCCCAAGATCGTCGAGGCCATCAAGACCGGCACCTTCAAGACCATTCTCGGCGACACCAAGCTCGAGGCCGGCGTCTTGCGCAAAGTCTGGTGGGTCGGCCAATGGCAGGATGGGGAATATCGCGGCATCGCACCGACGGATCTGTCGGGCGCGACCAAGCCGCGCTTGAAGTAGCCTATACATGGCTTAACGGCGCCAGCGGTCCCGCGTTCATGACGCGGGCCTTTTTGTCGCCAGGCCCGCGCCTGCAGCGCCTATAAAGGTCATGGCAAGAACGACACGCCCGTTTGTGCGTGCCGCAGCAGGCGACCTCGAGACGAAACCAGCCCGTCAGCATGCTCCTGTTCGATTTCCTCCTCGCAGGTCTGGTGATCGGCGGCATCTATGCGCTGATCTCGATCGGCCTCAACCTGCAGTACGGCGTAGCCCGCGTGCTGAACCTCGCCTACGGCGAGTTTCTGATGCTGGCCGGCTACGGCGCCTTCTGGGGGGTCACGCTGATCAGCGCGCCGCCGCTGCTCACCATGCTCGTGGTTGCGCCGCTGGCCTTCGCCGCCAGCTGGCTTCTGTTCCGTTACGTGTTGCATCCCCTCCTTAAGCGCTCGCGCGACGCCGGCAAGCGCGAGATCGATTCCATCCTTGCCACCTTCGGTCTTCTGTTCGTGTTGCAGGGCGCGGCGCAGGTGGCCTGGTCCGGCACGGACCGGTTCTACAGTTTTCTTGCAACACCGGTGAACGTGCTCGGCATCGTCATGGGCGCCAACCGCCTGTTGGTGCTGGTTGCCGCCTTGCTGCTGTCGGGCGCAATTTTCGCCCTCCTGCAGCTGACCGCCGTCGGCCGAGCCCTGCGCGCGCTGGCGGCCAGCCCGCAAACCGCGCCCCTGGTTGGCATCGACGTTGCCCGCTACAGCGCCGGCGCCTTTGCCCTCGGCGGCGCGCTTGCCGCCATCGCCGGCGTGCTGTTGTCGACCTTCATCGGCATCAACCCGACCATCGGCGCCGCCTTTACTATGAAGGCGCTGATCGTCGTCGTGATGGGCGGCATCGGACACGTGCTGGGCGGACTGGTGGCCGGGTTGGTGCTCGGCATGGCCGAGACCATGGCCGCCCTGCTGATCGACCCCGGCCTCGTCACGGTCATCAACTTTGCTATCTTCTCGATCGTGCTGCTGTGGCGACCGCAAGGCCTGTTTGCCCGCGACCCAGGGACCGGCGCCGCCACCCCCTTGCGGCTTGGCCGACACGCCGCCGGCGCTCTCCTGCTGGCGCTGCTGCTGCTGGCACCCGCCTTTGCCAATGCCTATTGGCTCTCTCTCCTCGTCAACATCCTCATGTACATCGCGCTGGCGACAGGCTGGGCGTTTTTCTGTGGCCCAACGCGCTACGTTTCGTTGGCGGCATCCGCCTTCTTCGGCCTCGGCGCCTATGCGGTGGCCGTGCTGGCGCCCGACTATTCCTATCCCCTGGCGCTCGCCGCCGCGTTGGCCATTGCCAGCGTGCTGTCCGCTTTCGTCGGCTTGGCGACGCTGCGCCTGTCAGGCATGTATTTCGTGATCTTCACCTTCGGATTGGCCACGCTGGTGCGCGAGATCGTGACCTGGTGGGAATTCAGTGTCGCCCAGAAGGCCGGCCGTCACCTTTTCCTGTCCATCACCACCACGCACATCTACTACCAGTTGCTGGCGCTCTGCGCCTTGATCATCGCGCTGTGGTTGATCCGCGATAAGAGCCGCATGGGCTTCGCACTGACGGCGCTCGGCGCCGACGAAACCGTGGCCCGCCAGATCGGCATCAACACGGTGGCATTGAAGATCGCAACCTTTGTCGTGAGCTGCCTCACCATGACGCTGGCCGGCGCCATCCTAGCCCCGCGCTGGAGCTATATGGACGCCACCGTCGCCTTCAATCCCAACACCTCGTTCCTGACCGTGATCATGGCGCTGTTGGGTGGCGCCACCTCGGTCTGGGGTCCGATGCTCGGCGTCATTCCTCTCGTGCTGATCTCCGACTACCTTTCCGTCACCGTGCCCAACTATTTCAGCGTCGTCTTGGGGTTGGTGCTGCTGGCCATCGTCTTCCTGGTTCCCAACGGCCTGATCGGCTTGCTGCGGCCCGACGGCCTCGTGGCCGCCCGGGAACGGCTCGCCGGTCTCCTGCGCGGGTTCGCCCAACGCCTCGATGGCCGCCGCCCCGGCAGCAGTGGGACCCAGCCGGTGCCCGGGGCGCCGGCGGCGCCTTCCTTGCCGCGGCCGCGGCAGGCCAAGCGTTGGCTCAGGGCAGCGCGGAAAGGCGAGCCATGACGGGCGCCGCTTTGTGCCTGCTCGAGGTTTCCGACCTCAGCCGCAACTTCGGCGGCCTTGCCGCCCTCGACGGCGTTTCCTTCAAAGTCGTTCGGGGCTCAATTCTCGGACTGATCGGCCCCAACGGCTCGGGCAAGACCACGCTCCTCAACATCGTCTGTGGTCGCCTGCAGGCGAGCCGCGGCGAGGTGCGTCTCGCCGGCCAGCCGATGACCGGCCGCAGCCCTGAGGTGGTATGCCGCGCCGGCATCGCCGGCACCTTCCAGCTCGCGCGCATTCCCGATGCGCTTGACGCGCGCGACAATGTCGCGGTTGCGGCCATGTACGGCCGTCGCCGGCTCGATGTCGCCACCGCCCGCGCCGAGGCTGAGCGCCTGCTCGAGCGCGTCGGTTTTGCCGGGGCGCTGTCGGCGCGCGCCGACGCGCTTGCCTATTTCGACCTCAAGCGCATCGAGCTTGCGCGCGCCCTCGCCTGCGCCCCGGACCTGCTGTTGCTCGATGAATGGTTGGCCGGGCTCAATCCCACCGAGCTCGAGGCCGGCATCGCGCTGGTGCGCTCGCTCAAGGACGACGGGCTGACCATCGTCATGGTCGAACACGTCATGCACGCCATCCGCTCGCTGTGCGGCCAGATTGTGGTGCTCAATGCCGGCCGCGTCATCGCCAGCGGTGCACCCGAGGCGGCGCTGGCCGACCGCGATGTCATTCGCGTTTATCTGGGCGACGGCCCGTAAAGACAGCACGGTCGCGCGGCCGGATCGCTCGCTGATTTGCCGGCCTTGCCTGGGCGGCGAGCGCAACGGGGCCTGCGGCGCCGGGCGGCACCCGCGGAAAGTCGCCGTGCACCCCGCCCGCCGACACGATTGCGCAAAGCCCTGAGCTGTGGCGTAATTGCGCGCGAGCACAACCAACAATCGTCTGCGTCCGGCCAAGCCTTGGCGCCAGAGAGGAGGAAGCCATGTTTTCTCTGTTTCGCAAGGGGAAGAAGCCGGCCGAACCAGCCCCGGCATCCCACACCGCTGCCGCGCCCGCCGCCGCAGCGGGCACAGACCCAACCACAACTGCCCCCGGGGCCCGCGTGGTCAAGATCAACGTGACGGTGAACGGCAAGCCGGCTAGCGCGGAGATCGATGCCAGGACGCTGCTTGTACAGTTCCTGCGAGAAAACTTGCGCCTGACCGGCACGCACGTCGGCTGTGACACCAGCCAATGCGGCGCTTGCGTCGTCCATCTCGACGGCCGTGCGGTCAAATCGTGCACGACGCTCGCGGCATCCTGCGATGGTGCCACGGTCGTGACCATCGAGGGCCTGGCCCAGGCCGGCAAGCTGCACCCGATGCAGGAAGCCTTCCGCGAGCATCACGGCCTGCAATGCGGCTTCTGTACGCCGGGCATGATCATGGCTGCCGTCGACATCGTCGCGCGGCGTGGTGGGCGCCTGAGCGAGGAGGTGGTCCGCGCCGATCTGGAAGGGAATATCTGTCGCTGCACGGGCTATCACAACATCGTTGCCGCCGTGCTTGCCGGTGCCGCCGCCATGTCCGGCTCGGGCGCCGCCAAACCGCAAGCCGCCGAATAAATCTGAAAAAAGGTTCGCCGTTAACCGGTGCCGGGCTGCCTCAGCTCGCGCCGACCTCAGGGAGAAGTCGATGACTGCCACCGGCATCGGAGCGCCCGTCAAGCGCAAGGAAGATCAGCGGTTCATCACCGGCAAGGGCCAATATACCGATGACATCAATCGGCCGGGGCAAGCCTATGCCGTGTTCGTACGCTCCCCCCACGCCCATGCCAGCCTGAAAAATATCGACCTTAGTGCGGCGCTGAAATCGCCGGGCTGCCTTGGCGCCTTCACGGGTGCCGACCTGGCGGCGGACAAAGTCGGCACCTTGATCTGCGGCTGGATGATCCACTCCAAGGATGGATCGCCAATGAAAGCCGGCGCGCACCCGGCGCTTGCCCAGGGCAAGGTGCGCTACGTCGGCGATCATGTGGCCGTTGTCATCGGCGAGACCTTGAATGCGGCCAAGGACGCGGCCGAGAAGGTGAGCGTCGATTACGAACCCTTGGCCGCCGTCACCGATCTTGCCAGCGCGCAGAACGCCGGCCAGCCGCAAATCCACGCCGAGGCCGCCGAAAACACGGTGTACCAGTGGCACCTCGGCGACAAGGCGGCCGTTGCCGCAGCCTTTGCCGGCGCCAAGCACGTCACCAAGATCGATCTCATCAATAATCGGCTGATCCCGAATGCGATCGAACCGCGCGCGGCGATTGGCGAGTACGACGCCGGCAACGATAGCCTCACCCTCTACACGACCAGCCAGAACCCACACGTGACCCGGCTGGTGCTCGCCGCCTTTATCGGCCTTGCGCCGGAGCACAAGCTGCGGGTGATTGCACCGGATGTCGGCGGCGGTTTCGGCTCCAAGATTTTCATCTATGCGGAAGAGACCGTCTGCCTGTGGGCGGCGCGCAAGATCGGCCGGCCGGTGAAGTGGACCGGTGACCGCAGCGAGGCTTTCCTGGCCGACGCGCACGGGCGCGATCACGCCACGCACGCGGAACTCGCGGTCGACGCCAACGGCAAGATCCTGGCATTGCGGGCAAGCACCAAGGCCAACCTCGGCGGCTATTTGTCGACCTTTGCCTCCTCGGTGCCGACCTATCTTTATGCGCCCTTGCTGTCCGGCCAATACGATATCCCGGCGATCTATTGCGAGGTCGACGGCGTCCACACCAACACCGCACCGGTCGATGCCTATCGCGGTGCCGGACGGCCGGAAGCAACCTTCGTGGTGGAACGTCTGGTCGAGGTGGCGGCCCGGCAGATCGGCATGGATCCGGCCGAATTTCGGCGCCAGAACTTCATCAAATCGTTCCCGCATCAGACCCCGGTCATCATGATGTACGACGCGGGCGATTACGAAGCATGCCTCAACAAGGCGCTCGAGCTTGCCGACTACGAGGGCCTCGGTGCCCGCAAGGCCGAGAGCGCGAAAAAGGGTTTGAAACGCGGTCTCGGCTTCTCCGCCTACATCGAGGCCTGCGGCATTGCGCCGAGCCAAGCGGTAGGTTCGCTGGGCGCCGGCGTCGGCCTATGGGAATCGGCGGAAGTGCGCGTCAATCCGACGGGCTCCGTCGAGGTGCTCACCGGCTCGCACAGCCACGGTCAGGGCCACGAGACGACCTTCGCTCAGCTGGTGTCGCAGCGCCTCGGTATCCCCATCGAACAGATCACGATCGTGCATGGCGATACCGACAAGGTTCAGTTCGGCATGGGCACCTACGGCTCGCGCTCGGGCGCGGTCGGCATGTCGGCCATCTTCCGGGCCATCGACAAGGTCATTGTCAAGGCCAAGAAGGTGGCGGGCTTTGTGTTGGAAGTTCCCGAAGACAGCGTCGACTTCAATGACGGCATCTTCTCGAGCAAGGCGACCAATAAGACCCTCACCTTTCCCGAGGTGGCACTGCAGGCCTACATCGCCCACAAGTTCACCGGCGCCCAGCTCGAGCCCGGCCTCAAGGAAGGCGCCTTCTTCGATCCCACCAATTTCACCTTCCCGTCGGGCGTGCATATCTGCGAGCTCGAGATCGATCCCGCGACCGGCGCCACCCGCATCGATCGGTGGACGGCGGTCGATGATTTCGGCACGCTCGTCAATCCGATGATCGTCGAGGGCCAGGTGCACGGCGGGATCGTTCAAGGTGTGGGACAGGCGCTGCTCGAAGGCGCCGTTTATAACAAGGACGGCCAGCTCGTTACCGCCAGCTTTATGGACTACACCATGCCGCGCGCCAGCGACGTGCCGTCTTTCAAGGTGGCGATGACGAGCACGCCCTGTCCATCGAACCCCCTGGGCATCAAGGGTTGCGGCGAGGCGGGCGCCATTGCCGCGCCGGCCGCCGTCATCAACGCCATCACGGACGCGCTCGGACACGAGGGTGTTGCCATGCCGGCCACGCCACAGGCGGTATGGCGCGCCGCCAACACGTCAATGCAAAAGCTTGCCGCCGAATAGCGCAAGCACGGAGGAACCGATCATGTATGCCTTCGATTACCACCGTCCAAGCTCGGTTGCCGAGGCCGCAAGGCTGCTGGCTAGCTCGCAAGAGGGCAAGCTGCTGGCGGGTGGGCACACGCTGCTGCCCACCATGAAACTGCGCCTGGCCGGACCGAAGAACCTTATCGACCTCGGCCGCATCTCCGAGTTGCGCGGCATCGAAAGGAAGGGCGGCGATCTTATCATCGGCGCCATGGAGACGCATGACGCCGTGGCACGCTCGCCGGTGGTGCAGGGTGCCATTCGTGGTCTGGCCGAGCTCGCCACCCACATCGGCGACCAGCACGTGCGCCATCGCGGCACCATCGGCGGATCGCTCGCCAACAACGATCCAGCCGCCGACTACCCGGCCGCTGTGCTGGCGCTCAACGCCACCGTCGTCACCAACAAACGCCAAATCAAGGCCGACGACTTCTTCAAGGGACTGTTCGCCACCGCGCTCGGCGCCGACGAAATCGTCACGCGCATCGCCTTTCCCATCGCCAGCAAATTTGCCTACGCAAAATTTGCCAATCCGGCCTCGCGCTACGCGTTGGTGGGCGTTGCCGTCGCGCAACCGCCGAGCGGGGTGAGGGTGGCGGTAACGGGCGCCTCCGCTTCGGGCGTCTATCGCGCCAGCGACATGGAGGCCGCGCTAGCCAAGGGCTGGTCGGCGCAATCGCTGGACGGGCTCGCTGGCGATGCCGCAAAAATGATGAGCGACATTCACGCCGACGCCCAATATCGCGCTCACCTCGTCGGCGTCATGGCCCGGCGGGCGGTGACGGCCAGCGGCCCTTGAGCGCCGCCGGCGCGCCTCGTCGGCGGCCGACGTTGTGGCGCTTCAGGCAAACGACAGACTGGGCTCCAACCCCATCAGGTAGGCGCCCACGTCCTGGAGGTGCGATTGGCGCCCCTGCACCTGTTGCGTCAAAGTCTTGATGTCGCGCAGGCGCCGCTCGAACGCCTGCGCGGTAAAGATCGCCGTGGCACCGGCAATCTGCCAAGCGGTGTCGGCCACCGCATTGGCCTCGTGGATGGCAAAGGTGGCTGCCATGCGGATGTCGATCCGCTGCGCAATCGTGAGCTTGCCGGACCCCAGGACCTCCTGGAACACCCGGCCGGCGGTGCTCTCCACGTATTGGCGCGCGGAACGCAGGCGCGCCTCGGCCTCGCCGATCTGGAACTGCACGTGATGGTTGTCGCGCAACGTAGACTTGGCGAGCCGGGGCGTCTTGTCGCGGGCGAGCGCAATCACGTCATTCAGCATGGAGCGGGCGATGCCCAAGCTGACACCGGAAAAGCCCGTGGCAAACAAACTGTTCAGCGGAAACTTGAACAGCGCACCCGGTAGCCGCACGTCGGGCAAATGCTCCCGGCTGAAGGAAAAGCCCGCGGGCACGAAGCGACCCTCGAGGCGATAGCCACCGCTACAGGTGGCATTGAGCCCGATCACGTCCCAGTTGTCGATCCACTCCACCGCATTGGCCGGAACAAAGAAGATGCGCGCGCTGACCCCCTGCGGCAGGGGAACCGGCTTGCCGGCGCGATCGAAGACCGGCGCCATCAGGCCGAGCCAGGTCGCGTGCCGGCTGCCGCTGGACATCCCCCACTCGCCACTTAGGCGGTGGCCACCGTCCACTTCTTCGGCGCGCGACTGGATGGGCGGTCCCCAGCTCAGCGCGGCGCGCGGATCCTCGCCCCACATTTTATGCGCCACCTCCGGCGCCAGGGCCGCGGACGACGCGGCGCAGCCGTTGATCTGCCCGACGCACCAGGCGGTGCTGGCATCGAGCTTGGCGATCGCCTCCATGGTGCGAAACCAGGTGGCAAGATCGACTTCGTCGCCACCGTAGGCGGCGGGCAGCAGCAGCCGAAACAGCCGCTGCTCGTTGAGTTTGTCCACCACCTGGGGCGTGAGGCGGCCCAATGTCTCGTTTTCCGGCGCCGCCTTTTGCAAGGTGTCGGCGATGCTGGCAACGCGCGCCAACGGGTCGGCACGGTTGGGCGTGGCTTCAGGCGCGGGGCGTTTGTCGTTCATTGTCGCTACTTTGTCATGCCGGTGATGCTCTGGCTGATGGCCCGCGGATCTCGCACGGGCCAGCGGCCGGCATCGACCTGAGCCAGGAAGTCGGCCAGCGCGGCGTTGAAAAGACCGGGTTCCTCGAGGTTGACGGCGTGTCCGCTGTTGGGAAGCACCAACAGCGCGGCCGAAGCGCAGGTGCGCTTCAAGAAAATGTTGGGCAGCAAGCAGGGCCAGTCCTCGTCTCCCGTGACAACCAGCATGGGCACCTTCAGCGCCCTGACCTGCTCCTCCAAATCAAATAGCGAGGGCCGCTCGCGCTGCACCCCCAGTTGCGTGCCGATCGCGCCTTCGGCGGAGTGCTCGGCCAACATCTGCTTGAATTCGGCAAAACCGCGCGGATCCTTGCGCTCGAACTGCACGCGCGTCGGTCCATAGGCATAAGCTTCGGCGAATTTCGCCATCCCGTCGCGTTCGAGCCTGGCAGCAATGGTTGAGGCCTCGGCGCGGAACTTGTCCCGCTCGCCCGCCTCCGAACCGTAGCCCGCGCCACCGACCAACAGCGAGCGCGCCCGCGCGGGGTAGGTCAGGCCGAAATGCAGGACGGCGAGCCCGCCCATCGATAGGCCGACGACATGGGCCTTGTCGATCTTGAGTTGGTCGAGGACGCAGCGCACATCCGCGGCGGCGCGCGCCTGTGAATAGCCCGCTCCCGGCGCCGGGACGGCGGAGGGCGGGTAGCCGCGGGCGTTGTAGGCTATGCAGCGATAGCGGCGGGAAAAATAGCGCAGCTGCGGCTCCCAACTGCGGTAGTCGCCGGCAAACTCGTGCACAAACACGATGGGGGTGCCGCTGCCCACCTCCTCGTAATAGAGCTCAACGTTATCGTCGGTGGTCAGATGGGGCATGGGGCGTTGGGTCCGGATCTGATAGCTGCCAGGGTCTTAGGGCGCTGGCGCTCAGAGTTTTACAGGTTATCGCGGCCGGCGCTACTGCCGGCGTGGCCGCCCCAGCGGGCAGGCGGCAACGGCCCGAAGCGGCTCGCCTGCTCGCCGGCAAGGGTCGCACTTGCCCTATCATGGGCCCTATCATGGGCGCTAACATGGGCGCTGACTTGGGCGCGCCGCCCGCCGGCAAAGGAGCCGATCCATGCCGCACCCGAACTGCCTCACCCTCGTTGTCGCTGCCTTGCTAGCCCTTGTCCCGCAAGCGGGCACGGCAGAAACGAAACTCAAGATCTTCGATGCGCATCTGCACTACAATCAGGAGCCCACGGCGTTCTATCGCCTCGATCAGGTGCTTGACATCTTTCGTCGCAACAATGTCGTCGGCGTCATTGCCAACTCTCGCCCCAACAAGGGCACACATGAGCTCGTCAACGCCAAGGCCCAAGGCTTGCTGGTGGTGCCGTTTATTCGGCCTTACCGAACGCGCGCCGACGTCTCGGACTGGTCGACCGATCCCAGCATCTTCGAACTGATCGAGAGCGAGTATCGGCGCGGCTATTTCCGCGGCATCGGCGAGTTCCACATCTATGGCGATGCCGCGGCCCGGCCGCTGGTCAAGAAGACCGTGGAGTTCGCCGCCGCGCGCGACCTTTATATCCTTGCCCATTGCGATGAGGTGGCGCTCGACATCTTGCTTGGCCACCACCGCGGCGCCAAGCTCATCTGGGCCCATACCGGCTTCTCAACGCCGGTGGCGCGCGTACGTGAGCTGCTCGAACAGCATCCGGCCCTGATGGGCGAACTGTCCTACCGCAGCGGTATCGCCGCGGACAGCGGCCGCCTGTCGGGCGAATGGCGCGAGCTGTTCGCGCGGCACTCGGACCGGTTCCTGCTCGGCTCGGACACCTGGATCAACGAGCGCTGGTTTGCCTATGACAGCATCATCGCGGGCTACCGCGCCTGGTTGACGGACCTGCCCGAAGATCAGGCCAAGCGCATCGCGCACGGCAATGCCGAACGGCTGTTCGGCGCCAAGCTGGAGTAGGCCCCGCGCCCTAGCGAAAGCTGGCGACGCGCTCGGCCTGCTCGAGGATGACCCGCGCATTGTCGTTAGCCAACGTGCCCGTCGGCTCGCCCTGGTACATCACGCGCGGGTTCGACCAGAACGGCAGGCGCGGGCACCCAGCGCAGCCCTTTTGATAGCTCATGATATCGCGCCATTTGTTGCCATTGACGTAGCCGTGCCCGTAGGCGAACGGCATGTCGTTGCCGTCAATCAGGCGGTCATGCCGCGCGCCCAAAATGTGGCCGATCTCATGCGCGATCGAAATCGTGATGGCGGCGCAGGAATGGTGCACGACAAAAAAGGCCTCCTCCGCGTCGGCGCCGACGCGCGTGGAAAGGCCGCAGCCGGAGGGATCGTCGACGATCAAGCCGACAATGTCGGCGCGCTTCTCGTCGCGAAGGTGGCGAATGTTTTTGAACGCCACCTTGCCGTCGACCAGGTTGTAGAGGTGTTCGAAGTGCTCGCTGCCGGTTTCGTCGTAGTCGACGAGCTGGGTATGCACCAGGCGCAACTTGACGTTGGGGATGCCGCTGTTGCGGAAGGTCTCGTTGGCCTGCTCGACGGCAAGCTCCAATAGATCGGCCGGGTCGCGGATGTAGCGGCTGGTGGGCTTTCGCGTGTAGAGCAGCATCAGGTCGATGGTGATGTCCTTGGCCTCCAGCTTCTTGCGCTCGATCTCGTCCAGCGGCTTGATATCAGGTGGCGGCGGCACCGAGGCCGGGAGCAGCGCGCGACCGGCGCCGGCGTCGGCCCGGTCGGAACTCGGTGAGTGGTCGGGCGGCAGTTGGGTTGGATCGGTCTCGAGAACGGCGTGGACGTCGCCACCCATGTTCACGATCATGTAGATGTGGCCCTTGTAGCCGAACACGCCGGACAGGCGACCGTCCTTCCACCACATCAGCACGGCGCTCTCGCCGGTCTCGGCGACCTTGCCGCGCCAGGTCGTGCCTTTTTCCGTGGTGACTGCCTTGACGCGCTCGACGGTCACGTGCTGCTTGTCATTGAGGGGGATGACAATGCGGCCCAGCGCTTCCTCGGCCACGCCACCCGCGCCGTTCTTCTTCTCGCTCGCCGTTAGCGCGTACTCCGCCACCGCCGCTTCCGGCGCCGTCATCACGCCGACGCCGACGATTTCGCGCGCCCCTTGCGCCTTTTTCATCATCGCTTCCTGCGCGGGCGTCATCGCCAGCGTCCCCTGCCGGCGTCGCAAGATGTGGTTCCAATCCTTGCCGAGCTGCGTGACCTTGAGCCCGAGCGCCTTGAACTTTGACTTGAGGCGCTCCACGCGCGATTCTTGCACGGTCCACACCTCCGATTTGGTACCGCCCAGCTTCTGGCGCGCGTCCTTGCCCAAAAGCTTGGAAAGGGCCGCGCGCAGGCGAGAGCCTTGCTGGGGCGTTGGCGTGATGATGACCTTCTCGCTGGCGGCCGCCGGGGGGGTGTCGGGGGCGCCACCCTGGGCCGGGGCCGGGGTGGCCGCCGCCATTTGCAAGATCAGGCTAGCCGATAACGCCAAGGCGATGCTTGGCGCCGCCCGCCACGTCCGCTCCGCCCCGTCGGCGGCCTTCGGTCGCCCTGGCGCCTGCTGCGGCCGGGTCACGGTCAAGCATTGGATTGGATTGAGCATTTTTCCCGCCTAAAACGAAAGGTGATCCCCCGTTGCAACTCGCATTCCGCCCCGCCATGACACCGGCACCAACGCGGTGTAGCAGCCTAGCACATCTAGGTTGAAAGCTGGGCCAGCTGGAGGGGGTGGGTCAGGAGCCCCGAACAATCCCGTGCGAGGTGCATTTCACCTGTCGGGATCCGCCCGTCTCAAACGTCCTTGGATCGCAGCCAGGAGGGCCACCGATGCAGTACGCCATACTTTGCTACCACGATGAGAATGTTGTGTGCGCCTGGAGCAAAGAGGAAGACGACGCCGTGATGGCAAAACTTTCCCGTGTGCAGGAGAAGCTCGCCAGCCAGGGCAAGCTCGGGCCGGTGGTGCGATTACTGCCGACCACGGCTGCGACCACGCTGCGCAAGGACCGCGAACCGCCGCTCGTGATCGACGGGCCGTTTGCCGAGACCAAAGAGCAGCTGTTGGGGTTTTATGTGGTCGATTGCGCCTCGTTGGAAGAGGTGCTCCAGATCGCGCGTGAGCTGGGTGCCGCCAATCCTGGGGGTGCCTACGAGATCCGACCGATCGGCGCCTTCATCCCCGGGAGCGCCCGCGCGTGAGCGACGTCTCTTGGATCGATGCCGTCCTCACCTCGGCTCGCGCCCAGGCCGTGGCCGCGCTGCTGCGCTATTTCCGCGACCTCGACATCGCCGAGGAAGCTTTCCAGGAGGCGTGCCTCAGGGCCCTGAAATCGTGGCCGAAAAACGGGCCTCCGCGCGACGCCGCCGCCTGGCTGATCATGGTCGGCAAGAATGCGACGATCGACACGGTGCGCCGGCAACGCCGGGAGAGACCGCTGCCGCAGGAAGAGTTGATCTCCGATCTCTCCGACGCTGAGGCCAGCACGGTGGAGCGCATCGATGAAGCCGACTACCGCGACGACATCCTGCGCTTGTTGTTCGTGTGCTGTCATCCTGAGTTGCCTGCAACCCAACAGATCGCTTTGGCGCTGCGCATCGTTTCGGGTCTGTCCACGCGCCAGATCGCCCGGGCTTTCCTGGTTAGTGACGATGCCATGGAGCAACGTATCACCCGAGCCAAGGCGCGCGTTGCCAAGGCCAACGTGCCGTTCGAAGCTCCGAGCGCGGTGGATCGCAGCGAACGCCTCGCAGCCGTGGCGGCGATGCTCTACTTGTTGTTCAACGAGGGCTATACGGCCGGCGCCACCGAGCAGGGTAGCCGCGCCGCCCTGTGTGATGAGGCAATCCGCCTATGTCGACTGCTGCTGCGCCTATTCCCGGCCGAGCCGGAAATCATGGCGCTGACCTCGCTGCTGTTGTTGCAGCATGCCCGGGCACGCGCACGCTTCGATAAGGAAGGCTCCGTCGTGCTGCTCGAGGAACAGGATCGGCAACTTTGGGATCAAAAGCCGATCGCGGAGGGGTTGGCCCTGATCGACAAGGCCGTACGCCACCGCCGACCCGGCCCCTACCAGGTTCAGGCCGCGATTGCCGCCTTGCACGCCCGTGCGCAACGTCCCCAGGATACCGATTGGGGCGAGATCGACCTGCTCTACGGCGCGCTTGAGCGCATGCAGCCCTCACCCGTGGTCACGCTTAACCGAGCCGTAGCCGCGGCAAAGGCGCGGGGGCCCGAGGCCGCGCTCGCCATGATCGAGCCGCTGGCCGCCAAACTCGACCGCTACTTCTACTTCCACGGCGCCAAGGGCGCCTTCCTGCTCCAGCTCGGACGCAGGGAGGAGGCCCGCGTCGCCTTCAACAGGGCCATCGCGCTCGCCAATACACCCGCCGAGGCCGCGCATATCCGCCAACAACTTGATCGGTTGGCGAGCCCGTGCCTTGAGAAAAACCTCGACCACACAGGCTGAAAGGGCTGCGGCAAAAAAGCTCAAGCGCGTTTGTCGGCGCCGACCCCGGGGGTTCGTCCTAGGGGCATCAGGCTGGCAAACCCGCTAGCGCAGTGGAGACAAACAAATGACGACGGCCGCACCAGCACAGGCGCCACACCCGCAAGTTTTGGGGGGAATCGTTCCCTATCTTTCGCTCGACGGCGCCAGCCGGGCGGCGGCGTTCTACGCCCGGGCCTTCGCCGCGCGCGAGGTGTTTCGCCATCCCACCGACGACAAAGGCCGGACCATGCATATTCATCTCTACATCAACGGCGGCTCGCTCATGCTGGCCGATCCCCACCCTGAGCACGGGCATCCGCACCGACCCGCGCAGGGCTATACCTTGCACCTCAAAGTCGATGATGTGGACACCTGGTGGCAGCGCGCGGTCGAGGCCGGTGCGGAAGTCGTGCTGCCGCTGCAAAAGATGTTCTGGGGCGATCGCTACGGCCAAGTGCGCGACCCCTTCGGGGTCCTGTGGTCCATGGGGCAACCCAGCGAGTGAAGGATATTTGCGAACGAGAGGATCGAGACATGCAACCGCGCATCGTTGCTCGCGACCAATGGCTCGCGGCCCGCAAGGCCCACCTGAAAAATGAAAAGGCCCTGACGCGCATGCGCGATCTTGTCGCCGCCCAGCGCCGCAGCCTGCCTTGGGTGAAAGTCGAGAAAGACTACGTGTTCGACACCACCGAGGGCAAAAGAACGCTCGTGGAATTGTTCGGGGCCAACAGCCAGCTCATCATTCATCACTTCATGTGGCGCTGGGATCTCGACCAGGGCTGCGCCAGCTGCTCGCTGGAAGCCGATCACGCCGAGGGGGCGGTTCTGCACCTGGAGCACCACGATGTCTCCTACGTGCGCGTCTCGCGGGCACCGCTGGAAAAGCTGCAGGCCTACCGCAAGCGCATGGGCTGGTCAGCGAGGTGGGTGTCCTCTTACGGCAGCGACTTCAACTACGATTTCCACGTCTCGTTCAGCCCGGAGCAGCTGGCCAAGGGCAAGGTCTACTACAACTACGACCTGGTCGAGGGCTTCGACGAGCTGCCCGGCCTCAGCGTCTTTGCCAAGAACGCCAACGAGGTCTTCCACACCTACTCCAGCTACGCGCGCGGCAACGAAGAGGTGATCGGCGCCTTTATCTACCTCGACCTCACGCCCAAAGGGCGCAACGAGAAGGAAATCATGGATTGGGTCAGGCGGCATGACGAGTATGCCGAGGCCGCGGCCAGCTGTTGCCATGGCAGCGGCACGGGTGAGCGCTCGGCCTGAGCCAAAAGCCTCCCCACCACGTCTTGCGACGCTGCCTGGCGAGGCATCCCTGGCACCTAGCACCTGGCACCTTAGGCAAACCGCAAAAGCGCTCGAACGGAGGAGTTGGCAGATGGGCAAGTACGTCGATGGTTTTGTTGTTCCCGTCCGCAAGGACAAGCTGGAGGCCTACCGGGAATTTTCCGAAAAGGCTGGCAAGGTCTGGCGGGAATTGGGCGCGCTTGAGTATGTCGAGTGCGTCGGTGACGACGTGCCACCGGGCAAGCTCACCTCGTTTCCCCAGGCGGTCAAACTGGAAGCCAACGAGACGGTGGTCTTTGCCTGGATCGTCTATTCCTCCCGCGCCGAGCGCGATCGGATCAACGCCGCCGTCATGAAGGACCCGCGCATTGCCGGCACGGATCCCAAGTCGGTGCCCTTCGACGGCAAGCGCATGTTCTGGGGCGGCTTCGAGATGTTGGTCTCTCTGTAACGCCGGGTTCGAAAATACCGGCGCAAAAATGTCGGCGCCGAAGGCGCGCCAGCGTCCTTTTGAGAGGCACCCGCCCCACGCCAACGCAAAGGAGCACAAGCAATGAAGTTCATGGTCTTGGTCAAAGCCACGCAGGACTCAGAAGCCGGCAAGCTGCCGACCCAGGAGCTGCTGGCCGCAATGGGCAAGTTCAACGAGGAGCTGGTGAAAGCCGGGGTCATGCTCGCCGGCGAAGGCCTGCAGCCAAGCTCGAAGGGTGCGCGCGTCAAGTTTTCCGGCAAGAAGCGCATGGTTACCGACGGTCCCTTCACGGAGACCAAGGAGCTGATCGCGGGCTTCTGGCTGTGGGAAGTCGCCTCCCTGCAGGAGGCCATCGACTGGGTCAAACGCTGCCCCAATCCGCATGAGGGCGAGTCCGAGATCGAAATCCGGCAAGTGTTTACGGCGGAGGATTTTGGCGAGGCCTTCACGCCGGAGCTTAGAGAGCGCGAAGAGAAACTGCGCGCCCAGGTCGAAAAGCGCCACGCATCCTGACGCTTGAGGAGGGTGGGGGCGCTCTCGCCCCCGCCCGGCAAACCCTCCGAGGGAGCACGGCGATGGCCAGCAAACAGAAGATCACGACGTTCCTGTAGTTCGATAACAATGCCGAAGCGGCGATGGAGTTCTATACCGCGATGTTCAAGCAGTCCAAGATCGTCGGCGTCTCGCGTCACGGCGAGGCCGGTCCCGGCCCGAAGGGGACGGTGATGGTCGGCGCCTTCGATTGCGAGATGCAGCAGGGATCGATTATTTTTGGGAAAAGCTCGGCGCCGGCGGAAAGACGCAGGCGTGCGGCTGGCTGAAGGACAAATTCGGGCTGTCTTGGCAGGTGGTGCCAAGCGTGTTGAGCGAACTGATTGAGGACAAGGACCCGCAGAAATCCAAACGCGTGATGGAAGCCGTGCTGCAGATGGTCAAGCTCGACATCGCGCGCCTGCAGACGGCCCACGCCGGTCGCTAGTCCGCAAATCTCGATGGCACCAAGATGGAGCATGCGACGGCAGGTACGATCCGGCTCAAGCTGTTCAAGATCGGTTCTGTGGTGACAACAAGCGTGCATCAAGTTCCCGTTCTCCAGCGCCTCCCGCGACAGGACGTGTTCAGCTCTCCGTCGCCGGACCCCCGAGGCCTCGTAATAGAGGCATCCGCGGCTGCGGCTGCGGCTGAGCTATGGCCAACGGCGTGACTCAATAAGGCGGCATTTTTCGTGCCCGCGCTATGGCCGTTACCCAGTTCCTCACTACTACGGTCCCGACCGCCACCCTCTTGCCTTCGTCCGACTTCCCGGTTGAGCCGGTTATACGATCTACCTTTGCTCCGGTGAGTTCGCGGGCGAGGAGGGCTTCGCCGGTTTCTCGGCGTGTCCTTCACCGTGCCGTCGCTTCTACCCCGCTCAGGTAGGACTGCCGCGTTGGTCAGATTTTCGGCACCCCATGCTGTCCTCACCCATCGGGTAACGGGCTCGCCCTCAGATCAAGCACTTTCGAGCCCAAATTTACGTTCACTGTCATTGCGGCCCGGTGACTCGTAATCTCCCCAAGGGAGACCTTGTCGCCAAAACCGAGGCGAAGTTGTGCAAGCTCGAGGTCAGGGTGGACACAACGACTGAGATACCGGACAACAAATGGTAGTGCCGTGAGCAACCGGGCGATCCGACGCGCGTCCGTGGCAGCCTTCAAGCACAAAGTGCGCCGCGATCACATGTTACCTACTTGACCGCCGCCGACGTACATCGAACCTGGAACCCGATGGGAAAATCTCAATGCGCGATGAGTTGCTCAACGACGAAAACCTTCTACATATTGACAGAGCGCAACTATCGTGATCGAGACCCGGCGCTGCCACCATTGCAGGTGGGCTTACACTCATCGCTGGGCAATCGAAGGCTGTGACCCGAGGCCGTCGCATGGCCCGCATTGAAACCATTGGTGCAAATGCCGGCGTTAGACCAACCTCCCAATTAGACCCCCGACAAGGGACCGGTCATTCCCCCTTAAAGACGACTTACCATTTTTAGCTTGATTTAGCCAACCTCGAGTGCCGCTCCAGAAATCCCGACACCGTTGTATCGATTGGAAACAAAATGGAGATTTGGAGAACTATTACGGTGGCAGCCGGGCTGCTGCCATTTGTATTTTTTCTCTCCATCGCCCTGCTCCGAGCAACTCAAGGCGCGGGAAATTCCCGAGCGATCGTCGACGCGTTTCTGGCATGGACGGCAGTCAGTTTCCTCTCAGCCGAGCTTTTCGGTCTTTTTTATTCCATCTCGTTCTTTCCCATTTTTGGCACGTGGATCGTCTTGATCGGTCTCGCGATTGCTCAACTTTGGAAGATGCGATCGCGATTGCGGTTCGACCTGCATATTTCAAACGATCTGACAATGTTAATTGTCGCCATCTTCGTGCTAACAACCCTCTTCATCGCGCTGTCCGCGGAACCCAACAATTGGGACTCGCAGACCTACCATCTACCGAGGATCGAACACTGGATCCAAAACGGATCGATTGAACATTATCCCACCGCGATGGCTATTCAAAATGCGGCTGGGCCGCTTGCTGAAATCATGATCTTGCATGTGCGTGTGCTCACTGGTTCCGATATATTCGATCTGTTGATCCAATGGACCAGTATGTTGTGTGCACTCTTTGCGGTATTTCAAATTACCCGGCAACTAAGTGGGACAATAACTCAAAGTTGGGTTGCCGTCGTTTTCGTTGCTACGCTCCCGATGGGGATATTGCAAAGCACCAGCACGCAAAATGATTATGTGACTGCTGCGCTTCTCTGCTGTTTTGTCACCTTGGGCCTGCAGACATTGATTGACGCGAAACCCCGCCTGCCTATTGGGCTCGAAACCATGGCGGCTGGCGCCTTATGCGGCATCGTCAAGCCCACGGGCTATTTAATCGGCGCTGGCTTTGCCATCTGGTATGTCGTCTCCATCGCACGGCGACTTTCTCTCCGTTCTTTGCTTGGATGGGGAGCCGCCGCGGCGATCATCCTCGCGACGATCGCGGGGCCGTTTTCGGCTCGCAATTTATCTACCTACGGATCAATACAATCACCCGTGGCAGCCGTCACCAATAATGAAATTTTTGGGATTAAGCAGACCCTTGATAATCTGATCCTGAACACAGCGGTGAATCTCGCAAGCGGCGATCCCGAGACCGATTCGGTCACCACCAAGGTCACTCTAAAACTCACCTCCTTTCTGGGTTTGGACAAAAAAAGGGCGCAAACAACACTGCTAGGCACCGAATTTAAAATGCCGGAAAGGCAATTCATCAACCACGAGGATTTTGGCCCAAATTCTATCCACACAGTTTTGATTCTTTTGGCCGTAGCTCTCACGTTGCTTACGTGGCGGCGTTCGCTGAAATTTCCAGCCGTGTTATTCTACTGGTGCGCATGGTTTGGGGGCGTCGTTCTGTTCGCTGCCATTTTGAAATGGCAAATCTATGGCGTGCGACTTCAACTTCCGTTTTACGTTCTTGCTGGTCCAGCAGTTGCGATGGCGTCCGACCCGCATTGTCGCCAACATGGGTTGCAATTCATCACGTTGCTGACTGTCCTAGTTTATGGCGGCCTCTCTGCCCTTCTGTTTAATGCTTCCCGCCCCCTTGTTCCTTTCGGCAACAAGCCCTCATATCTCCGTCAACCGCCCTT
>DATMZT010000051.1:0-21908 GCA_035573335.1 Hyphomicrobiaceae bacterium | reverse complement strand
CGCGCGCAACGCGCGTCACTTCGGCGGCGAAGGAGCGCAGCTGCTCCACCATCGTGTTCAGGGTGTCCTTGAGCAACAGGATTTCGCCGCGCACGTCGACCGTGATCTTCTTCGACAGGTCGCCGCCGGCGATCGCGGTTGCGACTTCCGCGATGTTGCGGACCTGAGCGGTCAGGTTCGACGCCATGAAATTGACGTTGTCGGTCAGGTCCTTCCAGGTGCCGCCGACCCCGGGCACCTGCGCCTGGCCGCCGAGCTTGCCCTCGGTGCCGACCTCGCGCGCGACGCGCGTCACCTCGCCGGCAAAGGCGTTGAGCTGATCCACCATGGTGTTGATGGTGTTTTTGAGCTCGAGGATCTCACCCTTTACATCGACGGTGATTTTGCGCGAGAGGTCGCCGCGCGCCACCGCGGTGGTCACCTCGGCGATATTGCGTACCTGGGTCGTCAGGTTGGCGGCCAATAGGTTGACATTGTCGGTCAGGTCCTTCCAGGTGCCGGCCACGCCCGGCACCACGGCCTGGCCGCCGAGCCGGCCTTCGGTGCCGACCTCACGCGCCACGCGCGTCACCTCGGCGGCGAAGGAGCGCAGCTGATCGACCATGGTGTTGATCGCTTCCTTGAGCTGCAGAATTTCGCCACGCACGTCGACTGTGATCTTTTTCGACAAGTCGCCGCTCGCCACGGCAATCGTCACCTCGGAAATATTGCGGACCTGGGCGGTCAGATTGCTCGCCATCAGGTTGACGCTTTCGGTCAAATCCTTCCAAACGCCCGTCACCTCGCTGACCTGCGCTTGGCCGCCGAGCTTGCCGTCGGTGCCGACCTCGCGGGCGACGCGCGTCACTTCCGAGGTGAAGACGCTCAGCTGTTTGATCATGGTGTTGACGATCGTGGCCGAGCGCAGGAATTCGCCCTTGAGCGGGCGCCCATCGACCTCAAGACGCATGGCGACCAAGAGATCGCCTTGCGCGACCGCCTCGATGGCGCGCGTGGCTTCGGTCGTCGGCCACAACAGGTCCTCAATCAGCGCATTGACCGAATTCTCCATGTCTCCCCACGAGCCCGTCGCCAGTCCAAGACGCAGGCGCTGGCGAATCCGCCCCTCCTTGCCGACCAGCTGTCCCACCTGCTCGAGCTGGCGCGCCATGTGCTGATTGGTGGCGACGATCTCATTGAAGGTGTCGGCGATCTTGCCGAGCAGCCCGGTCGATTCGGCCGCCATGCGAACGGAGAAGTCGCCCATGCGCATGGCTTGCAAGGCGCGCAGCAACTCGTTGAGGTCGCCGCCGTGGACGACACCGTTGGCGGGGGCTTGGGCGGGTAGCGCGGCGGCTGCAGCATCGTCCGCGCCGACTAACGTCTTCTCCTGCATGCCTTCCTCCCAATGCGCCCAAGTGCAGCCCAAGTGCGGACAAGCGCAGCCACTAAGCTGCCCAGCAGGATTGATCTTCGGGGAAAACCAAAGCGATGCGGTTGGCCCGACGTCGCCCGCACAGGGACCGACCAAGCATCGGGATTGGCGAAATACCCCCTTATTCCGACCCTAACTTTCAGCAACGCCGGCTGGGGCAATTGGTTCCCGAAATCGGAGGCTTTTGCGCATGCGCTCTAGCGCTGACGGCCTCGGCACGCACAGCAAACGCCAACGCACAGGCTTGGGCTCGCGGCTCGGCGCAGTTGGTGCCACAACCACGCCAAAAATTATCCAGTCCGTTGAGGCTCTTGCGCCGCCGTCGGCAGGAGCCGCGCCACCAAGCCAAGAAAAATAGGAACCAGCCCGCAGGGTGTGCGTTTTACCGGTGGCATCGCATCGCTTCCCCCCGATGATAGATGCGCAATAGCGCCTTCCTCCCCCCAAGCGCAAGGCGCGGACGATGGTCAGGGCGCCTCTCCACCCCCCGAGAGGCGCCCTTTTTGCGCGCCGGAGCGCAAGCCGAGCCGGAACTCAAGGCCCACCAACAGCGTTAATGCGGGGTTGTTGGCCAGCACACATGAACAGAAAAAAAGCGGGTCGCGCGGACGGCCCGCCCTCTGAGAAGCCGCCGGTGGCGGTTGAGGACGGTTGTGCAATCGCGACAATCAGGTCGTAATTTTGGTTGAGTATGGGCGACGGAGGCCACGGCAATGCAACAGCTTTTCAATCAGTTGATCCAGTTCGTGCAGCAGGGAATCGCTGCCATTTTTCGCTTTGTGCAGCTGATCTGGGGCTGGTCGGTCGAGCAAATCATGCGCGTGCTCGATGCGCCTTGGCAAAATTGGCCCTTCTGGAAACAGGTCCTGCTCGTGCTGATCGCGGCGGGCGTGGTTTGGGCGCTCTATAAGGCAGCCGCCGAGCTGTGGGAGGCGGGTGAACGCACGCTGGCTGCCTTCGCGGGTCTGCTTGGGGCCCTGGTGCGAACGCTGCCCAGCGTGTTGATCGCTGGAGTGATTGCCATGGGGGGCATCTGGCTGATCAACAACTTGGACTTGTCCCGCGTAGCCTTGCCGTCGTCTTGGCAGCTGGGTTCGCGCTAAGAGCCGATCAATCGACCGATGCCAGCGGGCGTGCGACCGCCTCCAGCGCTTTGCGTTCGGCGGCCACGCCCCAGCGTGCCATCACGACCGCCGCCACCAGCATCAGGCTCGCGCCCAGCAGATAGCCGGCGTTGACGCTTTGGCGCGATCCCGTCTCGATCAAGACGCCCATCAGCCAGGGGCCGATGACGCCGCCGATGCCGGTGCCGATGGCATAGAAAAAGGCGATGGCCAAGGCGCGAATTTCCAAAGGAAAGGTTTCGCTCACCGTGAGGTAGGCGGAGCTTGCTGCGGCGGACGCAAAGAAGAAAATCACGGACCAGCACAAGGTGAGGCCGCGCACAGAAACCAGGTCGGCCACAAACAGATAACCGGTGATGGTCAAGAGCACGCCGGAGGCAGCGTAAGTCGACGTGATCATGATGCGGCGCCCGAGCGTGTCGAACAGGCGCCCGAGGAGGGCCGGGCCCAGAAAATTACCCGCGGCGAAGGGCAAAATGTACCAACCCACCTGATCGGCAGGAACGCCATAAAAGTCGGTCAATATCAGCGCATAGGTAAAAAAGATGGCGTTGTAGAAGAAGGCTTGCGAGGCCATCAGCGTCAGGCCGACATAGGTGCGCTGGCGCTGGCTGCCGAGCAGGGTCGCAAACACCTGGCGAAGCGGGGTGTGGGTGCGCGATCTAAGCTTGATGGTCGCAAACGGGCCCGGCGCCAGAACGTGGCCGCGTTGGCGAAAGTCGGCTTCGATACCTGCCACGATCGCCTCCGCTTCGGGCAGGCGTCCGT
Source organism: Hyphomicrobiaceae bacterium (assembly GCA_035573335.1). GTDB lineage: Bacteria > Pseudomonadota > Alphaproteobacteria > Rhizobiales > Hyphomicrobiaceae > AWTP1-13. The sequence goes on along the minus strand of DATMZT010000051.1, from coordinate 18,602 downwards.
GGGTGGCCAGCCAGCGTGGGCTCTCGGGCAGCCACAGGCGCATAAAGAGAATGACGAGGCTCAAAGTCGCGCCGATGGCAAAGGCCAGGCGCCAGCCCAGGTCGGGGGCGAAGAGGGCGGGGTCGAGCAGGACGATGGAGCCGGCCGCTCCCATGGCGGCGCCCAGCCAAAAGCTGCCGTTGATCGCCAGATCGGTCCAGCCGCGCACGCGTGCGGGCACGAGTTCCTGGATGGTCGAATTGATGGCGGTGTATTCGCCGCCAATGCCGGCCCCGGTCAGGAAGCGAAACAGGGCAAAGCTCCACAGATTCCAGGAGAAGGCGGTGGCGGCGGTGGCCAGGAGATAGACCGCGAGCGTGATGAAGAACAGCTTCTTGCGCCCCAGCCGATCCGTCAGCCAGCCAAAGAAGAGGGCACCGGTCACCGCGCCGGCCAGGTAGGCACTGCTCGCCAAGCCGATCTCGGTGTTGCTGAAGTTCAAGACCGGGCTCTGCTTCAAAGCCCCGGCGAGCGCGCCGACCAGCGTGACCTCGAGACCATCAAGGATCCAAGTGATGCCGAGAGCGACGACGACCAAGGTCTGGAAGCGGCCCCACGGCAGACGATCGAGGCGGGCGGGAATGTCCGTTTCGACGATCCCGCTCGGCTTTGCGTCGGACCCCGCAGCTGTCCGACCGCCGCTGTCAGCTTGCGTGTTCATCGCCGGCGGACTGCTGGGCCCTGAGCCGTTGGTTGGTGGTGTCGGTGGCAAAGAAGTCCGTCAGCGCGAAGCTGCTCCACAAGAGGGCCGACGCATGATGCCGCCACGACAGCTCGGCCCAGGCGCCCACTGCGATCCAATAGGCTTCGAGGGCGACCGCTGCCAGCAGCGGACTAATGGCGGCGGCCTTATCCAACCAGGCCGCGACATCATCGCCCCGGCCGCTTTGATTGGCGAGCGTCCACTGCTGCAGCACGGCATAGGCGCCAAATCCGGCAATAATACGCACCCAAAACATTTCGGCATCGCCGAAAGGCGGATTGAAGTTCGCCCGCAGGTAGAGGAGCCAGACCAATCCCGCATCGACCGCGAGTGCGGCCACGATGCTCAAGGTGCGGGCCGTGGCTTGGCTGGTCCTGGGCCGATAGGCTTCGGGTGTCTGCGTGATATCCACCATCTCGTCGTCCCCGGCGCCACCGCCTCTGGCGAGGCGGGCTTTGGCTTAAACGCCGAGCCGGCACGGGAAGTTGCCCAGCAAAACGGCGATTGGGCCGCGGCCCAGGGAACAAAGAGACCGGCGCTGCCGTTGTGGACACGGGGTGCACAGGAGGTTTCGATGTCTCAGTCCCGGCCCCTGCTCACCATCGACAAGCAGATTGCTGACGCGCAGCGGCGCATCGGCGAGCAAAAGCTCCGCCTGCAGCGCATGATCGCCCAGGGCACCATCGCTCAGTCCGATGATGATCTCCTGCGTGAGATGTACGTTACCCTGCGCGAGCTGCAAGGCGCCCGCGTTCGTGGTTAACCGCGCGGCGTAAAAAAAGCAGCAATCGGATGCCAGCGCGGCTGGCGTCTCAGCACATCATGCTGGCGCGCGTCGGGCGCTCGCGGTGGGTCGCGGAACCGAGGCATGGCCTGCGCGTTCCTAAGGCGACGATCAAGTTTGCCCTCCTCAGGAGCGGCCCAAACGTGGAGATTTGAGCATGGGCAACCTGCTTCACTATGCACTCGTATTCTTGGTGGTGGCCCTGATCGCTGCCGCCGTGGGCTTCGGCGGCGTCGCCGGCTTTGCGATGGAGGCCGCCAGGCTGCTGTTTTGGGTCTTCATCGTGCTGTTCGTCATCTCGCTGATTGCCGGTTTGGTACGGCGCGCCTAGCTCGATAGCCGGTCGCGTCGCGCCACCAAACAGCTTGGCGAAGCACCCGAAAAACGCTTACGGGCGGCGTTGTCACAGAACGCCGCCCTTGCTTTGCTGCCGCGTTGCGGGCCGGTGGGTCTGCCCATTGGTCTGCGCGTGAGCCTGAGACTGGGTTTGCGACTGGGCCGGCAAAGTTGTTGTCGACGCTTGCCGCACGATCATCATAATCCGTCATGAGCACCTCCGCCGATTTGCAACAGCCCATCGCCGAGCGGGCCCGTGGTTTCGCGCCCGTCGTCTGGTTGCTTGGCAAGGTGCAGAGCGGCAAAACCTCTATCATCCGTGAGTTGACGCAAGCCAGCGATGCCGAGATCGGCAGCGGCTTTCGCGCCTGCACGAAGACGGCGCGGGTGTTCGACTTTCCCCCGCAGGCTCCCATCATTCGCTTTCTCGACACGCGCGGACTTGGCGAGGTCAACTACGATCCGGCCGCCGATATCAGCTTTTGCGAGGGGCGATCCCATCTCATCCTCGCGGTGGTGAAGGCGCTGGATTTCGAACAGAGCGCGGTGCTCGATATTGTGCGCGCGGCCCGGCAGCGGCATCCGGAATGGCCGGTGGTGGTGGCGCAAACGACCTTACACGAGGCCTATCCGGTGGGTGCTCGCCACGTCCTGCCCTACCCGTTCCAGGCCAAGGGGCCCAGCGCTGTGCCACCCAATCTTTTGCGGGCACTCGACTATCAGCGTTCGATGTTCCGCGGATTACTCGGCCGCGGCGAGCCTCACTTCGTTCCGATCGACTTCACCCGCCCAGAAGACGGCCTGGAGCCCAATGCCTACGGCCGCGAGGCTCTGCTCGAGACGCTGATCGCCGCCGCGCCGGCGGCCGTGGCCGTAGCCTTGGCGGAATTGCCCGGCTCGAGCGCCGACCATTATGCCGAGCAATTCAACGCCCACATCCTTGGCTTCGCGCTGGCCGCGGGGGCCAGTGATGCGGTGCCGCTCGCCGGCGTTGTCGCCGTGCCGATGGTGCAGGCGGCGATGCTGCGCCAACTCTCCAAGCTGCACGGCGCTCGCTGGGATAAGCGCGCCTACGCCGAATTTGCCGCCGCCTTGGGTGCCGGAACGATCGTGCGCACGGCCTCTGCCTTTGGCGTGCGCCAGTTGATCAAGCTCATTCCCGTTTATGGTCAGACCGCCGGCGCCGCGGCCGCGGCGGCGGCAAGCTTTGCTGCCACCTACGCCATGGGAAAGGCCGCCAATCATTTCCTGCTCAGGCGGCGCCAGGGCGTGCAGGCGGAGGAGGTCACCGCCGTCTACCGCAAGGCGCTGAGCGAGGCATTCCAACTCGCCAAGGCAAGGGCGATCGGGACGAGTGCGAGGGGAACCAACCCATGACGCCGGACAAGCCGCCGCACGGGCCGCGTTCGCGCTATCCGCGTTGGGCCATGCTCATCGTCGCCCTGCTGTTGCCGGCGGCGAGCCTGTTGCCCTTTGGCAGTCTCTGGCTTTGGCAGCATGGCTACATCCTGCCTTGGGCGATCGTCATCTGCGTGCTTGTGCTCGCGGTCTATTATTTTGAGCAAAGGTTGATCGACCCCAGAGTAACGCCGGCACCCTTGGACGAGGCGGCTCCCGATCCAGGCGACGCCAACTGGACACCGCGTCAGGCCCAAGCCTGGGATGATGTCATGAAGCTCGCCTCGCAAGTGAGCCCCGCTCGTATGACGAGCCGCGATGCCGCGCTGGGGCTCGGCCTAGAAACCATCGAGGTGGTGGCGAGGCGTTTGCATCCGGAGCGTACCGATCCGCTGTTGCAGTTCACGCTGCCGGAGGCGCTCGCCGTGCTTGAGCGCGCCAGCGCCAATCTGCGTCGGTTCGTGGTGACCTCGTTCCCCCTGGGCGACCGCATCACGGTTGCGCAATGCATGTGGCTATATCGTTGGCGCGGTGCCCTCGAGTTGGCCGAGAAGGGCTACGACCTGTGGCGCGTCGTGCGGCTCCTCAATCCGGTCGCCGCGGTAACCCAGGAATTGCGCGAGCGCTTCACACGACAGATCTACGAGATGGGGCGCGAACATCTGGCGCGGCGCATCGCGCGCGCGTTCGTCAAAGAAGTCGGGCGTGCCGCTATTGATCTTTATGGCGGCAACCTGCGCATCGCGCCGGAGCGGCTCAATGCGCACGTGACCGCCGCCTCGCGCGCGGACTTGGGCGCCGCGGAGGCGCGCGGGCTGGAGCCGGTCCGCATCCTGGTGGCGGGGCAAATCGGCGCCGGCAAGTCGAGCCTGGTCAATGCCCTGGCCAATGCCGTGGAAGCCGTGGTCGACACCCTGCCGACGACGGCGCAATTTACCGCCTACCGGCTCAGCAAGGAAGGGCTGCCGACGGCGCTCATCATCGACAGTCCCGGTCTTGCCGATGCGCGTGGCCTGCCCGCCCTGCAGGAAGCAGCGCAGGCTTGCGACATGATCTTGTGGGTGACGTCAGCTACGCGCGCGGCGCGCGAACTCGATGCGGCGGCACTCAACGCCATCCGCGAGCAATTCGGCGCCGAGCTCAATCGCCGCCGGCCACCGATGCTGCTGGTGCTCACGCACATTGACAGCTTGCGCCCGTTCAATGAATGGGAGCCGCCCTACGATCTGGGCTCAACGACGCGCGCCAAATCGCAATCGATCCGTGGAGCGCTGGAGGCGACCGCCGCGGAGCTCGGTTTCTCCACCGGCGAGGTCGTGCCCGTACGCGTGGATATCGCGGTGGCGCCCTACAACATCGACGCGGTGTGGGTGAAGATCATCGAGTTCATGTCCGAGGCGCAGCGCGCGCGCTTGCTGCGCACCTTGAAGGATATCCAGAGCGCATCGAATTGGCGTTCGATCTGGTCGCAGGCAGTGAACGCCGGTCGCGTCATAGGGGAGACCTTTCTAACGCGGAGCACAGAAGATGTCGCACACGAGCAAGCCGGCGGTGAGCAAAGAGGGCGCGCCGCCGGCAAAAGCCAAAAAGGCTGAGCTGGAAGCATCGACCCGCGCGGGCAACCCGGGCGCCCGCAACGAGCAGCGTCTCGGCGCCGCCGCGACCGCGGTCGACGCGTGGTCGCGTGCCAGCCAGATTGCCGTGATCGGCCTGTTTGTCATCGCCTTGCTGTGGTGTTGCTATGTTGCGCAACCGGTGATCGTCCCGGTTTTGCTGGCCTGGGCTATCGCCACCATCGTCTTGCCGATTGTGACTTGGATGCACGCGCGTGGTGTGCCCCGCGTGCTTGCCGCCATCCTGGTTACCCTTTTGCTGTTCTTAATCACCGTCAGCCTGCTGGGTCTGCTCTCGACGCCCGTCGCCTATTGGCTTGGCAGGGCCACGGAAATTGGCGCGCTGATCAAACAGAAACTGCAAACCATGAGTCAGCCGCTGACGCTCCTCGACGAGCTGCAGAAGGCCCTCAGTGCGATCGGCAGCGGCGAGAGCACGTTGCGGGTCGAGGCGCAGCAATCGACCCTGGTCGGCACGATCTTTTCGATCCTGACCCCCGCGGTCAGCCAATTCATCCTGTTTCTCGGCGCGCTGGTGTTCTATCTCATCTATCAGAAGCGGCTGCGCAGCACGGTGGTCTATTTGCTGAGGGACCGCGAGATGCGCCTGGCGACGCTGCGTACACTGAGTGATATCGATGAGAATATGACCACCTACTTCGGCACCTTTACGATCGTGAATATCTGCCTTGGCCTGGTGACGGTGGCCTTGACCTGGCTCGTCGGGTTGCCTAATCCGCTGCTATGGGGGGTGCTCGCGGCCCTGCTCAACTATATTCCCTATATCGGGCCGGCCATCGTTGTCGCCACGCTGGCCGTGGTTGGCTTAGTCACCTACCCTACCCTGGGCGAGGTCGCCGTGGCGCCTCTGATCTATATCGCCATGGTGACCATCGAGGGCCAGTTCATCACCCCGGCCTTCATGGGCCGCCAGCTTGAGCTCAATCCCTTTGCGGTTTTTCTCGCCATCGCCTTTTGCACCTGGTTTTGGGGCCCGATCGGCGCCTTTCTGGCGGTGCCGCTCTTGATGGCGTTGACCGTGACGCTCGGCAACGTGGTTGCCGAAGAGCCGCCTGACCTGCCCGATTGAACCAAATCTAGTTGGTTGCGTTTACTCAAGATAACGGCTTCAGCTAAGCAAGGAGAGTGGAGATGGCACAGAGCACCGGTTATTCGGGTTCAACCCACGACATCAAGGAAAAGGCCACGGGCCAATTCGAAAAGATGGCGGAAAAGGCGACCGACAATTTTAAAAACGTGGCCAACCAGGCTGAGGACGTTGCCAATCGCGTGGTTGAACACGGCCGCGAGGCGGGCGAGCGAATGCAGGAAGTGGCCGGCAACTTCAAAGGTGCCGTCGACCGCTCCGTGAAGGATCAGCCGATGGCGACCTTGGCGATGGCGGCGGTGGTGGGCTTTGTGCTCGGCGCCCTGTGGAAGTCATAAGCGATCTGCCGTGCGCGGCGTCCCGGGGCCAAGGGCATTGCCATGTTTCGAGCTCTGATTAATGACGCCAAGGCGGCGGCGACCTCGGTGGTCGCCAAATATCTGGCACGCGCTTCCGTGGCGGTGCCCTTTCTCATTGCTGCGGGATTTGCCATCGCCGCCATCACGCACATGCTCATCCAACGCTTCGGTGCCGTGCTGGGGTGCTGGATTCTCGCCGCTGGCTTCACGCTGATCGGCTTGGTGGCGACGCTTCTCGTCAAAGTCAAAGAGCACAAAGAGGAGGTCGCCGAAAAGCAAGCAGAAGCGGCAGACACCGCCGATGTTGCCAACGAGGTCGCGGCGCAGGCCCTCATGCAGGCGCCGCTGGCCCTGGTGGGAACGCTGTTGTCGACGCCGCTTGGCCCCAAGAGCTTTGCCAATGGCGCCAAGCTCATTTTGCGCAATCTTCCCTTGGTCGTCCTGCTCGGGCTCATCGCATTGCTGTTCTGGCCGACGCAGCCCGCCGCGGCGGAAGGAGATCAAGATCTGGGCGAGGAGCCGCCGCCCGGACCAGTCCCGGACGCCAACGGTGCCTATCGGCCGAAAGGCAACGGGGTGCACCGGGAGCGGGCGGCCTAAGCCGGCGTCCTGTGCGAGGGGTCGCAGGGACTTAGCAGATCTTGCGGACGTCGCCGGCGGCGCCCTGATCAGATGCTATGGCGGTTGTGAAGTCAGGTGCCGTTCCACGGGCCTTTGGCCGCCGCGTCCTGAGGCAAGAGCCGGCCCCGCCTGCGCCGGCAGCGCGACGGGGCGGTCGCGACTTTTGCGCGCCTCGCGACTTTGCATCGGCACGGTTGCCTCGAGATTTTTCTGGGCGCGCACGCCTGCCCCTTCGCTGCGCGGGTAACCTTGGCGCTCGGCGCCAGAACCTTAAGCGCGATGCGGAACCACAGCCTGGCCCCCACGTTCTGAAGACTGAGGTTGCCAATGAGGAGAGTGTTGATGGGCCGTGGACTGATCCTATGGTTGGTAGGAATTCCTCTACCCGTCATCCTCGTTCTTTACTTCCTCGGCTATCTCCATTGAGAGGAGAGCGTCGGCTCTTGCGCGCGACGGGCGGCCAGGCGTTTGCGCCAGCAAGGGCGCGAAGATGCGGTGAACACGACCGCGCCTTCTACCCAAGCCCTCGCGAAAACAGCAAGGCAAAAACGGTCACGTCCGGCAACGCCTCGCAGTCTCTGGAGGCAACCACCTCAGTGAACATCGCAAAGCACGACTTAACAGCAAAACAGGAGGTTTGACATGAACTGGGATCGCATTGAAGGCAGCTGGAAGCAGTTCAGCGGTAAGGTGAAGGAGCAATGGGGCAAGCTCACCGACGATGACATCACTCAGATCAATGGCAACCGCGAGCAGCTCGAGGGTAAGATCCAGGCGCGCTACGGCTATGCCAAGGATCAAGTGCGCAAGGATGTCGACGACTGGATGGGCCGCCAGTAACGCACCTTTAGTCTCCGCAGCCTACCCCGGACTTAACGGCCCGGACATGAGGAGGACGACGTGGGTAAGGAGACTTGAGGAACAAGACTTGCGTGACGAGACTTGAATGGGCCTGCGGGCCCCGCGGGCCGCACCTCTCCCAGGTGTGGCCCGTCTTTCGTTGCGCGCGGCAGCGCCCGCGCCCTTGTCCTGCCCATGGGGTTGGCACCGGTGCGCTCGGTAACTCAACGGTTCGACAGCTCCGGGGCCGCCGCGCACGAACCAGCGCCCCCCTGTGGAAAATCGGGCGCCGCCGGGGCCGGCACAGCCGTCATGTGGATCGCCCCGGCGTTGCGGCTTTATCGACTCTTCCATCCCGCCGGAAACGGCCATACTTGCCCCGCAGCACCGATTCGGTGCTGTCGCTGTGCGCAACCTAAGCGAGGGCAAAGATGAAGCTCATTATCGGCAGGCCAGATGAGACTGAGGTGGTGCTGGCGGAGGCGGTCAACGGGGCCTGGAAGCCCAATCCGAACATCGCTTCCGAAATGGCAACGTTCCTTGAGGGTGCCGACCCCGAGCAGTTCGAGATGTGGGTTGAGGAGCCCGAGTGAGGCAAAAGGGCTTCTTCACTCACGCCTGGCCGCTGGCTCCTGTACCCTTGACGGGTGCAGGAGCAGCCGGTTGTGGCAACGAGGCCGAGGCGATGTCTGTGATCGATCGGGCGGCCTCGGCTGGGTCTAGGCCAAACGCCAAACCGCGGTGCGCTTGATCTCGCTATCCTCCAGTTCACGGGTGACGGGCACCGCGTATTCGGCAAGCGGCTCGAAGCGATGGCGCGGAAAGTAGCTGCGCTGCGGGTCGCCGACCAGAACCAGCGCCTGGTGCGCCTGAGCCTGCTCGCAGTAGGCGAGTGTCCGTTCGGCGAGCGCCTTCTCGTAGAAAAGATCGCCAACCAGGAGGACCTCGGCCGACGCTTGCGTATCGGCCAACAGATCGCGCTCGATCGTCATCACGGTGACGCCATTGGCCTCGGCATTAAGCGTGATGGCAGCGATCGCAAAGGCGTCGATCTCGGCGGCCTGCACGGCGCCGGCGCGGGCCTTGGCCGCGGCAATCGCTGCCAGACCCGAGCCCGATCCCAGATCGAGGACGTGGCGGCCAGCGACGAGGCTGGCGTGGTCGAGAACGTAGCGCGCCAGAGCCTGTCCCCCCGCCCAGGCAAAAGCCCAATAGGGCGGCGGGATATTGCGGGCCTCGAGCTCTGCCTCGATCTTCTGCCAGATCGGCAGTGATTCCTCGGCAAGATGGAGCTTGATTTCGGGGACCAGCGGCACGGGCAGCAGCTTGGTATTGGCAAGAATGAAATCGCGCGCCGGCATGGCGCCTAGACCAGCACGAGATGGCTTTGTCGGGCAAGGTCGCCGGCTTGGCTCGCGCCGGCCGAAGCGGGTGTCGCTACCTGTCTCGTTGTGCCGAACGACCCGCGCCAGTATCCTGCGCCCATCTCGAGTGGATTTGGCTCAAGGAGACCATGCGCGATGATTATCGGCCTGTCGCTGTCGGCTTTCACGACCCTGCACGTGGTCTTGAGCCTGATCGGAATATTGGCCGGCATCGTCGTCGTCCTCGGCATGCTGGGTGCACGGCGGCTGCCCGGCTGGACCGTGCTTTTTCTCCTCACCACGATGTTGACCAGTGTCACCGGCCTGCTCTTTCCTTTTTCGGGCCTGCTGCCATCGCAGGTGCTGGCAATCATCTCCCTCCTCGTGCTGGCGCTCGCCGTCTTGGCGCTATACGTCTTCCAGCTGCAAGGCATTTGGCGCTGGGTCTACGTCGTCGGTGCCGTGATTGCGCTTTACCTCAACGTCTTCGTCGGTGTCGTACAAGCCTTTCAAAAGATCGCTTTTTTGCAACCGCTGTCGCCGACGCAATCGGAGCCGCCATTCCTGATCACGCAACTTGCGGTGCTGGCCATCTTTATCCTCTTGGGCGTCTGGTCGGTCCGGTCGTTTTACCCCGCCCAGCGCGTCGCCACGCCATAGTCGGGGGTAGTTTGTTGGATTGCGAGCTTGCGGGAAGCGGACATGATCAAGGTGAAACTAGCGGCCGTCGAGTGCTTCGAACGCGACGTCAAGCTGCGCCTGCCGTTCCGGTTTGGCGTCATCACCGTGACGCAGGTAACCCAGGCCGTGATCCGCGCCACGATCGAGCTCGAGGGCGGGCGTAGGAGCGTCGGTGTCGCCGCCGAAAACCTGGCCGCCAAGTGGTTCGACAAAAACCCGGTTTTCAGCGACGCGCAAAACCTCGAGCAGTTGCGCCAGTCCCTGGCGCTCGCCATTGCCGGCTACCGCGCCAAGGGCTGGAGCACGCCCTTTGCCCTTTATAGCGGCTGCTATGGCGCGCAGATCGCGATGGGCGGGGCGCTTGGCCTTGTCCCGCTGGTGGCCGCCTATGGTCCAGCCCTTCTCGATCGCGCCATCCTCGATGCCCTGGGACGAGAGCTCGGCCTGTCGTTTGCTGCGATGATTCGGCGCAATCTGCCGGGCATCGCCGTCACGGACCTGACGCCCGATCTCGCCGGCTTCGATCTTGCCGGCTTTCTTGGCGGCCTCCGGCCCAGGCGCGATATTGCCGTGCGGCATACGGTGGGCCTGGTCGATCCGATCGTCGCCAGCGACCAGGCGGCGGACGAACGCGTGGATGACGGCCTGCCGGAAACGTTGGAGGAGATCGCGCGCCGTTACCGCGGCCGCTACTACAAGCTGAAGGTTGCGGGCGACGTTGCTGCTGACCTCGAGCGGCTGAGGCGCATCGCTGTTGTTCTCGATCGCGAGATTGGTGACTACCACGCCACGCTCGACGGCAACGAGCAGTACGATGACATCGAGGGGATCGCCGAACTGTGGCAACGCATGCACCAGACCCCGTCGCTCAAGCGCCTGGTGGCATCGACCTTGTTCATCGAGCAGCCGATCAAGCGTGCCGCGGCGCTGGCGCGCCCCGTGCAGGCCCTGGCACGCCTCAAGCCGCTGATCATCGATGAGTCCGACGGCGAGCTGTCGTCGTTTCCGGCCGCCCAGCGCCTTGGCTACACTGGCGTCTCCAGCAAGAACTGCAAGGGTCTATATAAATCGATCCTCAACGCCGCGCGTGTCGCCAAACTGAACACCGAGGCCAGCCAGCCCGCCTACTTCATGTCGGCCGAGGACCTTACCACGCTGGCCGGCGTCAGCGTGCAGCAAGACCTGGCTCTGGTGGCGCTACTGGGGCTTGAACATGTCGAGCGCAACGGCCATCACTTCATCGACGGCATGTCGTTTGCGGCGCCGCGCGAGCAGGCGGACTTTGCTCGCGCCCATCCCGATCTCTACGAGCATAAGGACGGGGTCGCGCGTTTGGCCCTGAAGGAGGGGCGGCTGACGCTGACGTCATTGGATTGCTCCGGCTTCGCGGTAGCCGCGACCATGGATTTTCCAGCCATGCGCTCGATGCCGCCCGCCCCGCAATCGCGTATCACCCCCGCGCACCCCGAGAGAGCATGACGCCCACCCCTGACGCAACGGACCTGCCGGAGCGCTTCCAATCGGTTGCCGAGCTCGAGGACTTCCTGAGCACGCCGCCGCCGGAATTGATTTCCGAGCTTGCCGATCTCCCCGGTGACATTCTGGTGCTGGGCGTCGCCGGCAAGATGGGACCGACGCTGGCGCGCATGGCGAAGCGTGCGGCGCCGGGCAAACGCGTGGTCGGCGTCGCTCGCTTCTCCGACCCCACCATCCGCGCTGGGCTGGCGCAGGCGGGCATCGAGACGATTGCCTGTGATCTGCTCGACCGCGGCGCCGTGAGCGCCCTGCCAAAGTTCGACAACGTCGTCTATATGGCGGCCATGAAGTTCGGAGCGAGCGGCAATCCCGCCCTGACCTGGGCCATGAACGTGCACGCGCCAGCCATCGCGGCCGAGGTCTTCGCGACCTCGCGCATCGTTGCCTTCTCCACCGGCTGCGTCTATCCGTTCGTGCCCGTCGACGGCGGCGGTGCGAGCGAGGAAACGCCGACCATCCCGCCGGCCGGTGACTACGCCAATTCTTGCGTTGGCCGCGAGCGCATGTTCGAATTCTTTTCGCGTGTCCGCGCAACCTCGGGCCGCCTGGTGCGGCTCAACTACGCCATCGACATGCGTTATGGCGTGCTGCACGACATCGCTTCAAAGGTGCGCGACGGCCTCCCGATCGATCTCAGCATGGGCCACGTCAACGTCATCTGGCAGGGCGATGCCAATGCCGCTGCGCTGCGCTGCCTGGCGCGCGTCACCAATCCAACAAGCGCCATCAACGTTACGGGCCCCGAGACGCTCAAGGTGCGGCAACTGGCCGAGGCCTTCGGGAAACGCTTGCAGCGGCCGCCGCAATTCACGGGGCACGAGGCGACCACCGGATGGCTCAACAATGCCCAGCGCATGGTAGCCGAGTTCGGACCGCCGCGGGTGCCGATCGAGCGTATGCTCGACTGGACCGCCGACTGGCTTGCGCGCGGTATGGTCAGTCACGGCAAGCCGACGCACTATGAGGTGCGCGATGGTCAGTACTGAGACGGTCGCGGGGCGCGAGATCGTGCCCTTGCGGCCCGACGATGCCTCGGCGCTTTGCCCGCTGTCCAAGGAGGCGGGCTGGAACCAGGTGGCTGGCGACTGGCGGCTGATGTTGACGCTCGGCCAGGGGTTCGGAAGGCAGGCCGCCGACGGGCGCTGGCTCGGCAGCGCCCTGACACTGCCCTTGGGGCCGACGCTCGCCTGGATCAGCATGGTTCTGGTCACCGAGCCGGCACGCGGCAAGGGGCTTGGAACCGAGCTATTGTCGCGCTGCCTTGCGCTTACGGAAGCAGGCGGTCGGGTGGCAGGGCTCGACGCCACCGAGTTCGGCCGACCGATCTATCTGCCGCTGGGGTTTGTCGAGGCTTTTGCGCTGGCGCGCTGGCACTGCCAGACGCCGCCGCGGGCAGTGGTCGACCCGCCGCCCGGCGTTGTCGTGCGCACCGCCGCGCCAGAGGACCAGGCTGAGATCATTGCCTATGACCGTGCGCGCAGCGGCTTGGCCCGTGCTGAGATCCTCGCCGATCTCATCTCCCGATCGCCGGGTTTCGCCCACGTCGCCCGGCGCCGCAACGGCGATCTTGCAGGTTTTGTGCTGGGACGCGACGGGCATCGCAGCTGGCATCTCGGGCCGGTGGTAGCCGAGGATGAGGCAACGGCGCTGGCGCTGTTGAGCGCCGCCGCCGGCGCCCTGGCGCAACCGTTGATCGTCGACATCCCCGATCGTCATCGCCGCCTCAAAGACTGGTTGGCGGCGGTAGGCGCCACCGCGCCACGCCGCTTTACCCGCATGCTGCGCGGCCACAGTGACCAAGTCGACCATGCTCAGCGGGTGTTTGCCCTGGCAGGACCGGAGCTCGGCTAGCGCAGCAACAGGGAATTGGGTCATGGCCGCGTGGACAGAGATACCTGCCGATGTTCTTGCCGTGCTGCGGCGCGGTACCGTGCTTCCGGCGCACCCGCTGGCGCTCGATCAGCAGCGAGGCTTCGACCGGGTCTCCCAGCGCGCGCTCGCCCGCTACTATATCGATGCCGGTGCGGGCGGCCTTGCCGTTGGCGTGCATGCCACGCAATTCAAGATCCGTGCGGCAGGTCTCTACCGGCCGGTCCTGGAATTGGCCGCAGAGACGGCCCAGGGCTGGACGCGCCGGCCGCTACTGCTGATCGCCGGGGTGATCGGCAACACCGCCGCGGCGCTTGCGGAGGCGCGGCTTGCCCGGGCGCTCGGCTACCACGCCGTCCTCTTGGGCCTTGCTGGCCTGCACGGTGCCAGCGAGGATGAGTTGATCGAGCACTGCGGCCTCATTGCGCGCGAGCTGCCCGTGATCGGCTTTTATCTGCAGACCGCCGTGGGTGGCATTGCCTTGTCGCGCGCCTTTTGGACGCGCTTTGCCGGCATCGACAACGTGATTGCCATCAAGGTGGCGCCATTCGATCGCTACAAGACCCTTGACGTTGCCTTCGGCGTCGTGGCCGCCGGCGCGGAAGATCGCATCACCCTTTACACCGGCAACGACGATCATATCGTCGCCGATCTCGTCATGCCGCTCATGATTCGCACCCTCAAGCGCGAGGTGGTGCTCCGCTTCAAGGGCGGCCTGCTGGGGCACTGGAGCGTCTGGACCAAACCCGCCGTCGAGCTCTTGGCGCGCGCGCACGCCTGTGCCGGCACCGGTGTCGTCCCGGATGACCTTTTGGCCGTCGACGCCATGGTAACCGACTGCAACAGCGTGATTTTCGACGTCGCCAACGGTTTCGCCGGCTGCATACCCGGCTGCCACGAGGTGTTGCGGCGGCAAGGCTTGCTTGCGACCGTGCACTGTCTGGACCCGCATGAGGTCCTCAGTCCCGGCCAGGCGGCCGGCATCGACCGCATTACCGCGACCTATCCCGAGCTCAACGACAACGTCTTCGTCGCCGACAATCTCGAACGCTGGCGCGGCTAGCGCGCTTGCCTCAAGCGCGCCGCTCGGTGCGAAAGGTTTTTGACACCACGCGCCAGCCCTCGGGCAACTTCAACAGCGTCAGGTAGTCCGTGAAGTAACGCGGATGCAAGGAGCACTCGACCTTGACGAAGGCGGTCTCGGGTCCCGAGAAGTCGATCGAGACGATACGGTCGGTTCGCGGCAGACCCTTGGATTTGGCCGAGGCACGGCTTTCGATCATTTTGAACCACTCCGCCCGCGGCAGGTCGCTGACGCCACCCTCTTCAAGGCTGTAAAGGTGGCTCACCTCGTGGAAGGCCGCGGCAAGCTTCCTGGTATCACCTTCATGGAGCCCATCAAGATAGGTCCACACCACCGTCTCGACCGCTTCGAGTTGTCCTGCCATGGCCGCTCCTGTGCGCTGCTCGGTTACCGCTCAAGCATAGCCGCATTTGCCCCAGCGTGGGTCAGGCGTTAACCATTTGTTTACGAACGTCGGTCCACCTTCCCAACTTGGGCGCCTGGGGGGCTAACCAGGGGTCTGCAACGATGCTTGAAAAAATTGCCTGGGGCTTGTCTAAGATCGCGTTCGATGCCGCGCAGGATGGGCGCTTTGCCGTGCCGATGCGGCACGCCTTTCGGGGCTTGGGTACGTTGTCGTTCAGGTTGGCCCTCCTACTCGAGGGGCGAGCGCTGGCGGCCATCTGTGAAGGTCCCGCCGAGAACTGGCGGCTGGGCGCGCTCAAGGATGGCCTGACCGTGTTGGGTAAGCATTGCTTGTGGCGCTTCGCTTCGCCCGCGACCGGCGCTGGCGCCAACCTCTTGCCTCTCGTGCAGGCGTGGTCGCTGCCGAACCTGCCGCACTTGCAAAAATTGGGACTAGGTCCGGTTTGGGCGGTGCGTTGTCCGTTCTGCCGCAACTTCCACACCCATCTCCCCGGCGAAGGGCTGCGGGCTGCGGTCTGTGTCTCCGGTACGTCGGCTGCGGCCTATGCGCTTGGCTACGCCGGCGAGCTGCCCCGGGTGCTGCACGAGGCGTTCCGGCGCAGCGCGGAAGCCTGGCCGAAGGTGCTGCTGGAATGGCCGCGGCACGACCAGGCGCCGTCCCTGCTGGAGGCCGCCTAGCACGACCGTCGACCATGGCGCTACTATCGCTTGCGTTGCCTGGCTCGCGGGAGTGCCATGGTGGAAGCCTTACCCTACTGGTGGGAAGCCGTGTCGCCACCGCGGCTAGCCCAGCGTGCCCTGGAGCGGCACTGCGATGTCGTCATCGTCGGCGCAGGCTATAGCGGACTGAGCGCGGGACTGACTTTGGCGCGCGCCGGGCGGTCGGTCCAAATCTTCGACCGCCAGCGCCCCGGCGAAGAGGCCTCGACCCGCAACGGCGGCATTGCCAGCGGCAATCTGCGGCCGAGCTACAACCAGATGCGGCGCAAGTTCGGCGAGGCCCGGGCCCAGGCGCTGCTCGCCGAAGCCAAGGATGCGCGCGAAGAGCTTGCCGAGTTCGTCGCGCGCGAGAACATCGATTGCGACTCCCGGCTCGTGGATCGCTTTACCGGGGCCGCCAAGGCCTCCGCGTATGAACAGCTGGCGCGCGAAGCCGATCACTTACGCCAGACCTTGCGCATCGAGGCGCACGCCGTGCCGAAGGCGGAGCAGCACGGCGTGCTCGGCACCGACTTCTATTATGTGGTCTGTTGCGCGATGACATCGGCGGCTTGCATCCCGCCAAATTCTTTGCCGGTCTATTGCAGGCCGCGCGCGCAGCGGGGGCAACGGTGCATGGCGAGACTGCCGTTCTCGGCTTTTGCCGCCAGGCTCACGGTTTTGCGGTCGAGACGGCGCGCGGGCCCGTCGAGGCCGACCACCTCATCGTTGCAACCAACGGCTATACGGACGGCGTGGATCCATGGCTGCGCCGGCGGCTGGTGCCGGTGCGCAGCCGCATCATTGCGACCGCCCCGCTCTCGAATAATCTGATGGCGGCGTTGATGCCCAAGGGGGTGATGTGCGCGGACACCCGCAAGCTCCACTTCTACTATCGGCCCTCACCGGACGGTACGCGCATTCTGTTTGGCGGCCGCGACGGCAGCATCGCCGGCGACCCGACCTGGCCGACGCGCCAGCTGAAGCGCGCCCTGGCCGATGTCTTTCCCGTGCTTGCGGGTGTGGCTATCACGCACAGCTGGTGGGGACATGTCGGCATGAACCGCGACATGATCCCGCGCATCTTTTCGCGCGATGGCCTGCGCTATGCCGTGGGCTACTGCGGCTCGGGTGTCGTGTGGGCGCGCTGGGCGGGACAAAAGGCCGCCTGGCAGATCCTCGGCGACGCCCGCGCCCGGTCGGCCTTGGATTTTCGGCCGCCGCCGGCCATCCCGCTCTACAACGGCACGGCGTGGTTCCTGCCCGCCGTGTATGCCTGGCTGGGTTTGAGCGATCGATTGGGGAGACCTCGCGGCTATCGCGCCAGCTCGTAGGGACCGCCGCGCTGAAACGCGCGCTGCTGGGCCGCCCGCGCCTTGAGGCGTTGGTCGGGCCGGACGAGATTGGCGTAATCCTTGAGGGGACCGCGCGCGACGCTGGCATCGAGCACGAACGAAAGCTAGATCTCGGCGGCCGCGAAGGTCTTGGCCACGAAGTCGCCGTCCTGGCCCAGTGCCGCGCTCAGGTAGTCGAACGGGCCCTTCAGTTCCCTTTCGATGCGCGGCAGCTTTGGCTGGCCGGCGTCCTTGAACAGGCCGACGTAAAGTTTGAGCAGCGGCGGGAGCATTGCCAAGCCCTCGGCAAAATGCGGCCAATGCAGGTAGGCGGCATACTCGGGCGAGGCAACTCCGTGGCGGGCGACAGCCGACCCTGGCCGCAGCGGCCAACCAGGGATTCGATGATCGCCCCCGACTAGGCCAGCACCAGCGCCGAATCGCGGATCACGGGTGATTTGCCGAGAGGATGGATCGCCTGCACGCTTGCCGGCGCCAGTCGCGTCAGCGGATCGCGCTGGTAGGCGATGATCTAGTAGTCGAGGCCCAACTCCTCGAGCAGCCACAAGATACGCTGCGACCTCGAATTGTTGAGATGATGGACCTCGATTTTGGCCATGGTCGGTCGCGGTCTTAGGAGTTGGGTCCCCGATCCATCGATACCGGTTGCCAGCGTTTGAGGTTGGCCGCCGGCAGCACGCTGGGATTGACGCACGACATCGGCCAACGGCCCGACAGCACCAGCGCCAGCTCCTGGCCGACGCGGCGCTTGCGCGCGGGATCGAAGCGGGCGGACGCCGAGGCGTTGTGCGGCGCCAAAATAATGTGCGGCATCTTCAAGAGCGGATTGTCCGGCTTCGGCGGCTCGACGGCCAGCACGTCCAGTCCGGCTCCGGCGATCCATTTTTCTTGCAGCGCCTTGATCAAGGCCGGCTCGTCGACCGTGCCGCCGCGCCCGGTATTGATGAAGACGGCGTTGGGCTTCATCTGCCGGAAGTGCTTCTCCTTTAGGAAGCCGACGGCTTCGGGCGTCGCCGGCAAATGCATGGAGATGAAGTCGGCTTGCTTGAGCAGATCGGTGAGGCTGGTTGGCTCGACGCCCGAGGCCGCGATTTTCAGCTCGTCAAGGAAGGGATCGTATGCCATCAGCCGCAAGCCAAAAGGCTTTGCACGCTCGGCGACCGCGCGGGCGACGCGGCCAAAGGCGATGAAGCCGAGGGTCTGTCCCAACAGCCGCGGCACCTGCAAAAGTTGCGGGCGACCCTCGCTCCAACGACCCTCGCGCACCATGCGATCTTGCTCGATCGCACGCCGATGTGTGGCGAGCAGCAGCATCATGGCATGGTCGGCGACTTCTTCGATGAAGGTATCGGGGCAGTTGGTGACAGGTATGCCCTTTTCGGTTGCCGCGGCCACATCGATGTAGTCGACGCCGACCGTTCCCAATGCGATCACGCGCGCCTTGTCGAGCGACTCGATCATGCGCCGGGTGAACTTCATGCCTTTGGCATAGATGGCGTCCGCGCCCTTGGCGGCGGCGATGAACGCCTCTTCCGTGGTGGGACACTCAAAAATCTCGGCGTCGAGGTTCTCGAGCGCCTCCATTTCGAAGCTATAGCCGCCGCCGCTGTTGCTGAAGGAGGCGCCGGCGGGCGTGACGATGCGGAACTTGGGCATGGAATGTTTCCTGGAGGTGAATGTTTCCTGCAAGTGACGTGGCGAGCAAGGCGGCTGCGCGACCGGAAGGCTTGTGTTGGCTATCGCCGCGGTTTTTAGATCACGAATTTGGCCGGAAGGACAGAGACCCTCGACGAGGGGGCCTTCCTGGC
>DATMZT010000050.1:0-80827 GCA_035573335.1 Hyphomicrobiaceae bacterium | reverse complement strand
TCGCCAGCGTGACCATGATGGCGGGTCGCCAGGCCCAGGCGGTGAGGGGCGGGCTGCCGGCAAGGGCGGCCTTGAGCCAGAGCAGCACGCCGGTCGCGACCAGGCACCAGCTCAGGATGTGGGGCAAGACGCCGGTACCGGGCCTCGGCGCGGTTCCCATCGGATAGTCGGCGCCGATCCAGAGGCCAGCCAGTCCAAAGGCAAGCAACAGCAGACCGGCCGTAAAATCTTGGGAGCTCCGCATGCGCATTGCTAGACGTCTTCCCCTGCGCGCTTTCGGCCAAGCTTACTTGCAATGCGCCAAGAGGGGTAGAGCGAATGCCGGCGGGCATGCGCCGACGGTATTAGGTGTTGTGCTTCACGAGAATATCGCCGCTCACCTGCTTCACATCGCGCAGGCCGCAGAGCGCCATGGTGACATCGAGTTCCTTGCGGATGATTTCGAGGGATTTGGCGACACCGGCCTCGCCCAGAGCGCCGAGGCCGTAGACGTAGGCGCGGCCGATGAAAACGCCCTTGGCGCCCAACGCCAGGGCCTTGATGACGTCTTGTCCGGAACGAATGCCACCATCCATCAGGACCTCGATTCGGCTCCCCACGCTGCGGGCGATCTCGGGCAACGCCGATATGGACGAGGGGGCGCCGTCGAGCTGGCGGCCGCCGTGGTTGGAGACGATGATGGCATCGGCGCCGCTGCGAACCGCAAGCTCGGCATCCTCAGGGTCGAGAATGCCCTTGAGAATGAGCTTGCCGCCCCAGCGCTCCTTGATGCGTTTGACGTCGTCCCAATTGAGGCTTGGGTCGAACTGTTCGGCGGTCCAGGCGGAGAGCGCACGCGTGTCCTTAACGCCCTTGGCGTGGCCGACAATGTTGCGGAAGGTGCGCCGTTTGGTGCCGAGCATGCCCAGCCACCAGCGCGGTTTGCCGGCGATATCGATGATGTTGGCAAGCGTCATCTTCGGTGGCGCGGTAAGGCCATTTTTCACGTCCTTGTGGCGCTGGCCGAGGATTTGCAGATCCAGCGTCAGCACCAGGGCCGAGCAGCCCGCCGCCTTGGCACGACCAATCAGGCGATCGATGAAGTCGCGATCGCGCATGACGTAGAGCTGGAACCAGAACGGCTTGTCGACCCCCTCGGCCACGTCCTCGATCGAGCAGATGCTCATGGTTGAGAGGGTAAAGGGAACCCCCGCCGCCGCCGCGGCGCGGGCGGCCAGCACCTCGCCGTCGGCGTGCTGCATGCCGGCAAGGCCGACGGGCGCCAATGCGACGGGCATGGAGACCGGTTGGCCGATGATGCTGGTGGCAAGCGTACGGTTTGACATGTCGACGGCGACGCGTTGGCGCAAGCGAATGCGTTGGAAGTCGGTTTCATTGGCGCGGTAGGTGCTCTCACTCCAGGCGCCCGAGTCGGCGTAGTCATAAAACATTCTCGGCACGCGGCGCTGAGCAAGTACGCGCAAGTCTTCGACGCAAGTGACGATAGGCGCGGCCATGATGTTTTCCTCCCGCGTGTGCGTCGCCAAGCTCGCCGACCCGGACACGCCCCGGTGCGCTTTCCAGCAGAGCTTGGAGCGATGATCAAGGGGGAAGTGATGCCTAGGGTGGCAATGAGGGCTGGGACCGGCCAATCAATGGAAATCTCGGCTCCTATGCGGCTTCCAGGAGCCTTCCCGCACCTGCTTGGCGGTCGCGGGCATGCCGGCGGTGCCATCACCGAGTGCACGCAACTCGGTCGAACGGTCGACAAGCCGCTCGGCCACAACGTGGATGACCAGCCCCTGGCGTTCTATGCGGCCGTGCACTTCCAGAAACTGCGCCGCCATCACGACGCGCCGGTTCTTAGCGAATACCTTGGGCCACACCACCACGTTGACGATGCCGGTTTCGTCCTCGAGGGTGAGGAAGATCACGCCTTTGGCGGTGCCGGGGCGCTGGCGAACCAGCACCAAACCGGCGACCGACACGCGTCGGCCGGCCAATTGCTCGTCCCAATGCTCGGCGCTGGTGAGGATGCCGCGGGCGGCTAGAGGTCGACGGAAGAAGGCAATTGGGTGCGCTTTCAGCGAAAGGCTGATGGCGGCGTAGTCTTCCACCACGTGTTCACCCAAGGTGATGGTGGGTAACGCAACGGTAGGCTCGGCGAAAAGATCACCGGTCAGCCCATGCGTCAGCAGCGATGCTGTGCTGGGGGCCATTGGCTTTGGCCGAGTGTTGAGTGCGCCGCCGCCGAGGCCTTTGACGGCCCACAGGGCCGCGCGCCGATCAAGGCCGATCGAGCGAAAGGCATCAGCGTTGGCTAGTCGCTCCAGAACGCTCACGGGGGCGCCGCTACGCATCCACAGCGATAAGATGTCGGAGTAGCCATCGCCCCGAGTAGCCACAATGGTCTTCTGCGTCGCCTCCTCCGCCAGCCCGCTGATCAGGCATAAGCCGAGACGAACGGCACGGCGTTCTTTCGCCGTTTCGGAAAGTGCAGCAGCCTCTGGTCCTGTTCGAGGCCGGCCGGCGCTAGCATCGCTCTCCATATCCGCGCCGGCAGCCCGGGAAGACAAAGGCTCCAGCGTGCAGGCCCAGTCGCTAAGATTGATGTCGGGCTGATGCACCTTTACGCCGTGCTCGCGCGCATCGCGCACGAGTTGTGCCGGCTGGTAGAAGCCCATGGGCTGGCTGTTCAGGATCGCTGCACAAAAGGCATCGGGGTAGTGGTACTTGAGCCAGGAGGAGACATAGACGAGGTGAGCGAAGCTTGCCGCATGGCTCTCCGGGAAACCATATTCGCCAAAGCCTTCGATCTGGCTGAAGCAGCGTTCGGCGAATTCCTGCTGGTATCCGTTCCGAACCATGCCGGCGATGAATTTCGCGCGAAAGGTGTGAATGGTTCCCACGTGTCGAAAAGTGGCCATGGCGCGGCGTAGCCGATCGGCTTCATCCGGGGTGAAGCCCGCCGCCACAATGGCGATCTGCATCGCCTGTTCCTGGAACAACGGTACGCCTAAAGTCTTTTGCAGCACCGCCTTGAGAGCCTCGGAGGGATAGGTAACCGGCTCGAGCTTGTCGCGACGGCGCAGGTAGGGATGCACCATGTCGCCCTGGATGGGTCCAGGGCGCACGATCGCCACTTCAATGACGAGATCGTAAAAGCAGACCGGCTTGAGCCGCGGCAGCATCGACATCTGTGCACGACTCTCGACCTGGAACACGCCCACCGAATCGGCTCGCGAGAGCATCGCGTACACTTTGTGATCTTCGCGCGGTATGTTGGCGAGCGTATAGGCCTTGCCGTAATGCTGCGCGATGAGATCAAAGGCCTTGCGGATGCATGTGAGCATGCCAAGCGCCAGCACATCCACCTTCAGCATGCCGAGTGCGTCGATATCGTCCTTATCCCATTCGAGAAAGGTTCTGTCCGCCATGGCGCCATTATGGATGGGAGCGGTCTCATCGAGGCGTTCGCGCGTTAGCACAAAGCCGCCGACGTGCTGGGAAAGATGGCGTGGAAAGCCGAGCAGCGTGCGGGCGAGACCGATGGCTTGTTGAATTTCAGGATTGGCAGGATCGAGGCCCGCCTCGGTGATGTGCTCGTCGGGGATCTCGCCGTCGCCCTCGCCCCAGATTAGGCCGGTAAGGCTTGCCGTCACATCTTCCTTGAGCCCCATCGCCTTGCCGACCTCGCGGATTGCCAGGCGCGGCCGGTAGTGAATGACGGTTGAGCAGATGGCGGCACGTTCGCGGCCATAGCGCTGATAGATATACTGGATAACTTCCTCGCGCCGCTCGTGCTCGAAATCGACGTCGATATCGGGTGGCTCACGACGATCGGCGGAGATGAACCGTTCGAATAAGAGATCAATTTGGGTGGGATCGACGGAGGTAATGCCGAGGCAATAGCACACGGCGCTGTTGGCGGCCGAGCCGCGACCCTGACAAAGGATCGGCGTTTCCAGTTGCTCACGAGCGTAGTGGACGATGTCATAGACGGTGAGGAAATAGCGTGCGTAGTCGAGCCGGGCGATGAGGGCGAGTTCCTTGTCGATGAGCGCTTGCACCTTAACGGGCACGCCATTGGGATAGCGCCGCTTCGCGTGCCGGACCGTCAGCTCTTCGAGATAGGCTTGCGGCATTCGGCCGGGTGGCACGGGCTCTTGCGGGTATTCATAGCGCAGCTGATCGAGGCCGAACGTAATGCGGCCTACAAGCTCGAAGCTGCGGGCGATGGCTTCGGGATAGCGTGCGAACAGGCGTGACATTTCGTCGGCGGGCTTCAAGTGCCGCTCTGCATTGGCTTCCAGGCGATAGCCTGCTTGCGCAATCGTGCATTTTTCGCGGATGCAGGTGAGCACGTCGGCGAGCAAACGGCGGTTGGGGTGGTGATAAAGCGCATCGGCGGTGGCGAGCAGCGGGGTGCGTGCAGTCGCAGCCAGCTCGGACAGCTCGCCCAATCGACGCTGCTCATCGCCGCGGTAGGCGAAGGTGGCGGCAAGATAACTACGGCCAGGCGCGGCCTTTGCAAGTGTCGACAAGCGATCGGCTAGGTCCGCCGTTGGGCGCTGGGGCGGAACGACGATAAAGATCTGGCCGTCGCTTTCGGCCAGCAGGTCCTGGAATGTGAAATGACATTCGCCTTTCAAGGCGCGCCGATTGCCGGACGTGAGCAATCGGCAGAGCCGGCCGTAGGCCGAGCGATCAGTCGGATAGCAGACGGTCTCGAAACCATCCGTGGTCAAGAGCCGGGCGCCGACGAGGAGGCGAATGCCATACTCTTTGGCTGCCTGGTGCGCTCGGACGACGCCGGCCAGCGTATTGCGATCGGCAATGCCGATGGCAATAAGCCCCAACTCGGACGCTTGCCCCACCATCTCATGGGGGTGTGAGGCCCCGCGCAGGAAGGAAAAATTGGTGGCAGCGACCAACTCGGCGAAGGCGACCATGGTTTGCCCTTTGCTCTTATGCCGACCGACGCGTGGTGCCTTTGCGTGCCTAACGAGACGCAAGGGGGAGGACTGACGGTCAAACGATGCGCCCGTGGCCCAATGGGTTGGAAAGAGGGCCGGGATTGCTCATCCGAATACCCCGTGGACAAACCATTGCGGAGGATCGGTCTCGCGGTCGTAGAGACCCGCACGAAAGAGCCAGAAGCGTCGGCCGCTGGTATCCTCCACCACGTAGTAATCGCGGGTTGCCTCTCCCGTACGGCGCCACCACTCTGCGGCGATGCGTTCTGGACCACCGGAATAGGCAACCTGATGCCGCACGCCGCGCCAACGGAACTGTCGTGGCGGCCCTTCCGGAACGAGGGCGACGACGTCTGCGGCCTCGGGGCGCGGCAGCAGCAGGAGAGGACGCTCGACTGCAGGCACGTCCGGCGCCCACGGCAACGGCTCCTCCGGGCGCCGCACCGTGTCGTGCCGAGGAGGCGCCGGCGGCGGATTGTGGGAAGCCTTAGGCAGGACGAAGCCTTTGATGTGCCGAACCGCCCGTTCGGGGATGTGGCTCTGCTGGGCGATCAGCTGCCCTACAGCGTTGACCCCAAGTCGTTGCTGCAGCCGGTCGATCAACCTGGCAAGCTCCTCCGGCGCTGGATTGTGTGCAGCAATAGCAAGCTGGTTTTGTTGTTCGGGCAGGTCCTCGGCGCTCAGGACATGGAGGGCTGCTGCTTCGAAGCCGAAGTCCGTTTCGAACTCGGAGTGAAGGCGATAGAGGCGCAAACCGATCAGCTGGACCAAATGCTGTGCGTCACGGCTTGGGGCGGCAAGTCCCAGATCCAGCGATACCGCCGCGCCGTCCAGCTTGAACAGCAACAATCTCAGCAGGCGTACGCCAACCGCATCGCGGGCAAGATCCTGCATCAGCCTCTCAAGCAGGCACCGAGCCGCCTCGAGCACGTGCTCTTGTTGCAAAATCGGTTCGAGGAATTGCACCTGCGCGCGGTAGATGGGCGGCGGCACAATGGGAATGAGCGGCTCGGATGCACGGCCCAGGGCCTGATCGAGTCGAGACAGAAGCGGGGCATCGAAGCGGGCACCGAACGGGGCGCGTGGTTGATCGATCAGCTCGCCACAGCGGCGAAAGCCAAGGCGGCGCAGGACCGTCAATACTTCTTCAGGAAGCCGCAAGGCGGCCAGCGGCAGGTCTTCGATTCCCTGCCGTTCCGCCCCCGGTGAAAGGATGATCCGATTGCGTTTGCCGTAACGGGCGAGGGCCCAGGCCGCCCCGGCCGTACCGGCAACGGCGAGGCGCGGGTAAAGGCCAAAGCTTCCTAGCCGACGCTGCAGATCGGCAAGCAGGCGCTCCTCACCGCCGAAAAGCTGCGCGGCACCCGTAATGTCCAAGAACAAGCCATCGGCGCCGCTTGCATCATCCCAAACCGCTACCACCGGGCAATACCGCATCGCCCAGAGCGCAAGCTTGCGCAGGGCGTCCCTATCGGCAGCCGGGTTGGCATCGCATATCTGCAAATTGAGGACTTTGGAGCGGGCGTTGGAGAGGAGCTCACCCAAGCTAAGACCCCCAGCACACGCCGCCCTGTTGAGGGCAACGATGCGTTGGCCACCTTTGCCGGGAGCGACGAGCACCAGCGATTGCGCCGGATCAAGCACCGGCCTGATCCGGCCCTCACCCGGCGACGCGGAGGCCTGCGCCCTGAGTAGACGAGCGATCGGCCATGCCTTCAACCAAACTGAAACGATGCGCGACATGATTCCACTCGACAAACCACGTTCCGGGACGGCCATGGCGACAGCGCTCGAGGCTGACGCTCCAGCGGGGATTTAAGATTGCACCGAAGCGATCACGCGATGCCGGTAGGGTGCCGATGCACCAGCGCGTTGCCGCCGCACTCTCCCCGCCCACCTTTGCTTGAAATGCCAGTGCCAAGGGAATGGCCAAAGCGGCTGCGGCCAAGTTCAACCGACGGCTGGCCGTCAGGTCGTGATGGTTTACAAGAGCACCGGCGACCATAGCCGGCTGCGCGCGTGATCTTAGGATCTCCTCAATGCTCCAAAGCGCCTCCTTATCGGTGTGCGCTTCGACCAGCATGAGCCGGCTGGGATCAACCCCGAGCCGATCCAGTCCATGACCGTAGGGTCTGCCCCATTCGGCGCAGGCCCGCTGTGAAAGGACCAAAATGACGAGACCCGGTTTTGCCTGTAGTGCCAAAGACGCCAATGCGAGCAGGAAGGCCAGGGCAGCCGGTCCATCGCCGTAGCTTGCCGCCCTCACTTCGTGCAGCACGCCGCAAGCAAGCCCTGGCCCTGGGAGATGCCGGTGAATTTCAGGCACGCCGAGCGAAAGGGTGGTTGGCGTGGCCCCAACGAAGGAGGTCTCCAGCTTGGCGATGGTGCGTCGCAGCTTTGCGATGCGGCTGCCCCCGGTCAGGTCGAGCGCCTGCCCCTGGGCTTCCGGGTCCCGTGCGCTCTGGCAGGCGGCGTTTTCGCCCTGATCAGTTGTCCTGCCGCGAGGGACCAGGACGGAGGCGTCTGTCAGGCCGAACGGCGCTTGGGCCAAGGCAGAAGGCCCGTCCGCAGACCGGGGCTGGCCTTGGTCGGGACGACAGTGTTGGGTCCGCGTTCTTGCGAGATAATGCATTGAAACAGAAGTGTTTCTCAGGCCTAGACCGAGCCGGGGGACTGCCCTCCAGTATAAGAACAAAAAGAGAACTTGTCAAAAAAGAAACCGCGGTCGACGACAAAATCGGCCTCGTCGCACCCTTCAACTCATCCCTGCAATTTCGAAAGCAAGCGGGCAAACTCACGTTGCTCTGCCTTCGACAAGCGCCCCGCCAGCCCCTCCTCGAACGCGCGCACCTTGTCGCGGGCTGCCGCAAAATATGCCCCCGCCCCCGGCTGAAAAAACAGGGCATGACAGCGCCGGTCGCTGGGCAATACCTCCCGCCGGATCAATCCCCGTTTCTCGAGCCGCACGATCACGGGACTCATGGTCGACTTGTCGACCCCGAATGCCGCCGCCAACGCCACCTGTGTAATGCCGGGATTGGCCTTGATCAGGGTGAGCACGCCGAAGGAGCCAGGCGTCAAATCGAAGTCCGCCAGCGTCGTTTCGAATCGGCCGAAGATCGCAGCCTGCGCTCGCCGCACCTGATAGCCGACATAGCTTGGCAACTCGGCGAAATCGAGCTGTCGCTCAGCCGCCGCCGTCCGCGTCTTTTGCCGTCGCGCTGGAATTGCCTTTTTGATGCCTGGACCTTGGATGGCCGCTCTCCGGCGCACAACAGGCGCAGGCTATGTCCTAACGGCTCCCGCCCCGCAATGGAAGATGAGCCGTCCATCACCCTCACATTTTCCCTGGTAGCCAGAGCACGAGGCCCGGCAAGGCGATCAGCAGGACCAGGCGTAGGATATCGGTAATGATGAAGGGCAGGACGCCATAGAAGATGGTGGCGATCTTGGCATCCTCAACGACGCTTTTGATGACGAAAATATTCATGCCTACGGGCGGATGGATCAGCCCGAGCTCTACCGTCATGACGATGATGACGCCAAACCAGATCGGATCAAAGCCTAGTGCCTTGATGACCGGAAAGACAATCGGCACCGTCAGTATGATCATGGCGAGCGCATCCATCAGGCAGCCGAGCACCAGATACATGAGCAGGATCAAAGCCAGCACGCCGTAGCTGCCGAGCCCCAGTCCGGTCAGAAACTCCGTAACCTTCTGCGGCGTCTGCGTGATGGTAAGAAAATAACCGAACAAAATGGCGCCGATCAGCACCGTAAAGACGGCTGCCGTGGTGCGCGTCGCCTCGAGTAACGAGCGCAGGATGGCCTGGCGCGACAGGCGGCGTCGGGCGATGCCGATCAGGAAGGCGCCGCCCGCTCCCATGCCCGCCGCCTCCGTGGCCGTGAAGAGGCCGCCGTAGATACCACCGATGACGAACAAAAAAAGCACGAGCGTCGCCCAGACGTCGCGCATCGCCCGCCACCGTTCGCCCCAGGCAGCGCCCTTTCCTGCCGGCAGAAAGCCCGGCCGCGCATAACCGATAACGGTGATGGTGGCGATGTACATCCCCACCGCGATCAACCCCGGTACAATGCCGGCGACGAACAACTTGCCGATGTCCTGCTCGGTGATGAGGCCGTAGACAGCGAGCACGGTGGAGGGCGGGATCATGATGCCCAAGGTGCCGCCGGCAGCGATGACGCCGGTGGCAAAACTTTGTGGGTAGCCGAAGCGACGCATTTCCGGATAGGCCACCCGGGAAAACGTGGCGGCGGTCGCCACCGATGAGCCGCAAATTGCGGCAAAGCCGCCGCAGGCGGCGATGGTGGCGATGCCAAGTCCGCCGCGCAGGTGCCCGAGGAAGGCGTTGGCGGCGCGAAACAGCTCCCGGCTCATACCCGAGGTGGTTGCAAACGAGCCCATCAGCAGGAACAGCGGCACCACGGCGAAATTCCAATCGGTTACCGTGCGCATGGAGGTATGGCCGACGATTTTCAACGCCGGCCCGCTGCCGCTCAGGTAGCCGAAACCGGCCACGCCAACGAGGCCCATCGCCATGCCGACGGGAACGCGCAACAGCATCAGCGCAAACAAAGCGATAAAGCCGATGAGGGCCACCAGGTCGCCGTTCATCGTGTACGCCTCATTCTACCGCCCTTGCCGGGTCGGCAAGTCGGGCCATCGAGTTGGGGTAAAACACCAGCCGGTAGGTGCGCACGGCGATCAACATCACAGCCGAAACGTCGCCGAGCCATGCCACCGCGAAAAATGGCCACACGGGTAACCGCAGCTCAAGCGTTTCCAGGTTGGAGTAGTAGGTGCTGAGCGTCTTGTCGAACAGCGTGTAGGTTTGCACGGCGACGACGAACAGCAGCACCAGGGTCGCGAACACGTCGATGGCGCGTTGCCACTTGGGCCCGACGTTGGCCCACACCAGATCGACCGTGATGTGGGTGCCGCGATAGGAGGTGGCGGCGATACCCCAAAAAATCAGGATGCCCAGGAGGAACTGGCCGAAATTGTAACTATCGGGAATGGACATGCCGAACGCCCGCAGCAACACGGTGATAAAGACGTCGGCGGCAACGATGCCGATGAACACCGCGGCCAGCAATTCGATGTTGTCGATGAAGCGATCCATGCCGCTGCGCGGCATTGCCGTTGGTTCAGCCGCGGCGCTGACACTGGCCCGGTGCTCGGACATGGCGACCCATCTTCATCACCAGGGCGGCCAGCCGCCGCCACCGCTGCGGGTTGTGGCCTCGATGGGCCTCAGTAGGCAGCTTGATACTTGCTGAGCGCGGCCTTGAGTTCCTGCATGATCGTCTCCGGATTGCCGCCGGTCCTGCGCACGTTCTCGGCCCAGGTGTTGGCCAATGGCTCCGCGGCTTTGCGCCACTCGGCAAGCTGCTCGCCGGAGATCGAATAGACCTCGTGTGCCGGATCGCTCTTGAGCTTTTGCATGCCGCCATGCTCGAAGTCGGCCCAGGGACCTGCGACCTTGCCGGCCCACTCGTTCGTGCAATGGTCATCGATGACCTGCTTTTGTGCGGCGGACATTTGTCCGTACAGCGCCTTGTTAAACACGAAGGCAAAGGTGGTGGCATAAAGGGGCACGTCCATATGGTACTTCGTCACCTTGTCGATGCCGAACAGCGGGATTGATCCCCAAGGGAACGTCACGGCGTCGGCCACACCCTTCTCGATGATATCGCGCACCTCCGGCGCACTCGACTGCACGGTGGTGCTACCCAGCTGGGTCACGAATGTCGCCATGGTGGCGTGCGCCGGTCGGATTTTCATCCCCTTCAGGTCGCCAGGCACGACGATCTTCTTGCTCCTGGAATGAAAGGTGCCCGGATCGTGCATGAAGGCGAGGCAGAACTTTACGTCCTTCATCTCGCCATCGGCGTACCTGCGATACCAGGCGTCGAGCGCCTGCGAACCGCCCTTGGCATTGACGACCAGGAACGGCAGTTCCCCAGCAGCAATGATCGGGAACCGACCCGGTTGATAGCCGGGATTGACGTAGGTGAGATCGGCGATGCCGTCGCGCGCCATGTCGTAATGGTCGAAGGCCTTGCCGAGCTGCTGCGCCGGAAAGACCTTGTACTTGAGGCTGCCGCCCGAAGCCTTCTCGACGGACGTGCCCCAGTCCTCCAGCGCCTTTTGCAGGGGATGCGAGGGCGGTACCCAGTGCGAAAGCTTGAGCTCGAATGTCTTGTCTTGTGCTTGTGCCTCAAGGGCCGCATTAAAGGTCGCCAAGGCGAACGCAACGAAAAATGCGGCCAACGCGCACTTGCGCATGTTCTCCTCCTTTGTACGTCCTCCGCGCCCCCGATCGTGGCATTTTGTTGCCTTTTGTCGGCGCGGCGTCGCGGGCATTCAGCCCCAGGCGCAGGCGGTTGTAAAGCAGAATAGTCGGAGCTAAAACTATCTACTGATCGAGCAACGAGCTAGCAGGCGCGAGGCGCGCAGCCGGCGCTTTGACCGACGCCGGTCCAGCAGGCGAACGCCAGGCAAACGCCGCTAGGAGAGCGCGGCCAGGAGAACAATGCATGGTCGAGCTTGATGAAACAGCATCCGCTCTCGTCGCCTCTCGGCACCGCGGCGGCAGGAAGAAGAAGGAGCCCGTTACGGGTATCGATTACGGTCCGCTCGCAGATTGGCTGGGCTTCCACTTGCGCCTGGCGCAGATCGCCTCATTTCAGGCCTTTGCCAATGAGGCGCAACAGATCGACCTCAGTCCCGGGCGTTTCGCGCTCTTGATGTTGATCGGGCGCAATCCCGGCATCAGCCAGACGAGGCTTAGCCGCGCGCACGGCAGCGACAAGTCGACCCTCACCCCGGCGCTCAACGACCTGAAGCGGCGCGGCCTGATCACGCGCGGCCGCTTGAAGAGCGACCGCCGCAGCTATCAACTCGCGCTCACGCCCGCGGGCCATCAGCTGCTTGCTCGCCTGACGGCGTGCGCAACCCGGCACGACCAGCATCTCGACCGCATTGTCGGGCCGCGCGATCGCGGGCGCTTTCTGCAGCTCCTGCGCAAGCTCCACACCGAGCTCGGGTGAGGTCGGCATGGCCGAAGTCTCCTTCCAGCGGGAAATAGCAAGCCTTCGCCTGCGCGACGGCGACACCTTCTACGGTGAAGGCATTCTTGCCGTCACCAAGGCCTTGTTGCAGTCGGGTGTAGCCTACGTCGGCGGCTACCAAGGTGCGCCGGTCAGCCATTTGCTCGACGTGCTGGTGCAGTCCGAAGACTTGTTGGGTGAACTCGGCATTCATTTGGAAACCTGCACCAATGAAGCCGCGGCGGCTGCCATGCTCGGCGCCTCGATCAACTACCCCTTGCGCGGTGCGGTCACCTGGAAGTCGATTGTCGGCACCAACGTTGCGGCCGATGCCCTTTCCAACCTGGCCTCGCCCGGGGTCTTGGGCGGGGCGCTGATTGTTGTCGGCGAGGACTACGGCGAGGGTGCCAGCGTGATTCAAGAGCGAACGCACGCCATGGCCCTCAAGTCGTCGCTGTGGCTGGTCGATCCGCGCCCCGACTTGCCGGTCCTGGTGCGCGCCGTCGAGGAGAGCTTTGCGCTTTCGGAAGCCTCCAACACACCCGTGATCTTAGAGCTGCGCATTCGTGCGTGTCATGTGTACGGAAGCTTTCCCGCCAAGACCAACGTGGCGGCCGCGTACTCGACCCGGCACCGGCTTGCGCCCGCCGCTTTCAAATACGAACGGCTGAGCCATCCGCCGGTTACCTTCCAGCAGGAAGCCGACAAGGTGGCGCGCCGGTTGCCGGCGGCGAATAAGTTCATCGTCGAGCGTCAGCTGAACGAGCGGATGGGACCGTCGCAAGGCGACGTCGGCATCATCGTGCAGGGCGGCCTGTTCAACGTGCTCAATGGCCGTCTCGAGCTCGCCGGCCTCAGCGACGTCTACGGCAGCGTATCGCTACCGCTGTTGGTGCTCAACGTGGTGCATCCGCTCGTGCCCGAAGAGATCGCCGGCTTCTGCGCCGGCAAGAAGGCCGTGCTGATCGTCGAGGAAGGCGGCCCCGATTTTATCGAGCAGGCGATCGGCCAAATTTTGCGCAAGGCCGACCTTGTCACCAGACTGCACGGCAAAGACGTCTTGCCGATGGCGGGCGAATATACCCCGGCCGTGGTCGGCAGGGGGCTCGCCGCATTCTTGCGCCGCTATGCTTTGGCGGCGCCGGCGCTTGAGCATTGGCTGGGTGCGATCGATGCCCGGCGGACGGAGGTTGACCGCTTGCTCGGCGTTGCCTTGCCCGCGCGCCCGCCGACGTTCTGCACCGGTTGCCCGGAGCGCCCGGTGTTTTCGGCCATGAAGCTGTTAAAGCGGGAATTGGGGCCAGTGCATGTCGCCGCCGACATCGGCTGCCATGCGTTCGCGACCTTTGCGCCTTTCAGCCAGGGCAACTCGATTCTGGGCTATGGTATGTCGCTCGCCTCGGCCGCGGCGGTTTCTGGCACGCAGCTCGAGCGTCCGATCAGCGTGATGGGTGACGGCGGCTTTTGGCATAACGGCCTTTTGACCGGCGTCGCCGGCGCAGTGTTCAACAACGACGACACCGTCCTGGTGGTGATGAACAACGGCTATTCCAGCGCCACAGGCCAGCAGGATATCCTCTCGAGCAAGGAAGAGAAGGACGGGCGCGGCAAGGGCCTCGATATCGAGGCGACGCTGAAAAGCATGGGGGTGCGCTGGATCAAACGGGTGCACACCTATGGCGTCAAATCCGTTGTCGGCACCCTGCGCGAGGCCATGCGGACGGGGCAGAAGGGTCTCAAGGTCATCATCGCGGACGGCGAGTGCCAGCTCGCGCGTCAACGCCGACTGCGGCCTGAGTGGGCGCGGCTCGCAGGCGCCGGCAAGCGCGTGGTGCGCACGCGCTTTTGGGTCGACCCCGAGGTGTGTACCGGCGATCATTCGTGCATCCGCCTCTCCGGCTGCCCGTCGCTCACGGTCAAACCCAACGAGGATCCGCTCCGTACCGATCCCGTGGCGCACGTCAATAACGACTGCGTCGGCTGCGGCTTATGCGGTGAGATCGCGCATGCGGCGCAGCTGTGTCCGTCGTTTGCGCAGATCGACATCATCCAGAACCCAACTTGGTGGGATCGGCTGCGGTGGCGTACCTTCGCCGCCCTGCTGCGCCGCAGCGGCGGCCGGGCAAGCCGGCAGCCCACGGCCGTCGTGCCCGCCGCGTGAGCACCATGCGCCAGTCGAGACCGATCAAGCTGCTGCTCGCCGCCCTCGGGGGCGAGGGCGGGCACGTCTTGGCGGCTTGGCTGCACGATGCCGCCATCGCCAGCGGACACTACGCGCAGGGAACATTTATTCCTGGCGTGGCGCAGCGTACGGGCGCGACCACGTACTATCTTGAAATCGTGCCGGGGGCGGCCGTGCGCCATACCGCCGCACAACGACGCCCGGTGCTGGCGTTGAATGCGGCGCCTGGCGAAGTCGACGTCATGGTTGCCAGTGAGCTGTTGGAGGCGACACGCGCAATCCAGGCCGGATTTGTCACACCTGAGCGGACAACGCTGATTGCCTCGTGTGCGCGCGTGTTCACCGTCGACGAGAAGTCAGCCATGACCGACGGTCGGGTCGATCCGGCAGGTCTTCGCGAGGTTGCCCGGAGCTTTGCTCACCGCCTGATCATTGCTGACTACACGGCGGTGGCGGCCGAAGCCAAGAGCTTGCCCAACGCCGTGCTGCTGGGCGTGCTCGCCGGCGCTGGGGTGTTGCCGATTGGGTTCGACGATTATCGAAATGCCATCCGTCGACAAGGCAAGTCCGTCGATGTCAATCTGCGCGGCTTCGAAGCCGGCTTGGCCACGGTGACGGCGCCGGCGGCGGGCGAGACGTCCCGGCCTGGGCCGGCCGGGCCGGAATTGGTGGCGGGCGGGAGCCAGGCTGGGCTATGGACTGAGGCGGCATTGACGCCGTTTCCCGCCGAAGCGCACGCCGTGCTTGCGAGTGCCGTCGCTCGCTTGAGCGACTATCAGGATGCGGCCTATGCCCGGCTCTACCTCGCGCGGGTAGGCACCTTCGTCAGCCGCTGCGGTAGCGATGGGGCGTTCATCCGCGAGCTGGCGCGCTACCTGGCCTTGCGCATGAGCGTCGAGGACGTGATCCGCGTGGCCCAGCTGAAACTGCGCGCCGTGCGGCTTGATCGCCTACGCCGCGAGTCGCGTGCCGGCGTTGGCGACATCATCGAGGTGACCGAATACTTGAAACCCGGTGCCGAAGAGGTGCTGGGCCTGCTGCCGCCCCGACTGGGACGGTGGTTGCTGGCCCGTGTTCGCCCCGATCTGAGCTGGCCGATGAAGGTGCGCAGCACGCGCCCATCCGGCTATTTGCGTCTGTGGGCCTTGGCTGCCCTCAAACGGTGGCGCCCGCGCACGCTCAAGTTTGCCGAGGAGGAGGCCTGGGTGCGGCGGTGGCTTGACCTCGTGGATCGCGCCTATGCCGTCGATCCGCTCGCCGCCCGCGAGGTGGTGGCGACCGCCGCCTTGGTCAGAGGCTACGCCGAAACCTATAAGCGTGGCCAGGCAAACTGGACGCGGATCGCGACCGCCGTCATCGAACCGGCGCTGGCGGGCCGGCTGGCGGGCGTTGCCTTCGCCGATGCGGTGCTGCAGGCGCGGCTGGCGGCGAGCAAGGATCCCGAAGGCCAAGCGCTGGCGCGGACCATCGAGGCCATTCATGCCGGGGCGGCGAGCAGGTTGGCGGCGCAATAATAAGGCAAGACCTCAAGGCGGCGTGCGCCGCCAGAGGCGGATGGCCGCGGCCGGACTTGCGGCTAACTCCTTGAGAAACTCGACGGGCTCATCGTCGAGCAACGCGTCGCGTAGGGAGACCACGGGACGGCGGGCAGGATCGATGGGGCCATTGCACAGGGCGACGTAGTCGACGCCTAGCGCCCGCATGGTTGCCTCGGCTTGCGCGCGCGGAGCCTCGAGAATGGCGTGATTGGCAAGAATGCCTTGGTTGAGGCGGTGGTAGGGGGCTGCCACGACCCGGTGCGGGGTCAGGGCGACAATATAGGGGCCAAGATCGAGATCGGCCGCGACCAATCCGGGGGGCTGCGCGGCGAGCCTGCGCAAGCTCGATGCATAAAAACAGGCGCGGCGCGGGTCGGCCGCCGTCACGGCGGCTGCGCCGGGCCGCGGTGTGGCGGGCAGCACGGCCCCCGCCAGGCTCACGCCGGCCTCGAGCGTGGCCTGGCTGGCGAGCACGATGGCGGCGATGCGGACCAAGGCGCTTGAAATGTGCGCGGTACCGGCAAGGGAGGCGCAGAGGCGGGCCAGCGGCAGGACGGCGAGCCAGCTGGCATAGGCAACGAGCTTCATCTGCCAGCAGCCGAGCCCGACGGCTAGCAAGACGATCGCCGTGGCCAGGGTGGTGGCGGCATCGCGCCGGCGCAGCCACAGCGCGACCTGGGC
Organism: Hyphomicrobiaceae bacterium; assembly: GCA_035573335.1. Lineage (GTDB taxonomy): Bacteria > Pseudomonadota > Alphaproteobacteria > Rhizobiales > Hyphomicrobiaceae > AWTP1-13. The sequence goes on along the minus strand of DATMZT010000050.1, from coordinate 64,397 downwards.
GCCGGCGCCTGCGAGCAGAAACGCGAATTGCGCCAGCGCGAACACCGGTTCCCGGCGCATAAACCACAGGAGGCTCTTGGTCTCCAGCACGTGATCAAGCCAAATGCTTGTCAGGGCGGGATCGACCTGGCCGAAGGGACCGGCGAGACAGGCGGGCTCCAGCGCCGCAAAAATGGCCGCGCCAGCACCCGCGGCGGCACCCAGCAAGGCCAGCCGCGTCGCGAACCTGACGGCAAAGCGTTGCGCCGCCCAAAGTCCGAGTGTGCCGCTTGCCGCGAGCACGACGATATTGGGTGACAGTGCGTCACAATTGATCTTGAGCCAGCCTGCCGGCGGGATGGTCAGCAGGCAGACTGCCATCAGTGTGCCCGTGGTCGCTGCAACCGCAGGCACCACGCTGAGGCGGCGCGCGGGGTCGACAAGCGTGATCAGCGCTGCCAGGGCGAGCGCCGGCGCCACGAGGGCGATCGCCTCATAACCGACGGCGAGCCCGAGCCCGATAAGGCCGCCGGCCTGCCAGCCACGGCGGCGATCATCGAGACTGCGGACCAGGAATAGCAGGCCGGCGACGGCGCAGACGATCTGCACGTTGTGATGGTCGATGCGACCGGGCCGAAATTGCCCTGTGGCACCGATCGAGGTGGCGGCGAGGATGGCAGCGCCCGCGGCGGCCCATGCTCCCCCCAAGCGATAGGCCTCGCGCCCGACCACGCTACATAGGGCGGCAAACAAGGCCGTTGGCCACAGGAGGCGCGTCAGCAGTTCGCCGAGCTCCTGACCGAGGAGCGGCCGCAGCGCGCCGATAAGTGCGGCGAGGGGCAGATCGACCAAGCGCGACCAGTGTGAGGCCAGCGGCTCGGGCGCGCCGACGCGCTCAAGCGTCAGATCGAACCATGCAGCGCCGCCGAGTAGCGCCCGCGCGCTGACGAGGCGCAGCGCATCGTCGGGATCGCCCAGCCAGTCGCGCGGCGAGGCACCAGCGCTGGCCCAAGCGGCGAAGATGAGGAAGGCGACCGCCGCTGAGGTTGCGGCAAGCTCCACACTGCGCTGAGACGGCAGCGCCGGGGCGAGCCGTGACCGCTGCGCCGTCTCAAAGATCGCCACGCCAACCACCGTGAAAGCCATTGCGGCGCGATAGTAACGCAGGGCGTGTTAGGGCGGCGTAAACGCACGCAAGCGCCGCACCGGCAGCAGCTTTACGCGCGTGTCTCGAAGGCGGCCCGCCTGCCGTCGCGAAACAGATTGTTCAGCCTTTCTTCCTATCGTCGCCAGCGCATGGGGCGCGTGCGTGCGTGGGTGCGCACCGGGGGACGGCTTGGCGCTGGGCTTCCAAAACGATGGGCGGCGCTCGCTTCAGTCAGGGGTTGCGGCAATGTCCCATTCGGATGTCTTCGTCATTGGGGCGGGGCCGGCAGGACTGACGGCCGCCTACCTGCTGACCAAGCAGGGTGTGTCCACCACCGTGATCGAGCGCGATCCGACCTACGTTGGCGGCATCAGCCGGACCGCGAGCTACAAGAACTTTCTGTTCGACATCGGCGGGCATCGCTTCTTCTCGAAGTCGCAAGAGGTGATGGCTCTGTGGAAGGAGATACTGCCTCAGGATTTTATCGAGCGACCACGCTTGTCGCGCATCTACTATAACGGCACCTACTTTTCCTATCCGCTGAAGGCGTTCGAGGCACTGAACAATCTAGGCTACGTGGAGTCGGCCTTGTGCGTGCTCTCCTACCTGCAGGCGCAGGCCTTCCCGCACGAAAAGCCGGCGAGCTTTCACGATTGGGTCGCCAACCAGTTCGGCGAGCGACTGTTCTCGATCTTCTTCAAGACCTACACCGAAAAGGTGTGGGGTATGAGCTGCGATGAGATCTCGGCCGACTGGGCAGCCCAGCGTATCAAGGGTCTCGACCTCTGGAGCGCCATGGCCAATGCCCTTCGCCGATCGATCGCGCCGGTCAAGCCCGCCGGCCGGTCGGGTCCGCAGGTTAAGTCCTTGATCGAGTCGTTTCAGTATCCCCGCAAGGGGCCGGGCATGCTGTGGGAAGCCGCAGCCCGGCAGGTGGTGGCGCGCGGCGGTCGCATTCAGATGGGAACCCGGCTCGAGAGCCTGCGCTGGAACGAGAAGACCAGGCTGTGGACCATCACCGCGGTCGCGGCCGACGGGCGCTGGACCTTCCATACGGCCCGACACGTCATTTCCTCAGCTCCGATCCCAGAGCTGATCGACAGCATCAAGCCGGTGCCCGTCTCAAAGGCGGCGGCCGAACGCCTGCGCTATCGCGATTTTCTCACCGTGGCGCTCGTGGTCGATAAGCCCGATCTGTTTCCGGACAACTGGATCTACGTGCACGAACCTAAAGTGAAGGTTGGCCGCATCCAAAACTTCCGCTCGTGGTCGCCCGAGATGGTGCCCGACGCAAAACTGGCGTGCCTCGGCCTGGAATATTTCTGCTTCGAGGGTGACGGCCTGTGGGCCGCATCGGACGCCGAGCTGATCGGCTTGGCCAAGCAGGAGCTGGCCGTGATCGGTTTGGTGCACGAGGACGAGGTCAAAGATGGCTGCGTCGTGCGTCAGAAGAAGGCCTATCCCGTCTACGACGATGGTTACAAAGCCAACGTCGAGGCGATTCGTTGCGAGCTTGCACAGAAATACCCAACGCTGCATCTCGTCGGGCGCAACGGCATGCACAAGTACAACAACCAAGACCACGCGATGATGACGAGCATGCTGACGGTAAACAACATTCTCGCCGATGCGCCGATCTATGATGCGTGGAACGTCAATGCGGACGCCGAATATCACGAGGCGGACAAGGCCGAAGCGCGGGCCGCCCTCAAAAGCCTGCGGCTGGTGCCGCGCCGCATCGGCGCGGGTTGAGGCCATGTTGCCCAATGAGTGGCGCACGCTAATGGCGCAACTGTCCCGCTACTGGATCGTCAGCGGGCTGGCAATGACCCTCGATTGGACCATTTTCTTGACGCTCATCGGCGCCGCATGGCGACCGGCAGCGGCAGGCGTGCTCGGATACCTTGCGGGCTTAGGCTTGCACTATGTGTTGTCCGTGCGCTTCGTGTTCGACGCGGCCGCGACGCAAAAGGGCTCGGCCCGACTGTTCACGGAGTTCGCCTTGAGCGGGCTTGCCGGTGTCGCTGTCACCGGCGGCAGCATTGCCATCGCGACCCAGGTGTTGGGGCTCGGCGCTGTGCTCGGCAAACTGTGTGCCATGAGCATCAGCTTCGCGGTTGTCTATAGTCTCAGGCGTGGCGTCGTGTTTGCCGGTCGCGCCTGATCGGTAAAGCTGATCGGCCAAGCTGAGCACCAGCGGTGAGCAGCGCACGGGGTCGGCGGGATAGCCGTTTTTTGATCTTCTCAGGTGCGCCGGGTCGAGCCGGTGGCTCGCCCTGGCTCGTGCCTTCCGGTTGCGGAGCCAGCTCTTTTGGGTCCCCTGGGCTGGGGGCCTCAAGTCCGCGCCGGCGTCCAGCGCGGACTTGAGCGCGGCGAGGGGCGCGAGGATGACAGGATAGGCTCTTTTTTGTCCGTCAACCCCGAATTCTTTCAAAGGCTTCCCAGGCGTTTTGCCGTCCCGTTCATGAACTGTTGGGACTACGACCCCGCCTTGGCCATGTTCGTGCCCAGATGGCGGCGAAATGCTGGGCAATGTATGAACGCATACGTTCTTTCACTAGGGAGGCAGTAATGCAGTTGCGACGGGGCGCCCTTTTGGCTGCGGCGCTGGTATTCACCGGGATGATGGCGAGCGACGCCTTTGCCCAGCGCCGAGACAGCGATTGGGTGGACCTCGGATGTCAGACCGTTTCGTTTCGTGTCGATCGTGATGTCTTGCGCGTCGGGCGACGCGACGGTCGCTTCAGTGCCATTCGCCTGCACGCGCGAGGTGGCGATGTCGAAATGCTCGACCTCAGGGTGGTGTACGGCAACGGGCAACCCGACGACATTCAGGTGCGCCGTGTGCTAAGGCGCGGCGATCGCACAAACCCGCTCGACTTGCGCGGCAGTGAACGCTTTATCGATCGGATCGAGATGGTCTATCGCGCGGTGCCGAATTTCCGCGGCCGGGAGGCGGTCGTTTGTGTGGAAGGTCTGGCCCATGCAGCCCCGCCGCCACCACCGCCGCCGAGCGCCGGCGCCTGGGTCGAACTCGGTTGCAAGCAGGTTGCCTTGTTCGGTCGCGATCGCGACACCATTCCGGTTGGGCGCCGCGAGGGTCGCTTCAAAGCCATCCGTTTGCACGTGCGCGGCGCCGACGTCGAGATGCTGGATCTGAAAGTCATCTACGCCAACGGCGAACCCGACGACATTCAGGTGCGCCACATCATTAGGCAGGGAGAACGGACGCGGCCCCTCGACCTTAGGGGCTGGGAGCGGAGCATCAATCGCGTCGATATGGTTTATCGCACAATCCCCAATTTCAAGGGCCTGGCTCGCGTCTGCGTCGAGGGTTTGCAGTAACCCGCAGGCCCCAAGCCCAATTGGTCAATCGGGAAGGGCCGTTATCCGGCCCTTCTTGTTTCTTGCCACTCTCTCGCCCGCAGCCCTTGGGCGCGCCCAAACCGAGCCCCATTGCCCCCGCGGTCTTGACCGAGCGGGCGGTGCCTCCTGACCCAACGAGCGCGCCGCAAGGCTTTAGCCAGTGCCGCCGCTCAGCCAGCGGCTCCGCCGCGTGCGAGCGACGGCGACGGGCCGTCGGGGGGCGCTGCGTTAAGGACTGGCAACCAGCCGATTGGGTTCTGGCTGTCGGCTCAACCCGGAGATGCTCATGATGCGATCCTCGATCCTTGCCGCCGCCATCGTTGTTATCGTCATTTCGGGTGCGGCGCTGGCGCAGGAGAATGGCGGGGCCGCCGCGGACAGCGCGGCAGAGGCACGTGCCAAAGCCCGCGCCGCCTGCGCGGCGGATGCAGAAAAATTCTGTGCCGGCGTCGAACGCGGCAAGGGCGGCGGCATGCGCGCCTGTTTTGTGGCGCACGAGGCCGAGTTGTCGGCCGAATGCAAGGCGGCGCGCACCGAGCGCGGCGCCCTGCGAGGGAAGGACCGCAGCTGATTTTACTCAAAAAAATGGGTCGGCGACCATTCGCCGGCCCCTTTTTGCCGTATTCAGAATACCTTACCGTCTTTGCTTGACGTTTTTCAGCGCGCGCCCCGAACGGCTACATTGCGGCGCCTTCAAATGCCGTTAACCTCCTGGGGCGCGGAAAGCTGTAGGAGCCACTTTCGACGGTTGGGGCGGGGGTTATGCGTTCATTGTTCGGATCCAAGATCCAACCGGGGGCACCCTCCCGCGCGCGTCGATGTGATGAAAGGAAGCCTCGGTGATCAGGCTGCTCAAACAGGTGTTTGCGCTCGCCATTGTCGGCGTCGTGACAGCCGCTGTGATCTACCTCACGGCCGCGCCCACCGAGGAGAAGCAGGGCGGCAACCGGCGGGCGGGGCGCTTCGCCGGCGATGGCCCGGTGCCGGTCCTGGTGGCCCCGGCACGCGTCGCCGACGTGCCCGTCTATTTCTACGGCGTCGGTAGCGCCAAGGCCCGCAATACCGTGACCGTGCGCCCACAGGTCGACGGGCGCATCCTCAGCCTCAACTTCAAGGAAGGCCAGGACGTCAAACGCGGCGACGTGCTGGCCAAGATCGATCCGGCCACCTACCAGGCGCAGCTCGATCAGGCGGCCGCCAAGAAGGTGCTCGACGAGGTGCAGCTTGCCAATGCCCAACGGGACCTCGAGCGCTACAATAGCTTGACGGCACTTTCGGTGGCGCCAAAGACGATCGATACCCAGCGCGCGCTCGTCGGTCAGCTCACGGCTCAGCTCAAGGCTGACGATGCCGCCATCGCCAATGCCAAAGCCATCCTCGACTATACCAGCATCGTGGCCCCGATCGACGGCCGCACCGGTATCCGCATGGTCGATGAAGGCAACCTGGTGCGCGCTTCGGACGTCGGCATTGTCGTCATAACCGAGGTCCGGCCGATCTCGGTTCTGTTCACCCTGCCGCAGCAGCAACTCAAAGACATCAATGCGGCCCTCGCCGCCGGGGCCGTTGCGGTCGAGGCGCTCGAGTCCGACGCCAAGACCGTCCTCGATCGCGGCAGCCTCCAGGTCGTTGACAATCAGGTCGACCAGACCACCGGCACCGTGCGCATGAAGGCGGATTTTCCGAATGCCAACTTGCAGCTCTGGCCCGGCCAGTTCGTCAATGCCCGCGTGCTTGTCAACACCATGAGCCAGGTGGTGGTGATCCCGACGCCCGCCGTTCAGCGCGGGCCCAACGGCACCTTTGCCTACGTCGTACAAGACGACGACCGTGTGGCTCTGCGTCCCATTACGCTGGCGCTGCAAAACGAGAAGGAGGCCGTGGTAGCGAAAGGCATCAGCGCCTCCGAGCGCATCGTCACGACCGGATTTGTGCGCCTGAAGGATGGCAGCCGGGTTACGGTCAGCGAGCCCGAGGTCCAGCCGGGTGGGTCCAATGGCACGCCGCCGGCCACCATTAGTAGTGCGATTTCGGCGGCGCCGGAGGCGGCCGCCGAAAGGCCTCGCGAGCATGGCAAAGGCCGGCGCAAGCGAGAAAATGCGGCCGAGGCGGGTGGCACGAAGGCAGGCGAAGCCGACACGCGCAAATCGCAAGGAAACGCCACGCAATGAGCGTTTCCTCGCCCTTCATCTTAAGACCTATCGCCACCACGCTGTTGGGCTTCGCCGTCGCGCTGGCGGGGGCGCTCGGCTATTGGTGGCTGCCGGTATCCTCGCTGCCGCAAGTCGATTTTCCGACCATCCAAATCACCACGCAGCTGCCGGGTGCCAATCCAGAGACCACGGCCAACCTGGTCACCGCACCGCTCGAGCGACCGCTCGGACAGATCCCGGCGCTGACGCGCATGACGTCGTCATCGTCCTACGGCATCAGCCAGATCACCCTGCAATTCGACCTCACGCGGGATATCGACGCGGCCGCCCAGGACGTGCAATCTGCCATCAACGCCGCGGGCTCGACGCTACCCCGCACGCTGCCCTACCCGCCGACCTATGCCAAGGTGAACCCCGCCGATGCGCCGATCGTCACGCTGGCTCTGACATCGTCCAGCATTTCCCTGCGCCAGCTGTCCGATCTGGCCGACACCTTGATGGCCCAGCGGCTGAGTTCCATCGCCGGCGTCGGCCACGTGGCCGTCGAGGGCGGCATTCGGCCGGCGGTGCGCATCCAGGCGGATCTGGCGCGACTTGCCGCCTATGGCCTCAGCATGTCGGACCTGAGGGCGGCAATCGTAGCGGCCAACGTTTCGGGCCCGAAGGGCTCCCTCGATGGCTCGCATCAGTCCTACACCATTGCCGCCAACGATCAGATTAGCAATGCCGAGGCCTATCAGGCGGTTATCATCGCCTATCGCAACAATGCGCCCGTGCTCCTGAAGGACGTGGCCGAGGTCGTAGATAGCCTGGAGAACGCCAAGGTCGGCGGTTGGTATGGCGATGTCCCAGCCGTCGTCATCGACGTGCACCGCCAGCCCGGTGCCAACGTGATCGAGACGGTGCAGCGCATCAAGCGGGAGCTGCCGCGCCTGCAGCGCGCCATTCCGAGCGACGCCAAGCTGACCCTGGTGCACGATCGCACCGGTACCATCCGCGCTTCCGTACGTGATGTGCAGTTTACGCTGGTATTGAGCGTGGCCCTGGTAGTGCTCGTGGTGCTGCTGTTTCTGCGCACCGTGCGGGCGACCATTATCGCCGGCGTGGCCCTGCCGGTGTCGCTGGTTGCCACCTTTGGAGTTATGTGGTTCTGCGGCTTCGGCCTCGACAACCTCTCCCTGATGGCGTTGACGATTGGTACCGGCTTTGTTGTCGACGATGCCATCGTCATGATCGAGAACATCGTGCGTCACATGGAGGCCGGCGAGCGGCCGATCGAGGCCGCCCTCAACGGCGCGCGTGAGATCGGCTTCACCGTCATCTCCCTCACACTCTCGCTGATTGCCGTCTTCATACCTTTGTTGTTCATGACCGGCCTGGTCGGCCGGATGTTTCGTGAGTTTGCGCTGACCCTCACCATCGCGGTGGTTATTTCGGCGGTGGTATCACTGACCTTGACCCCCATGATGTGCTCGCGGCTGCTGCGCCACCGGACCGATCAAGGCGGAGGGCGGGTGTCGCGCTTCTTCAATGCGGTCGTCGATGCGGTGATCGAAGGTTATCGGCTCAGCCTCGAATGGGTGCTACGGCACGAGCGGGCAACGCTTCTGACCACGCTTGCCACGGTGGTCATCACCGTCGCCCTCTATGTCATCGTGCCCAAAGGCTTTCTGCCTCAGCAGGATACGGGCGCCATCACGGCGGTGATGGAGGCTGGCCCAGAAGTTTCCTTTGCTGAGATGGAACGGCTGCAGGCGAAGGCCGCCGGCGCCATCGGCGGCGATCGGGATGTTGCAAGTGTCATCTCGCTGGTCGGTGTCAGCAATATCAATCCCACGCCCAACTCCGGTCAATTGAAGATCACGCTCAAGCCACGCCAGGCACGGACGGCCAGCATCAGTGCGATCGTTGAGCGCCTGCAGGATGCCGTCGGCAGCATTCCCGGTATCACCGTGTATTTCCAGCCGGTGCAGGATATCCAGATCAGCACCATCATCAGCCGCGCGCAGTATCAGTACACGCTGGTCGGCAGCGACGAGAACGACGTGCGCACCTGGTCGGCGCGTCTGCTCGAGAGGATGCGTGAGGCAGCCGAGCTGCGCGAGGTGGTGTCGGAAGCGCAAGACGGCGGTTTGCGGGCAATGGTGCGCGTCGACCGCGAGATGGCCAGTCGGCTCGGCATTTCCATGCAGGCGATCAATGACGCGCTCAACGACGCCTTCGGCCAGCGGCAAATCTCCACCATTTATGCCCAGGCGAACCAATATCGCGTGGTGCTGGAGGCCATGCCGCAATACCAGAGCGATCCCACGGCGCTGGCGCGGCTGTACGTGCCGGGCAGCGCCGGCGCCCAGGTACCATTGAGTGCCATCGCCAAAATCGAGCGCAGGACAGCACCACTTGCCGTATTTCACCAGGACCAATTCCCGTCCGTCACCATCAGCTTTAATCTCGCGCACGGCGCCTCGCTCAGCGATGCGGTGTCCGCCATCGGCAAGGCGCAGCGAGATATAGGCATGCCCTCCTCGGTGGTGGGTAACTACTCCGGCGATGCCGACGAGTTCACGCGCTCACTTGCCGGACAGCCCTGGCTGATCCTGGCGGCCATCATCACAATCTACATCGTGCTCGGTGTACTGTACGAGAGCTTCGTTCACCCCTTTACGATCCTAACCACGCTGCCGTCGGCCGGCATCGGCGCCGTGCTTGCCCTGATGCTGTGCGGACTCGATCTGTCACTGGTGGCGCTGATCGGCATCGTGCTGTTGATGGGCATCGTGAAAAAGAACGCCATCATGATGATCGACTTCGCGCTGGAAGCGGAACGCACGCAAAACCTCAAGCCCCGAGAGGCCATCGTGCAGGCCTCGCTGTTGCGGTTCCGACCGATCATGATGACGACGCTGGCTGCCCTGTTCGGTGCGCTACCCCTGGCGCTCGAGAGCGGGACCGGCTCGGAGCTGCGCAATCCGCTGGGCATCACCATTATCGGCGGTCTCTTGCTCAGTCAGCTGCTGACGCTCTATACGACGCCCGTGATCTATCTCGCCATGGAGCGCGTACGGGCGCGGCTGGCGCCGAGCCCCCAGCCCTACCCTTCGGCCGGCGCCGCTGGGCAAGCCGCGGAGTAGGCGCCGATGAATTTCTCGCGGCCCTCCATCGAGCGGCCCATTGGCACCTCGCTCCTCGCCTTCGGCCTCCTGCTGTTGGGTATTGTCGCCTATCGCTTTTTGCCCGTTGCCAGCTTGCCAACGGTCGAATTCCCGACCATCAATGTCACGGCGCAGCTGCCGGGTGCCGATCCGGAGATTATGGCGGCGACGGTTGCCGCACCCCTCGAGCGGCATTTGGGCGAGATCGCCGGGCTCAACGAAATGACGTCGGTGAGTTCGCTGGGCTCCACCCGCATCAGCATGCAGTTCGACCTCGGGCGTAGCATCGAAGGCGCCGCCCAGGACGTGCAGGCTGCCATCAATGCCGCGGCCAGCGACCTGCCTGCCGACATGCCGTCGTTGCCACGCTACCGCAAATCCAATCCGGCGGCCGCTCCCATTCTCATCCTGGCGCTTACGTCCAATTCTATTCCAGCGAGCGACTTGTACGATGCCGCCGACACCGTGATCGCGCAACGGATCTCGCAAGTTGACGGGGTGGCCGAGGTGCAGGTCGCCGGCGCCGAGCAGCCCGCTATCCGTGTTCGCGTCGACCCCGGCCGACTGGCGGCCATGGGGGTGAGCATCGAGAATGTGCGCACTGCCATCACCAATGCCAACGCCATGGCCCCGCTTGGCATCATTGACGGGGAGCAGCGGGCCATTGCTCTGGAGACCAACGCGCAGTTGCGCAAGGTCGAGGACTACAAGGACATCATCATCAAGGTGGTGAACGGCACCGCGGTGAGGCTCGCTGCCGTGGCGAGCATCGAGCAAGGCACGCGCAATGCGCGTTCCGCGGCGCGCTTTAATCACCAACCGGCGGTACTTTTGACAATCGTCAAGAGTGCCGACGCCAACGTCCTCGATACGGTCGACCGCATCCAGGAGATCCTGCCCGACATCAAGCGCTGGATCCCAGCCGGCATCGACATTTCGGTATTGTCCGACCGCACCCTGACGCTGCGTGCCAGCGTGCACGACATGCAGCTCACGTTGGGTCTATCGATCGTGTTGGTTATGCTAGTGGTCTACATTTTCCTGCGGCGGCCGACGCCGACCATCGCCGCCGGCGTCACCGTGCCACTGTCGTTGGCGGGTACCTGCGCCGCCATGTGGTGCGCCGGCTTCTCGATCAACAATTTGACGCTGATGGCCCTGGCCGTGTCCGTCGGTTTTGTAGTCGATGATGCCATCGTCATGATCGAGAATATGTACCGCAAGCTCGAAGCGGGCTTAGATCCGCGTCGGGCGGCGCTCGATGGTACGCGGCAAATCGGCTTCACCGTTATCTCCATCAGCGTTTCCCTGGTCGCCGCCTTCATCCCACTGCTGTTTATGGAAGGTGTGGTCGGTCGGCTACTCAGAGAGTTTTCGGTGACGCTCGCCTTCGCCGTCGCGGTCTCGACGATCGTATCGCTGACGGTGACGCCCATGATCTGCGCGCATTTCATCAAGTCGGCGCCGAGCGCCAATGCCACACGGCTCGATCGCGTCGTTGAAGCCCTGTTCGGCTGGATGGCAAGCGGGTACATGCGCACGCTGGCCGTGGCGCTACGGCACCCGGTGATCATGCTGTTGGTCACGCTGCTGACCGTGGCCCTGACGGTCAATCTCTACGTGAAGACCCCCAAGGGCTACTTTCCGCAGGATGATACGGGACTGATCTTCGGTTCCACGCGCGCTTCACCGGATATTTCCTTCGAGGCCATGAATAAGCTGCAGACTGAGGCGTTGGAACGCATCTTGGCCGATCCGGCGGTGGCCAACGTCGGCTCCTCCGTCGGTGCCTCCGGCTTCAATGCCTCCGTCAATCAAGGACGCATGTTCATTGCCTTGAAGCCACTGGCTGAGCGCGACGGCATGACGACCGCACGGGTCGTCGAACGCCTGCGGCGTTCGTTGAGCCGGATCGGCGGCATCAGCGTCTACCTGTCGCCGGCGCGCGACATTCGCACCGGCGCCCGCCAGAGCAACTCCGACTACCAGTTTACATTGTGGAGCACCGATATTGGCGAGCTTTATTCTTGGTTGCCGAAGGTGGTCGATCGCGTCAAACAGGTGCCCGGCATCACCGATGTCAGCACCGATCGCGAGCAGGGTGGTCTGCAGGCGAGCATCACGATCGACCGGCAGACGGCGTCGCGATTGGGGGTGCGCGTGGAGGACATCTCCAATGCGCTAGCCAATGCCTTCTCCCAGCGCCAGATCTCCACCATCTATACCCAGCGCAACCAGTACCGCGTGATCCTCGAAGTCGAACCCCGCTATCAGAAGGACCCCGCGGATTTTGCCCATATTTTCGTGCCCGGCAGCAATGGTGCTCAAGTTCCCCTCACCAGCGTTATTCACACGCAGAAATCGCTGGCGCCTCTGGTCGTGAACCATCAAGGGCCGTTTCCGGCATTCACCATCAGTTACGGTTTGGGCCCGGACATGTCGCTCGATGAGGCCACGCAGGCCATCCGCGCCGCCGTAGCCGAACTGCACCTGCCCGACGCGATTCGCGCCGACTCAGCCGGTGACGCCAAGGCGTTCGCGCAGCAGGCCAATTCGCAAGTTCTGCTCATTGTGGCGGCGCTATTGGCAGTCTACATCGTGCTGGGCGTGCTCTATGAGAGCCTCGCCCACCCGCTAACCATTATCTCGACCCTGCCGTCGGCTGGCCTTGGCGCCTTGATCGCCCTTCGACTTGCGGACATGGAACTCACCGTGATCGCCTTCATCGGCATCATCCTACTCATCGGCATCGTCAAGAAAAACGGCATCATGCTCGTGGATTTCGCCCTCGAGCAGGAACGCGGGCACGGCCTGGAGCCGCAGCGGGCCATCTTGGAAGCCGCGCGCGAGCGCTTTCGGCCGATCCTGATGACGACCTTTGCCGCCCTGCTCGGGGCAGTACCGCTGGCAATCGCCGTCGGCCCAGGCTCCGAATTGCGCCGTCCGTTGGGTGTGGCCATCATTGGCGGGCTCTTGGTGTCACAGGTGCTCACCCTTTACACCACGCCGATCATCTACCTCTTGCTCGACAAGCTGCATCGGCGCCTCGAGACCAACGCGCGCGGCGGCACGGCACCGCCGGCGAAGGAGGTTGCCCTCTCCTGAGCCTGGCTTGGCTCTTTGCCGGGGTGCCGCCCTGGCTTCAAGCGACGATCAGTGGGTTGCCGAAGCCATAGACCTCGCGCAGCTTGGCGCAGATCTCGCCGTGCGTCAGGCCGGCGCAGGCGCCATCGACCACCGCCTCGAAGACATTGGCATCGCGACTTGCCGCCGCGCGCCCGAGCTCGGTTAGAGCCCGCGCGACACTGTCTCTGCCGCGCGCCGCCTTGAAGCGCTTCAGGCGCTTCAGCTGCGCCTCGACCTTGCGTTTTGGCGGCGGCTTCAAGGCATCGCGCTTGGGCTCCGCCGCCTCCGGCACGCGGAATTTATTGACACCGACGATGGTCTGCTCGCCGCTATCCACCTTCTCTTGGAAGGCCAGTGCCGAGTCGCCGCAAATGCGCTGCACCAGGCCCGCCTCCACCGCCGCATACATGCCACCGGCCGCGTCGATGCGTTCGATCACCGCCAGGATCTTGGCTTCCATTTGATCGGTGAGCGCCTCTAGGTAGTAAGACCCCCCCAACGGGTCGATGACGTCGGTCAGATGTGCTTCCTCCTTGAGGATGTTCTGTGTCGAGATCGCAATGCGCGCGGCGGCTTCGGTCGGCACTGACAAGACCTCGTCGTAGGCATCGGTATGCAGCGATTGCAGGCCGGCGAAGATGCCCGCCATCGCCTGCACCGTGACCCGACCGATATTGTTGAGCGGCTGCTCGCGCGTCAGGTCAACGCCGGAGGTTTGGCCGTGAAATTTGAAGCGCCAGGACCTCGGGTCCGCGGCGCCGAAGCGGTCGCGCGCCAGCCGCGCCCAGACGCGGCGGCCGGCCCTGAACTTGGCGACCTCCTCGAAGAAGCTGATGGAGATGTCGAAAAAGAACGTGAAGCGCGGCAGCACCTGATCGGGATCCCAGCCGCGCGCCAGGCAGTCACTGGCGTATTGAATGGCGGAGGCGAGCGTCAATCCCATCGCCTCGGCGGGAGTGGCGCCGGCCTGCTGCATGTGTTGGCCAACGATCGAGATCGGGTTCCACTGCGGCAACCGGCGTCGGGCAAAGGCGACGTGATCGAGCAACACCCGGCGCGCGCCGGGCAGCGCCAAGCGGAAGAACATGTGATTGGCGACGAAATGCGATAGATAGTCGGACTGGTTGGAGGTGCCGGAGATGCGCTCCCAGGCGATGCCGCGGCGCTTGGCGACTGCCAGCTCGAGTGCCAGGAGCGTGAACGGTGAGGGATCGTTGAGCGCGGTCGAGATCTCGCCGATGGGGATGCCGTCGAGGCAGATTTCCATGTCTTCGACCGTATTGACGATGGCGCCGCAGGTGCCCAGGATTTCCGGCGGCACGGCATCGGCATCATAGCCGCGGTAGACCGAGTTGCAGGGGATGAGGGAGACCGCACTGCCGCCGTGCGCCAGGATGGTCTTGAGGCGCGCGTTGTAGTCCTCCGGCACGCCGAGGCCGATCAGTTGACGCTGGGTCCAGGTGCGGCCGCGGTGCATGGAAGCGTAAATGCCGCGGGTCATGGGAAATTGGCCGGGGAAGCCCAGATCGTCCATGTAGTTGAGCGCCGAGGCATCCTCGGGCGTATAGATCGGCGCAATTTCCACACCCGATCGGTTGCTCGGATTGGCCTTGCCGCCGAACCCGCTTTCAAGTTCGGCGCGCCATTGCGCGCGCGCTTTCTCGAACCGTGAAAGCGGCAGCGCCACCGCCTTGTTACGCTTTGCCATTGTTTGTCCTCCCACCCGGCGTGTTCTCCTCGCGGCGGCCGTTGCTAGAATTTTTGGCCATGTTTTAGCACCGCGCGACGCCCGGCAACCCAACGCAGCCCCGAGCGCGCTGCTGCCGCCGGCCCGCGTGTTGCTCCTGAACCCGCCGACCGGTTCCGGCGTGCGTGACGTCGCCCGCCGCCGTGCGCTTGGCCAACGCGAGCCTCAAGCAAGAAGATCCTTCGCCTTGGCGGCGCGGGCTTGCGCGGCCAGCCGCGCCATGACCTCGACGATCTCCTCGCGCGAGGCGCCCGGGTGAAAGACGTGGCGCACCCCTGCCCTTTTCAGCTTGCTTTCATCGGCGTCCGGAACGATGCCACCCACCACTACCGGGAGGTAGCCAAGGCCGGCCTTGACCAGCGCTTTCAGCAATTTCGGCACCAGCAGGTGATCAGTGGCAAGCGAGGAGATGCCGATGGCATCGACGTCCTCCTCCTCGGCCAGCCGCACCACCTGCCGGATCTCTTGCCAGGGGGGCGTATAGAGAACCTCCATGCCCGCATCGCGCAGGAAGGCGGCGACCACGCGGCTGCCACGGTCGTGACCGTCTAGGCCGATCTTGGTGATGAGAATTCGGGCCGGCGGATCAATTCCCGGTAGGGACATGATGCACCCTGGTTATGGTGGGACGCTATGCTGCGCTATGGCCGCCTCGATGTGAAGAGGCCATCAACGTGAGGGGACATTGTCCATGCGGCGCGCGCTGGTCACCTTCGGCTTTGGAGCCGCTCGGCAGCGCCTTTGGGTTAGCCCTTGGCGTCTTCCTCTTTCCTTTTTTCTGTTGCCGTCGCCGCCGGCGGCCGAGCGTCTCAACGCTGCGGACCGAGCGAGCCCCGTGGTGTGGCAGGCCGATTTGTCGACGCCAAACCCCGCGATCCGCTCCAGTGCGCTAACGGGTGCGCGAGCGTGCGCAGCGACAGCGTGCTTCTTGGTCCCGATTTCGAGGTCGGCCCCGGACCGAAGTTCCACCTCTATCTCGTGCCGAAGCCACAAATTCGCAGCTCGAGCGATGTGAGCGGCGCGATGTTCGGCGATCTTGGGCGGCTACGCGCCTGCAAGGGCGGCCAATGCTATCGGGTGCGGCCGGCCTAAATCTAGCGAACGACCAGAGCCCGGTGATCTGGTGCGAGCAGTCCTCGGACTGATCTCGCCGGCGGATCTGATGCGCAAAACCAGCTAGGGTGCGCAGCGACGCCGGCACGTGGCTTTTGTCGATCTGAGGCACGATAAGCCCTTTGAGTGCGCCTCGGCTTGGGCGAAGATGCCGACCCTCATTTGCAACTGACGCCCCTCCCGGGGAGGATCCCTTGAGTGATCACATCAGCATCGAATTTACCCGCTTTTCCGCGTTTTACTCGCCGCTCATTGCCAGCATGGCGGGCGGCTTCCTGAAGGAGGAGGGACTAACGGCGCGCTATGGGGTTTCCGCCCCCGGCAAATCGGCCATCGCCGGACTGCTCGATGGCAGCGTGCACGTTGCCCAGTCCGCCCCATCGCAGGGCTTCGGACCTCTGGAACAGGGCAAACAACCTCCCGCCCTGCACTTCGCCCAAATCAACGAGCGGGACGGCTTTTTCCTCACCAGCCGCAGCGCCGATCCAACCTTTAGTTGGAATAGGCTCAAGGGCAAGAAGGTGATCATCGATCATGGCGGCCAGCCGATGGCCATGTTCAAGTACGCCTGCTTCAAACAGGGCCTCGACTTTGGCGACCTGCTGGCGGTTGACGCCGGCTCGACCGACCAGATGATTGCCGCCTTCCGCAATGGCGAGGCCGACTACGTGCACTTGCAGGGTCCGGCCCCCCAGCAGCTGGTGCACGATGGCGTCGGCCACATCGTCGCGGCGCTCGGCGATGCCATTGGTCCGTGTGCCTTTTCCAGTCTTGCGGCCAAGCAAGAGTGGTTGGCAACGGATATGGCGAAGGCCTTCATGCGCGCCTACCGCAAGGCCCGGGCCTGGCTCATCAGTACGCCCGCGGCGGATGTTGCCAAGGCGGAGGCCTCTTTCTTCAAGGACATCGACCTGCCGGTGCTGACCGCCACCATCGCCACCTATCAGAAGCTCGGCAACTGGACGCCGCATGTCGAGATAACGCGCCCGGCGTACGCTGCGACCCTCGATATCTTCCAGCATGCCGGGCTCATCACCCGGCGGCACGCCTACGAAGACGTCATCGCTCCGCCTCCAGCCTGAGGATTTTCGACCCATGGCAGACACACTTGGTTGGATCGGTGTCGGCAGCATGGGCCATCGCATGAGCCGACACCTAGTGGCGGCAGGCCACGCCCTGGTGGTGGCGGACGCCGCAAGCACGGCACAGGCGCCGCCGCAGGCACGCATCGCCGGAAGCAACGCCGAAGTGGCCAGCCTCGCCGATACCATTATCCTGTCGCTCCCCGATGGCAGTGTAAGCGAGGCGGTCGCCGGGGAACTGGCAGCAGCCACCCCGCGCCGGGTGAAGACGGTGATCGACACCTCGACCATCGGCATTAAGGCCGCCGAAGCGGTCAACGCCATCCTCGCCAAGGCCGGCCTTGAATTCATCGATGCGCCCGTATCGGGTGGCACCGCCGGTGCCGACAAGGCGACACTTGCCATTATGATGGCTTGTCCGAGCGGGAGCTACGAGCGCTTCAAACCGCTGCTTGCTCTGATGGGCAAGCCCTTCCATGTCGGGCCCAAGCCAGGTCAGGGTCAGGCCGTGAAGCTCTTGAACAATTTTCTGTCGGCGACGGCACTGGCGGCAACTTGCGAGGCGATCGCCTTTGGCACGCAGCAGGGTATCGAGATGAAGACCATTCTCGATATCGTCAACGCGTCGACCGGGCGTAATTCGGCGACCGACGACAAATTTCCACGACGCATCCTGCCCGGCAAGTACGATGCCGGTTTCGCAGCCAAGCTTCAACTCAAGGACGTACGGCTCTATCTGGAGAACGCGCGCGCCGCCGGCATTGCCGATGAGGTGGCGAGCACCGTGGTTGGCGTATGGGAGAAGATGAACGCCGATCTCCCGGCCGCCGATATTACCGAGATGTATCCCTACACGCGCAACCGGCGGCGCCGGTAGGGCGCGACCACCGTCCCCGGCGCAAGGTCGGATCGAGCGTGCGGGCCGGCGCGGTCGATCACCTCGTCGCCGGCTTGGCTGCCTCCTGCGACGGCTTGGGCCAGCGCGCGGCGACCTCGGGTAAGACCTCGGCAATCAGGCGACGCGTCTGGCCCATGACGTCGGTGCCGTCTGCACCCAGCGGCCGCAGCACAAATTTGGCGATGCCGGCGCCGATGTACTCGGCAAGGCGAGTGAGGATGGTGTCGGCATCGCCGATGGCAAAGTAGCCGTCTGCGGCATTGCCGGTGCGCCGCGTATAGGCATCCATCGCCCGCTCGACGTGCGGTTTGCCTGCTTGTCCGAAATAGAACGGAAAGCCAGCACCGTAGTGATCAGCATCGATGGCCCGCCCCAGGTCCGTCGTGGCGGCGCGAATGGCGGTGACGATGCGGCCGGCTTCAATTGGGGTTTCGGGGCCGGCTTGCCAGCCGGTGCCGTAACGCGCCGTGCGCCGAATGGCAGCCGGCGAGGAGCCGCCGATCCACATTGGCAACGCCCGCTGCACGGGTTTCGGGGCGATGCTGGCGCCCGATAAACGGTAGTGCACGCCAGCAAAGTCGACCTTGTCCTCACGCCAGAGCCGGCCGATGATTTCCAGTCCTTCATCGGTTTTGCGCCCGCGCGTGCCGGTGTCGAGATGAAGCGCTGCCCACTCGGGTGCCCGCGGGCTGCCGATGCCGAAGGCCGGCAGCAGGCGGCCGTTCGAGAGGACGTCGATGGTGGCGCACTGCTTGGCAACCAGCACAGGATCGCGCAGGGCAAGCGAGACCACATTGACGCCAAACTTGATGCGCCGTGTCCGCCCGGCGAGAGCGGCCATTGCGCTCATGGACTCAAGGATCGGCTCGCTGCTGACAATGCGGTCGGTCTGCCACAGCGAATCGACGCCACCCTCTTCGCAAAGGTCGACCCACCTCCAGTAGGCTTCAGCGTCCGGGAACGGAAATTCCATCAAGCCCAGGCCAACGGCGATTGACATTGCGGTTCCTCGCGATTGCCAGTCGCGGCCCACACTCGCGACCTCCCAGCCCATGGTCAAGGGCCAAGCGATGCCAGGTTTGGCTAGCCGGATGGCCGTCAACGGACCGTTTTCTTGTGCTGGCGCCGAGAGATGGCATTAGTTCGCAGTCGCGCCATTTTCCTAACGTTGACTATCGCGCGGTCGGATTAGGAGGCTGCTGCCGCACATAAAGTTTCTGCCGCTCCCGGTGGCCAGCGTTTAAACCTTCCAAGCCCCTTCTCCCGCAGTGCGGGACCAACGAATTGCCCGTTTTTGGAGATCTGCCCATGAAGCGCCTGATGGCTTTGTTGCTCGGCACGATGCTGAGTGCTCCCACCCTCGCTCAAGGACCTTCGGCGCCACCGCCGGCGGCGGCCGCAAACGCCGGCGCGCGCTACGCTCCCGCTACACAGCGTCTCGGCGAGGGACAGTATCGCGCCGAGGTCCGGCGCAGCGGTGCCGCGCCCGACGCGGACGAGGTCGCCTGGAGCAGTGCACCGCACGCAACGATGGCGGATGCCCTACGAGAGGCCTGCAAGATGATTGAGACCGTCTACACGCCGGGCATGCCCTGCCCCGTCGCAGGCTCGAAAAAGACCGCCGCGCCAGCGAGCGAAAGCAAACCCGTGCCCAAGGCGGTGGCGGGCAATGGCGCCAAAGCGAAGACCGGACCGGTGTCACCGGTGAGCGGCTACCAAGTGCGTGGTTGTGCCTTTTACGCCCTTGTCAACGGTCGGGTCGTGCAGCGTTGCCCGAGCGAAGGCGCACCGGGCACCAAGCCGTTTTGGTACAATGAGGATGCCTTTGAGGGAGGGTACGGCGGTTGGGGACGCTGAGGTAAGGCGGCCACGGTCCACACTGGACCGAGCGGTGACCATTGGCTTGCTGCATGGGCGCGCCGAGGACGCAGCGGCGCGCCGAATCGGTTAGAAAACGCCGACACTCAGGGGTCCGGCGCGGGCCACGCGCGCAATGGCAGGGGTCGGCGAGAATGCAGGTCTTGGAGACTGGGGCAAGGCGTGTGACGTCGCGAGGCCGCCTGGCCAAGCTCCTCCATTCCCGTTCTTTGCCATTGGTGCTGACCGCCTGGTGCGCCGGGTTGGAGACGGGCTGGGCTTGGATGATCTTTTTCCATGGCTTTGCCATCGACAGCGGTATTGCCGGCGTCGCCACGGCCATGATGGCGCTGGCGGGGTCGGCGTGGATGGTGCAGTACAAGGCGCGGGCCGACGAGCAGCCGTTCGAGAAGTATGTCGCCGACGCTGCTGCGGCCATGCGCGATGAGGCCTACGTCCTCTTGAAAATGGCGCAAATGCAACCCCGACCGGAACCCGCGGCCGAGGCGCGTACGCTGGCCGATCAGGTCGAACGTCTGCGCCGCTGTCTTAAGGTGTTCCAAAAGGGCGCTCCCTACACGCAGATCAGAAACTATGGCGCCCGCATGCGCATCGAGCAATTGGAAGAAGAGGTGAGCGAGCAAGTTGGCCTGCTCGATCGGGAAATCGCCATTCTCGGCAGCTACCCGACCAAGAACGTGGTGCAGGTGGCCAAGCAAAAGTGCCGGCGCGCCACCGAAGGCATCCTTGCAAGCACCCAGCAGGTTTGCGAGGTCTTGGGTTACGAGGCGCAGTTGCCGTCCGAAGCGGAGGCATTGACGCGCGCCTTGGGTTTGCGGGCGGCCTGAGCTTGGCCTGTTTTCTAGGGGTGCGGCGAAGCGAGTGTCCTACCCCGGCCAATGCCGACAGCGCGACAAGACGAGGGCTATGACGGTGCGGGCAAATTGGGCTCGGCGCCGACCCGGGTTTGCTGTCCGATCATGCCCGCCAGATCGATGATGAGCTTTGCGGCCAGCGTCGCATCGATGCTGCTATTGAGCCGGGCGGCCTTGGCCGCCGCGTTAATGCGGCCGAGGGCCCCGTCGAGGGCTGCGAGCGTCCATGTTCGGCAGTGCTGCTCGACGATGGCCTTACGCCGGAAGTGCAGCGGTGGGCGCTGCTGGCGCATAATGTCCTCCAGCGCGCGGCCGCCGTCGAAGGCGCCGCGCATGGCGTGCAGGCGCACAAAATGGCGTTGCAGGGCGGCGATGATCGCCTGCGCATTCTCGCCGCCGGCCACGCAGCGGTCGCATTCGTTGAGTGCCGCCTCGAGGCGCCCCGAGCCGGCGGCCAGTACCACCCGGTCGATGGCGAGTTCGGCGGCGTCGCCAACGGCGGCCTCCACGTCCGCTTCCTCGATCTTTCCCTTGCCGCTGGCGTAGAGGGCGAGCTTCTCGATTTCGGCGCGCGAGAGCGCCCGGTCGGCGCCTAGCCGGGATAGCAGCAGCCTGAGGGCCTCCGGCGCAATTTGCAACTGCGCGCGGCCCAGCACGTCCCTCGCCACGGCCTCTAGGTCACGCGCCTCATCGGGAAAGCAGGCGATGGCCGCAGCGGCGGCGGATTTCTCGAACAGGCTGCGCAACGCCTCGTCGGGCCGCAGGTTGCCGGCTTCCACGATCAGGAAGCCTTCGAACGGGCCCTCTTCGAGCAGCGGCCGCAAGCTGGCTGCCGTGATGCGGCGGCCCGCGCTCGCGCGTAGGATTTTGCGCCCCGAGAACATCGGCACGGTCTTGAGTTCGACGAGAAGGCGGTTGGGGTCGTCTTCGAGGCTCGAGTCATCGAGCCGGAGGATCTCGCCCGGCGGATCGTGCTCGGCAGCCAGGCGTTGGGCCAGCTGGGCGGCGCGTTCCAATACCAGTCCGGCATCGCTGCCATAAAGCAGGATGGCGAGCGGCAGGCGATCGAGGGTCCGCAAAAACGTCTCGGCCTGATGGGTCTTGATGGCGACCATGGGTCATCCCGGCGGTCACGGTCGGCGGCGCGCTAGATCGGCGGCGCCGCAATCCGGTGCCTTTCCTTAAGCCGCACCGGAAAGATAGGCCGCAAGACGCGTCTTTAGATCGTCGGCGACCGTGCGTGCGGCGCGGTTTTCCGCGTCCTCGCGTGCCCGTACGTTGGAGTAGATGGATTGGAAGCGCTCGAAACCGGCGCGGGCGTTGCTGGTGCCCTGCAGCACCACCTTCTTGTCCTTGCTCTTGATGTCGATCAGCCGGAAGGAGGCCTGAATGGCGTAAATCTGCCCCAGCGCCTCGCCCTCGTTGGTAACGAGCGTGGACAGCACCGATTCCTTGACGACCACCTCGAGACGATGGGTCGGCGGCAGCGGATTGCCGCCGCCGGTGCTTTCGAAGATCATTTCGTTGCGAATGCGCTGGCCGACGCGGCCTGGGATCGGGGCGTAGTCGATTTGCGCCAGGCGCTCCTGCATGCCCGCCCCGGAGGCGGTCGTCCCATAGAGCGGCCGAAAACCGCCATTGCCGCACGCACTCAACGCCGGCACGGAGGCGAGCAGCAGCGAAAGTCCCCGCAAAAGACTTCGGCGGCTCATCGTCTGAGCCATGCGAGCCTTATCCGACGACATTCACGATCCTCTGCGGCACCACGATCACCTTTTTGACCGGTCGGCCGGCCAATGCGCGCGCCACCGGTTCAAGACCCAGCGCAGCGGCTTCGATCTCGTCCTTGGTGGCCGTGCGGGCGATCGTAAGTTCATCCCGTCTCTTGCCATTTACCTGTACGGCAATGGTAATCATATCGTCAACGAGCAAGGCCGCTTCCGGCGTGGGCCACGGCTGATCTGCCAAGAGTGTGTTGTAGCCAAGCCGCTCCCAGCAATCCTCGCCCAAGTGTGGCAGCATCGGTCCCATCATCTGCACCAGCAATTCCGTGGCCTCGCGCACGGCCCAGGCCAAACCGTCTGCCGATTTGTCCAGCACCGCCGACAGGGCGTTGGTCAGTTCATAAAGCTGGGCCACGGCAACATTGTAGCGAAGCGCCTCAATATTTTGTGAAACGCTGTTCAGTGCCCGGTGCGCGAGCTTGCGCAGGTGCAGGGCCTCGGTGCCGAAGGTTGCGGGCTTGCCCCGGGCGCCGTTGGCTGTTCTGCGCTGGGCAACCTCGTCGACGAGCCGCGAAATGCGCTGGACCTGGCGACCGGCGCCTGCCACCCCCGCCTCGGTCCAAATGATGTCACGATCCGGGGGACTGTCGGAAACAATAAACAGCCGCGCCGTATCGGCACCGTAATGTTCGATGATGTCGTCGGGATCGACCACGTTCTTGCGCGATTTCGACATTTTCTCCGCGGAACCGATCGCCACCGGCCGGCCGTTGCTCACGGCCGTGGCCTTGCGCTCGTTGCCCTCCCCCTCGATCTTCACTTCGCTCGGCAGCAGCCACTCGCCCGTCTCGCTGCGGTAGGTCTCGTGGATGACGATGCCTTGCGTGAACATGGAGGTAAACGGCTCATCGATCTCGGCGTGCCGGGTCGCCTTCATGCCGCGCGTAAAAAAGCGGGCGTAGAGCAGGTGCAGAACGGCGTGCTCCTTGCCACCGATGTACTGATCGACCGGTGCCCAGTAGCGCAGGGCCTTTTTGTCGGTCGGCGTCGCGGCGTGGGGTGCCGTGAAGCGGAATTGGTACCAGGAGCTATCGACGAAGGTATCCATGGTATCGGTTTCGCGCACGGCTGGTGCACCGCATTTGGGGCAGGCGACGTGCTTCCAGGTCGGGTGATGGTCAAGGGGGTTGCCTGGCTTCTCGAACGTCACGTCCTCGGGCAGCGTCACGGGGAGTTCCCCATAGGGGACGGGGACGATGCCGTCCTTGGCGCAGTGAATGACGGGAATGGGACAACCCCAATAGCGCTGGCGCGAAATCAGCCAATCGCGCAAACGATAGTTGACCTTGCGCACGCCGAGGCCTTGTCCCTCGGCACGTGCGGCGATCTCCGCTTTGGCCTCCTCGATACTGAGCCCATCCAGGAACTGTGAATTGATCATGGTGCCTTCGCCGAGATAGGCCTCAGCCCCGATCGCAAAGGTCGCCGCATTGGCACCGGGCGGCAGCACCACGGGCAGCACATTGCGCCCGTACTTGCGGGCAAAGTCGAGGTCGCGCTGGTCATGCGCCGGGCAGCCGAAGATGGCGCCCGTGCCGTAGCCCATGACGATGAAATTGGCGACGTAGACCGGCAGCTTGAGCTCCGGCCGGAACGGATGGACGGCGAGGATGCCGGTGTCGAATCCCTTTTTCTCCGCCCGCGCCAAGGCCTCCTCGGTGGTGCCGATCTTGCGGCAGTCTTCGACGAAGGTGGCAAGCTCCTTGTTTTTCTTGGCAAGATGCTGGGCGAGCGGGTGCTCCGGCGAAATTGCCATGAAAGAGGCGCCGAAAATCGTGTCGTGGCGCGTCGTGAAGATCAGCAGTTTCTCGAGCTTCTTGGGCAGCTTGGCACCTTCCAGGGCAAAGGTGAGCTCCAAGCCCTCGGAACGACCGATCCAATTGCGCTGCGAGGTACAGACGAAATCGGGCCAAGTGCCGACGAAGCCGTCGAGCGCGTTCAGCAGCTCCTCGGCATAGGCCGTGATCCTAAAGAACCACTGGGTGAGGTCGCGCTGCTCCACCACCGCCCCCGAGCGCCAGCCGCGCCCATCGATTACCTGCTCGTTGGCGAGCACGGTGTTCTCGACGGGGTCCCAATTGACCTTGGCCGTTTTGCGGTAGGCCAGCTTCTTTTTCAGGAAGTCCAAAAACAGCCGCTGCTGATGCGCGTAATAGGACGGATCGCAGGTGGCGAACTCGCGGCTCCAGTCGATGGAAACCCCCATGGCCTTGAGTTGGGCGCGCATGGTGTCGATGTTGTCGTAGGTCCAGGCGCGCGGGTGAATTTTGCGCTCCATGGCGGCATTTTCGGCCGGTAGCCCGAAGGCGTCCCAGCCCATGGGATGCAGGACGTTGTAGCCCTTGGCACGCATATAGCGGGCCATCACGTCACCCAACGTGTAATTGCGCACATGCCCCATGTGGATGCGGCCCGAGGGATAGGGGAACATCTCGAGCTGATAGCGCTTGGGCTTTTTGCTCTTGTCTTGGGTGTGGAAGGTGCCGCGTTCGGTCCACACCTGCTGCCAGTGCTTCTCGCGTACGGGCGCGTTGTAGCGTTCGCTTGCCATGGTGCCGTCCGTCATCCGAGCCGAAATCCGCTTCGTCTCATGGCAGCAAAATCGAAATTTTCTTCCATGAACCGAAGGTCATGCTAGCGTCACGGTGCAAGGAGGACATCATGGGGACCCGGTGGGCCAGAAAATCGCCACGACGCGCCTGCCGCCAGCCGCGACATTGGGTGCCTCTCATGGCGAAAAAGTCGGGCGTTGTCGACATGAGAGTCCGCTAGCGGCGGCCGGAAGCTCCCACCCATGCCGGACGCGGCCGCCAACCCATGCCCTGATCTACCGGCCTTGCCCGCCTGCGGCCGACCTGGAAATTAGGCCGGTCCTCAAGCACTGCCTGGCGGCCCACGCCGCCCTGGCCGAGCTGAGGCTCACGGCCCAGCAGATGTCCACGCCGGCAATTGCCGCGGCCATGGCGCGCTTTCAGGCCCAGGACAGTGTCGCGATCGCGACCAGCCGAGCCCCGCCCCGGCAAGCTCCGCCTTACCAACAAGGGCGGCGCGAGGACTGCCCAGGCAGCGATGCGGCGTCGTCGTATCACGTCGTCCTCCTGCAGGCCGTTCACAGCCTTGGCGCGGCGCCGCTGTCGGGCCGCCTCGCCGCGGCCGTCACGACAAGGCCAAGCCGCCGACGTGGCCGCGCCGGCTTGCCTTGCGCCGGCACCGCCACCCTGGCGCTTGCCGCTTGGCAACGTAGCCTCAAGCTGCCGTCCGACCTCGATCCCCTCGTTCGCATGGCCGTGCAGCACCACCATTTGCTGGCACTACAACCCTTCGATTGGGCCAGCGGCCCGACTGGGCGGATTGTCAACCTGCTCGCCCTGCTGGAGGACGGGCTCATCGATGTGCCGAACCTCAATCTCAGCCGCTATCTTCGGCGCTCTCCTGGCGCCTATGATCGCTTGCTGGCGGGGGTGACGACGCTGGGCGACTGGCAGCCCTGGCTTTTTTTGTACATGCTGAGGGCAACGGAGCTGGCGGCGGCCTGGAGTAGCGAAACCATCCGTGCCATCCGTGCCTTGCTGGATGCCACGGCCGCGCAAGTCCGGGCGAGAGCGCCCAAACATTTTTCGCCGCAGCTCATGGAGCTGATCTTCCTGGAGCCCTATTGTCGCATCGGCGATCTGGTCGCCCGGGGCCTGGGGGAGCGACATCGCGCCTCCTGTGTCCTCAAGGAGCTGGTGCGGCTCGGCATTTTGCAGGAGGAACGGTGCTGGCGCGACAAGGTCTTCGTCAACCGCAGATATCTGGACCTACTCGCGAGCGATGAGCCCGCCGCCGGGCCCGATCCGCGCGATCTGGCGCAGGTTGCCTCGCGGCCCCGAGCACAGGCACAAGCCGCATGAGCCAAACGAGCTCCCCCGCCCGCCTCGCCGCCGTCCGCTCCCGCATTGCGGCCGCGGCCGTGGCCGACAAGCGTGCGGCCGAGGCGGTGACCCTCATCGCCGTTGGCAAGACTTTTGGCCCAGAGCATATCAGGCCCGTGCTCGAGGCTGGCCACCGCGTCTTTGGCGAAAACCGGGTGCAGGAAGCCAAGGCCAAATGGCCCCAGCTGCGGCAAGACTACCCCGGCACCTCGCTGCATCTCATCGGTCCCCTGCAATCCAACAAGGCCAAGGAGGCGGTGCTCCTGTTCGACGCCATCCATAGCATCGACCGCCCCAAGATCGCCGAGACTGTCGCCGAGGCCATGCTCAAACAGGGCCGCAAACTTGAGCTTTTCATCGAGGTCAATACCGGCGAGGAACGTCAGAAGGCGGGCGTGCTGCCGCGTGAGACCGCGGGCTTGCTGCGCTTTTGCCGCGAAGAGCTCAAGCTCGCCATCGCCGGCCTCATGTGCATTCCGCCTGCCGACGAGGCGCCTGGCATTCATTTTGCCTTTCTTGCCAAGCTCGCTGCCGAACTCGACCTCGCTCAGCTCAGCATGGGCATGAGCGCCGACTTCGAGACGGCCATTCACTTTGGCGCCACGCACGTGCGCATCGGCTCGGAAATCTTTGGCCAGCGCGCCTAGCGCGGCCGTCCGTGCAAAGGCCTGTAGGAAAGCCGGGCGTGCCGTGTCCGTGGTGCTTATAGGCCAGCGACGACCGCGCAATTCCTGCGCACAACATTCCCCGCCACTCTCGCTTGCCGGCTGTGACCTGCTAGTGTCGCACGACTGATTCGCGCCACTGTCCTTCACGTGCCGGCGCACCCCCAGGAGGGAACAGCTCAGCCGCCGGTCGCAGCCGCCGCGCCGCCCAGTGCGCGCCAAGTGGTTGCCGCTGGGGCGTCCGGGCCGATGCGAGGAGGCGGGTGTCATGGCGGACGGCAGCAGGACCTCGGCGCTCGAGGTGGAAGCAAACGCGGCCGCGTCCGAGGCGGCGCGCGAGGCCAAGGCCGAGGTGCTGCAAGGCGCCGTCACCATCACCAGCGCAGAAAAGCTGGCAAGCCCGGCGCGGGGGAAAACTGCCAAGGCAAAGAAGGCACGCTGGGCCGAATTCGTCGTCGACGTCTGGATCACTTCCTTTAACTCGGTCGAGTTCGGCCTCTACAAGCACAGCCGGAATCGGGCCAAGTCGCGCCAGTTCACCACCGACATGGATATCTTCGCTGAGGTCATCGAGAACGGTGAGCGCACCGGCTTGCTCGGCTATCGCGAGGATCTGTGGCGCAAGAACACCGGCATGGACAAACGCCTGGTGTTCAAGCTGTTCAACGAGACCGTGAACTGGCGCGCCACCATGGACCTCATGATCGGGCGCAGCCTGCAGCTGACGCTCGGCGCGCGCGGCCTGCCCGTCACCTGTTTTTCCATCAACGTCGGCGACCATGATAACGTCGTCTATCTCGAGCGCTCCGCCAACAAGTGGCCGCTGTTGCCGGAGGACTTCTCATTCTTCCTGCTCGAGGGCGGCAAGCCGCAGTTCTTCCGCCTGCGTCGCGATTTCATCGATCTCGGTGGCGACTACACCCTTTACAATCAGCAAAACCAAGCCATCGGCGGCCTCGACGGCAAGGTGTTCTCGATCGGTGGCAAGTGGCGGGGTCGGGTCGAGGCGCAGCACGCCGATGCCCGCCTGATGGTCGTGCTCAAGCTGTTCTGTGGCATGCTGATCTTCAACGCCGACTGCCGCCGGCACATGCGCCGGCTGGCACGCGAAATCGCGCGTGGCACGTACGTCCCGAAGCTCGAGAAGCAAGAGGCCGATCTCTACATGAACCCGCGCCGCGTGCGCTAAGCGGCCTAAAAATAGGTCGTGGGGGGTGGCAGCTAGGTCTGCAATTGCTCCACGAACGTCACAAAGTCTTCCGGCGGCATGCGCTCCGGCGTGAAGGCGTTGACCTTCGCTGTGCAATCTGGATAGCCCAGCGACATGCCGCAGACGATCTGCTGCTCGGCCGGGATGCCGAGCCGCCGCTGCAGCACATCGTAAAACATCAGGAAGGCGGCTTGCGGGCAGGTTTCGAGCCCGAACTGCCGCGCCGCCACCATGATGGACTGCAGGAACATGCCATAGTCGAGCCAGGAGCCTAGCTCCAGATCACGGTCGATGGAAAAGATGAGGCCGACCGGCGCATCGAAGAATAAGAAGTTGCGGCGATGTTGGGCGTGCATCTTGTCCTTGTCGGCGCGGCCGATGCCGAGGGTCCCGTAGAGGCCCCAGCCGCAGGCGCGTCGCCGCGCCAGGTATGGCTCGCGCCATTTCTCCGGATAGTAGTTGTACTCGCGCGGCACCCCCACGCCCCGGTCGTAGCGCTCCGCCAGGTCGCGGGCGACTTCGACTTTCACCGCGCCCTCGAGCACCCACACCTTCCATGGTTGCACGTTGCTGCCCGAAGGCGCGCGCCCGGCGATCTTGAGGATCTTCAAGATCAGCTCGCGCGGCACGGGCTTCGCCAGGAAGGCGCGCACGCTGCGTCGTCCGCTGATCGCCGCTTCGACCGTGACCATGGGGGAGCGCCCTTCAGACCATGCTTGCCGGTTGCAGTTAGACCATCGCACGGCCTCGTTTTGGGGGTCAATGAACCGGCGGCGCCGCGCCGCTTGGGGAGACAACCATGCCCCTTTGATCCCAGGGCTGTCGATCTCCTCGTTGCGTTCCATGGCGTGCGGGATCATGCAGGTGTCGGCACCGGGTGGCATGCGCGTCCTGGCCTGCGATGAGACGCCCGAGGCTGCCAAGGCGGCGGTCGCTCGGGCTGCCACTCGCCACGCCCGAGGGACGCGGCTGAAGGTGGAGGCGCCCGGCTAACGGCAGCGCATCTGCCAAGGCATTTCGGTCCCCGTCGCCAGCAACACCCCATCGCGCACGGCGTACGCGTTGGCATTGATGAAACTGTCGGCGATGGTGCGCATCCGGTCGTCAGCGGCCTTGCTAATGGTGATCTGTCGGCTTTGCGCGGAAACCGGAAAAAAGACGACGAGATCGATGCCCCCGGCCGTCAAGGAGGCGCGCACCACCTCACCGACGGTGCGCTGCGAGCCGAAGTCACGATCATGCGCAATGTTGCCGCCCGGCGTCGCCGCGTAGGTCAGATAGCCGTTGGCCAGGCTCGGCGGCAACCGGCAGTTGACGGCCCAGGTTCCGAGCAGCCCGAAGGCGGCGGCCGTCTCCGCCGGCGTCTCGGCGCGCGCCTGGCCCAAACCCATGAGCAGGCTCACAAAGGCGAGGGCGAACCGGTGCATTCGAGAGGTCATGGCTGCTAAGCTCGGTCGTGTTCACGGTTCAATAGATAACGGCAATCTGCTATCTGCGGTTCCTCGGCGAGCGACGGGAGGCAGCACGTGAGTTTTGAGGGCCTTTTTCATCCGCGCGGAGTGGCCATCATCGGTGCCTCATCCGATTTGACCCGCATTGGCGGCCATCCGATCAAGGCCATGAAGAACGCGGGCTATACGGGGGGCATCTTTCTGGTCAATCCAAAGTACCAGGAGATGCACGGCCTCAAGTGCTACCCCGACGCCCAGTCGATCGGGCAGCCCTGCGAGCTCGCCATCATCGCCGTGCCCGCCCCGGCAGTCGCCAATGCGGTGCGCGACTGCGGTGCCGCCGGGATCGCCTATGCCGTCGTCCTCACGGCAGGTTTCCGCGAGACCGGCGCCGAAGGGCGCGAGCTCGAGGCCGAGCTGAAGCGCGCCGTCAAGGACAGTGGCGTGCGCATCGTCGGGCCCAACTGCCAGGGCATGCTCTCGCTGCAGGCGCGCGTTTGGGCCGCATTCGGCAGCGTTGCCGACGAGACCGACTTTCGCCCGGGCGATGTCTCATGCGCCTTTCAGTCGGGCGGGTTTGGCTATGCCATCGTCAACCTGGCGGAGGCCCAAGGTCTCGGCTTCCGGTACTGTGTGTCCTCGGGCAACGAGACCGACATCGACACCCCCGAGTTGCTTTCCGCCTTCCTCGACGACGTTGGCACCTCGGTGATCTTCACCTATCTGGAAGGCACACCCGATGCGCGCCGCCTGCTCGACGTCGGCCGCAAGTCGCTGCTGACCGGCAAGCCGGTAATGGTCTGGAAAGCCGCCACCACGGATGCCGGCATAAAGGCGGCGGCTTCGCATACCGCCAACATGACCGGCAGCTATGATCTTTACCGGGCAGCCCTGCGCCAGGCCGGCCTGATCGAAGTCGACGACGTCGAGCCGATCGTGGATATCGCCAAACTGTTCGCGCAGGGGCGCCTGCCAAAAGGAAATTCCGTCGGTGTGCTATCGATCTCGGGCGGCTCGGGCATCGTCTATGCAGATGCCGCCGTGCGCGGCGGCATGACGCTGCCGTCCTTTTCCGACGCGACGTTGGCCGCCTTGCGCAGAATTGTTCCCTCGTTCGGTTCACCGGAGAACCCGGCCGACGTCACGGCTAGCTTCTTCAACGATATGAACCTGTTCACCAGCGCGCTTGAGATCGTGCTGGCGGATCCGCGGCTCGATCAGCTGTCGATATTGCTTGCCTCCATTTCCGGCCCCTCGGCGCGCCGAGCGGCCGAAGCCATCGCTGCCGTTGCCAACCGCACCGACAAGCCGCTGCACGTCGCCTGGTCTGGCCGGCACGCCAAGTCTGCCGAGACCATCAAGGCCTTCAGCGACGCCGGTGTTCCCTTCGTTACCACGCCGGTCCGGCTCGCGCGCGCGGCCGCGGTACTGGCGCGCTTCGCCGCCGATCAGAGGCGGCTGCTGCCCCGCCGTCCGCCCGAGGTGACGATGCCGAAGGGCCTCGAGCTGCCGGCCGGGGCCGCGAGTCTGAGCGAAACGGAGAGCAAGGCCCTGTTGCGGGCCTTCGGCATTCCGATCGCCAAGGAAGTCTTCATACCCTCGGGGGTCGACGCGGCCGTCGCCGCCCGCGGGCTCGCGCCGCCCTATGCCGTCAAAATCGTTTCGCGCGATATCCCGCACAAGACCGAGGCCGGTGGTGTCAAACTCGGCGTGGCGAAGGATGCGCTCGCCGACGCCGTGCGCAGCGTCACCGCTAGTGCACTGGCCGCGAAACCCGCGGCCAAAATCGATGGCGTGCTCGTCTCGGAAATGGCGCAGGGCATCGAGGCTTTGATCGGCGTCATCAACGATGAGAGCTTTGGCCCCACCATTGCGCTGGCGCTCGGCGGTGTGCTGACCGAGGTGTTGAAGGATGTGACCTACCGCATCGCCCCGTTTGACCTCGACACCGCGCGCGAGATGATCGCCGATTTGCGCGGCGCCAGGCTGTTTGACGGCTATCGCGGCAAGCCGCCCGCAGACAAGGAAGCGCTCGCGCAAACCCTCGTGGCCGTCTCGACCATGGCGACCGCGCTCGGCCCCCGCCTCAAGGAACTCGACATCAACCCGGTGTTTGTCGGACCCGAAGGCGGGGGCGTCGTGGCCGCCGACGCCCTGCTCGTTCTGAAAGCGTGACGGGGCCCAAGCTTAGGCCCGATGCAGCAAGGCGCCCGCAGGTGGCCGCGGTTGTTGCGCACTGCTCGCGCTCGAATCGATCCGGCTCAGGTCAGCAGCCCGATCGGCTTGCCGGCGAACCACGCCTCGATCGTGGCAACCATGCCGCTGTAAAAGCTGCGATAGGTCTCGGCCGTCACGTATCCGAGGTGCGGGGTCAGGAGTGCGCGCGGCTCGCGGCGCAGCGGATGGTCGGGGGGCATCGGTTCCGTGTCGAAGGTATCGGCGGCATAGCCGGCAATGCGCTCCTCACGCAAGGCGCTGATGAGGGCCGCCTCGTCGACGATAGGGCCCCGCGAGGTATTGACCAACAAGGCGCTCGGCTTCATTTGGCCCAGTTCAAGCGCGCCCACGAGGCCACGCGTACGTGCCGACAGCACGCTGTGGATGGACAGAACGTCGGCGCGCCGGAACAACTCGTCCTTGCTGACCCGTTCGGCACCATGCTGGCGTGCGCGCTCCTCGGTCAGGTTTTCGCTCCAGGCGATCGGTCTCATGCCAATGCCGGCTCCGATCCTGGCGACCCTGGCGCCGAGATTGCCGAGCCCAAGAATACCCAGCGTCTTGCCGTCGAGATCGAAGCCGAGCGTTTCCTGCCAGGCGCCGCCGGGGCGCATGGTGTGGAACTCCTGTCGCAGATTTCGTGCGAACGCCAACATCAGGGCGATGGCGAGCTCGGCCGTGGAAAGGCCGCCGCCGCCGGTGCCGCATACGGCGACGCCGTGATCCTTGGCGGCCTCGAGATCGATCGAGGCGTTGCGCTTGCCAGTGGTCACCAGCAGCTTGAGGTTCGGCAGCTTTTCGAATAGGGCGCGAGGAAATGGGGTGCGCTCGCGCATGATGCCGATCACCGCGAAGCTGGCGAGCGCGTACGCCAGGGCGTCGACATCACCGATGCGCTCGTTGAAGACCTGAATCCGATGCGCTGCCTGGAGCGCCGACCAGTCGGCCAGGCTCAGCGCCACATTTTGGTAATCGTCGAGAAGTGCGATGCTAGCCATGCGGCGGCTCCCCTCGTTGGCAGGCGTGAAAGTAGGCATATGCCAATCGCGGCAAACTGTCTAAGATAACACGGCTTTGCTGGCTGCGGCGATGCTGGCGCCTGGTCGCATTCTGCTCGCCGGCGCCGCCGGCCCCTGCCCGCTGTCTCTGCCCCGGAGTTGTCCTGTGGCCGCGATGATGCTTTTGCTCGCCATGGTCTTCGGCCTCGCCGTGTTGCCGCAAATGTGGGTGCGCAAGACGATCGCGCGGCACTCGCGGGAGCGACCTGACTTTCCGGGGACCGGTGGAGAGTTCGCCCGCCACATCCTTGATGAAATGAAGCTGACCCACGTGCGCGTCGAGGAGACCAAGCTTGGCGATCACTATGACCCTGAGGCCAAGGCCGTGCGCTTGCTGCCTGAGCATTTCAACGGCCGCTCGCTGGCGGCTGTCGTCATCGCCGCCCATGAAGCGGGTCACGCCATGCAAGACGCCGCCGGCTATCCGCCGCTCAAGGCGCGCACGCGTCTGGCCAAGCAGGCCATCCAGATGGAAAAGGTGGGAGCGGTCGTCATGCTGGCCGTGCCCGTCGTGCTCGTCCTCGCCAAGGCGCCACACCTGATCGTTATCGAGGTGTGCTGCGGCGTCCTGATCTTTGCGATGGCGATCGTGCTGCACGCCGTGACGCTACCGGTGGAGTTCGACGCCAGCTTCCGGCGGGCTCTGCCGGTGCTGAAGGCCGGTCGCTACATCAAGCCGGAAGACATGCGCGCGGCCAAGCAAATCCTGCGCGCCGCTGCCTTTACCTATGTGGCGGCCGCCAGCATGAGCGTCCTCGACGTTATGCGCTGGTTGCGCGTGTTGCGTTTCTAGCCCTGCAGCCCGGGCGGTGTGCTGCACCCTCTGCTGCCGTCACGGTGCGACCACGCCGTGGCCGGCGCTAATGCGCGCCGGGCCGGGACCTGGGTCATGAGTTGCCCCGCGTCATGA
The DNA here is from genome assembly GCA_035573335.1 of Hyphomicrobiaceae bacterium. Taxonomy (GTDB): domain Bacteria; phylum Pseudomonadota; class Alphaproteobacteria; order Rhizobiales; family Hyphomicrobiaceae; genus AWTP1-13. Next base: position 30,693 of record DATMZT010000050.1, on the reverse strand, counting down.
CTTGAGCGTACCAAGGAAATGGAGCGCCACCTCTCGGTCGTGACCATGGTCGCGATGCTCGATGAGATAAATGGCCTGCCACGTGCCAAGCACCGCTTTGGCGTTCACCACCGGAATCGACAGCGAGGTCGCCGTCAGCATGGAGCGGATATGCGCCGGCATGTCGTCGGGGCCTTCGCTGCAGTGATGATAGCGGGCGGTGCGCGGGGCGGCGCGATCGAGCGCTAGCAGGAGATCGCGCTGCACGTCGGGATCGGCATTCTCCTGGATGCTGAGGGAGGCCGAGGTGTGCCGCACGAATAGGGTTATTAGGCCGGCATCGGCGTCGATCTCATCGAGCCAGCCTGCGACCTGCCCCGTCAGGTCAATGAAGCCCTGACCGGGCGTGGAAACAAGAATGCGATCGTGCGCTTGCTTTAGCACCGAGCCTCCTTGGGCACGACGAGGGAGAGCTATTGGCCGACAAACTTCGGCACGCGGCGTTCGTTGACGGCGTTGACGCCTTCCTTGAAGTCGGCGGTCCGGCGCAGTCGCGTCTGTTTTTCCAGCTCGATGTCGGTGGCCGCGCGCACGCGGTCGGCGAGCCCAGCGCGCAGGGTGGCGCGCGTCTCCAGCACACCCAATGGCGAGTTCTCCGCAATTTCGGCGGCAAGCTTCTGCGCGGCTGCGCGCACCTCGCCCTGCGCTACCAGCAGGTCGGCAAGTCCGATGCGATAGGCCTCCTCGCCGGGAACCCGGCGGCTGGTATAAAACATCATCGCCGCCTTCGCCGGTCCAATCAGCGCCGGCAGCGTGTGCGTCAGACCGAAGCCGGGATGGAAGCCGAGGCGCGTGAAGTTGGCCGCGAAGCGGGCTTCGGGGCAGGTGACGCGCAGATCGGGAACCAGCGCCAGCCCCAGCCCCCCGCCGACCGCCGCGCCATGGATGGCTCCCACCATCGGCTTGGCGGTGCGGAACAGGCGCACCGCTTCGATGTAAAGGTGACCGGCCTGCCCGGTCTCGGATTTCTTGACAAGGACGTCCTGCACGTCGGCGCCGTCGCCGAGTTTGGCCCCGGCGCAGAAGGCTGTTCCTTGAGCAGCCAGCACAATTGCGCGGCAGTCGGTGGATTGGTCGAGCGCTTCGCAGGCCTCGGCAATCTGCCGAATCAGCTCGATGTCGAAGAAGTTGTGCGGCGGCCGCCGGATCTCGATGGTTGCCACCCAACCGGCGTGCTCGACGCTGATGTCTTTGAAGGCGGGCATGTTTTTCTCCAGCAAAAATTAACAGTTTCGGGAACAAACTGCCCGGTCAGACGTTCGACTTTTTGGACGCTGAGAACGCGCCCCGTGCGCCGCCCCGGTATCCGCCCTAAAAGGACGCTGAGAAGGCGCTTTCCTGGCGCTGCCCCGGTATCCAGCCAGAGGCCCCGGTGCTAGCTCCGGGGCCTTCTCGATTCCTGGCCCCTGTCGGCGGCTCGCCATGGGGTCCTTACCTATCTCAGGCCCAGGCCGCGGGCGATGATGCCGCGCAGAATTTCTGTGGTGCCGCCCTGGATGGTCAGTTTCGGCGCGATCAAGGTTGCGAAGCGGAGCTGCTCCTCGAAGGTGGCGCGATTGCTCGCGCCTTCCTCGACGAAGGCCGCCAGCTCGCGCGCGCGGTGCGGCAAGGCCTGCTCCCAGATCGTGCCCACGTCCTTCACGATCGCCGCCTCCACCACCGGTTCCTTGCCCGCATGCAGCATGCCCGCCACCGACACGGACATGCGCCGCAAGGCATGGACTTGCGCGACCAGCCGACCCAGGCCCTCGGCGCCGCGTAGGTCGGGATTGGTGCCGAGCACCCGCACCAGCTCCTGCAGGACGTAAAAGGTCTCGAGAAACCGCTCCGGTCCGCTGCGCTCGTAGGCCAGTTCGGATGTCGCTTGCTTCCAGGCGCCGTCGACTTCACCCAGCACGTGGTCATCGGGCATGAAGGCATCCTGGAACACTACCTCGTTGAAGTCGTGCTGTCCCGTCATCTGGTAGATCGGATTGACGGTAATGCCCGGCGTCTTCATGTCGACCACGAATTGGGTCAGGCCATGCCGGCGGTTGTCCTTGGTCGCCGGCGAGGTGCGAAACAGCCCGATCAGGTAGTCGGCGTGGTGGGCGTTGCTGGTCCACACCTTGGTACCGTTGATGTGCCAGCCGCCCTTGGTCTTGCTTGCCCGCGTCGAAGCGGCGAACAGATCCGAACCCGATCCCGGCTCGCTCATGCCGATGGCAAAGCACACTTCGCCGCGGCAGATGCGCGGCAGCACGTCCTGCTTGATGCGCTCGTTGGCGTACTTGAGGAGGACGGGGCCGCTCTGGCGGTCGGCGACGAAGTGGAGTCGCACCGGAGCGTTGGCGACCCGAAACTCTTCGGTGACGACGTAGCGCTCCAGAAAGCTGCGTTCATGTCCGCCGTATTGCTTGGGCCAGGTCATGCCGATCCAGCCTTTGGCCCCGACCTTGCGACTAAACGCGGGGCTGAAGCCGTGATCGTTCCCTGGCTCCTGCGGATCGTAGGTGCCGGCGGCGATTTCCTCGTCGAGGAAGGCGCGCACCTCTTCGCGTAGCCGGTCGCACTCGGGTGGCAAGCGGATCGGATCGAAGGTCAGCGCACTGCTCATATCCGCCTCCTCACCGCGATGCCAACAGCGGCCATAGGCCCTCGCTGCCACGCGCCGCGATCAGCGTTCCCAACCGCACCGCCCAGGCGCTCTCGTTGTCGAAGTCGTCGCGCCACGCCCACAGCCGCTGCGTGAAGCGATGCAGCACATGTTCGCGCGTGAAGCCGATGGCGCCCAAAACCTGGTGGGCGATGCCGGCACCGACGCCGGCAGCCTCCCCGACCCGAATCTTGGCGGCCGCCACCTCCAGGAACAGCGCATCGTCGAAGCCTCGCGCTGCCAGCGGTAGCCGGCCGCGCGGCGCCGCGAGCGCGGTGGCGATGGCATTGGCGGCAGACCCGGCCACGGCCATGGCCGCGGCGGCCTCGCCGGCGAGCCGCGCCAGGTTGTGCTGCACGGCCTGGAACTTGGCGATCGGACGCTCGAAGGCCACGCGTTCGTTGGCGTAGGCGACGGCGATATCGAGCACGGCCGCCAGCGCCCCGCTCATCTGCATGGCGCGCGCCGCGGCCCCCATGGCGAGCAGGCTCTCCCCGTCAAGGCCGTCCGGCGCGTCCCGGGTTACGATCGGATGCACCGCCTCCAAGCTCACCGTGTTGAGCGCGTCTCCCGCGATGCTTCGCCCGTCGGCCACGCGGGCCGTGGCGAGCTCGATCAAGGCGATGACGCTGCCTCTGCCGTCCTCGCGTTCCGCGAGCACGGCGAGGTGCTTGGCGGCCTTGGCGAAGGGGACCGCGCGCAGCCGGCCGCTCAAGGTGCCTTCCCTTGCCAGCCTGAGTTTATCGCCGCGCCTCGTTGGTGCGCACGTCAGCATCCCCGCTGGCACCGCAATCTCGCCCCGCGCCAGCAGCCAACCCGCCAATAGCGTCTCGGCGAGCGGCAGCGGTACGGCGTAGCGGCCGGCGAGGCTCAACAGGCCGAAGCCATCCTCGAGGCTGACGCCGGCGCCGCCCAGGTCTTCCGGTACCCATGCCAGCGGCAGGCCGGCCACTTCCAAAGCAGCCCAGGCCGGCCCCTGCCAGTCGTCGCCGGCAAAACTGTTCAAGGTCTGTGGGTCGCAGTGGTGGCGCAGCAGGCGCGAGGCCGTCTCGGCGATCAGGCTCGTGCTCTCCATACGTCCGCCCCTCAGCGTGCTATAAGTGGGCAAGGTTTGGCAGCGGCGCGCGGCAACGTCAACTGCGCGCCGCAGCAGGCCGCAGGCCTCGGATCGCAGCATGCCGGCGAGCAAAACGCTTTTGAGCTGGAGCACGGGCAAGGACGCGGCCTGGGCACTCAATTGCTTGCGGCAGGATGCCAGCGTCGAACTGGTCGGCTTGGTGACGACCATCAATGCAGCGGCCGGGCGCGTCGCCATGCACGGGGTGCGGCGTAGCCTGCTCGAAGCGCAGGCCGCTGCCGCCGGCCTGCCTCTGTTCGTCCTGCCGCTCCCGTCTCCCTGCCCGAACCAGGTCTATGAGCATATCATGGGGGCGTTCGTCGCCGGGCAGGTGGCGGCCGGCGTGGAGGCGATGGCGTTCGGCGATCTCTTCCTGCAGGAGGTTCGCCGCTACCGCGAGACGGCGTTGGCCGGCAGCGGCATGCGCCCGATCTTTCCCCTGTGGGGCCGCGCGACCGCAACGCTGGCCCGCGACATGCTCTCGGCGGGAATTGGCGCCTATCTTAGCTGTGTCGATAGCGCCCAGTTGCCGGCGCGGTTCGCCGGCCGCGCCTTCGCTGCCGATCTTTTGGCCGAACTGCCCCCCGGCGTCGATCCGTGCGGTGAGAACGGCGAGTTCCACACCTTTGTCTGGGGCGGTCCCATGTTCGAGCGGCCCCTGTCCGTCGAGCCGGGCGACCTCGTTGCCCGCGATGGTTTCGTATTCTGCGACCTGAGGCCGGCTGAGCCGCGGCACGCCGCGGCCATGGAGGGGTCATGACAAGCAAGGCGACTGCCGCGCAGTCCTTGCGCGTCGTCAGCTTGATCGCCAGTGCGACGGAGATCGTCTGCGCGCTTGGCCGTGGCGACTGGTTGGTCGGGCGCAGTCACGAGTGCGACTATCCCCCCGCCGTTGCCCGCCTACCCGCGTTGACAGCGCCGAAGTTCAAGGTCGAGGGTTCGAGCGGGGAAATCGATCGCCGCGTGCGGGAAATCGTGCGCGATGGCCTATCGGTTTATCGCGTCGATGCCGATGCTCTGAGCGCGCTGGCACCCGATCTGATCGTCACCCAAGACCACTGCGACGTCTGCGCCGTCAGTTTGCGTGACGTGCAAGAGGCCGTCTGCCGTTGGACCGATCGGCGCGTTGAGATCCTCTCCCTGCGGCCCGATTGCCTGGCCGACGTTTACGCCGATATCGGCCGCGTCGCCCGGGCGCTGGCCGCCGAGGCACAGGGCGCCGGGCTCGTGGCCGGAATGGAGCGGCGGTTGCGGGCGCTCGCCGTGGAACCCGTGCGGTGTCGCCGGCCGCGGGTCGCCTTCATCGAATGGGTGGAGCCGCTGATGGCCGGCGGCAATTGGATGCCCGAATTGATCGAGGCCGCGGGCGGCCACAACCTGTTCGGGGTTGCCGGCGAGCCTTCGCGCTGGATGTCCTGGGACAAGCTCGTTGCCGCCGATCCCGAGGTGATCATCGTTGCCCCCTGCGGCTTCGGTCTGGACCGCTGTCTGGCCGAGCTGCCTTTACTGCAGGCCAAGCCGGGCTGGACCGAGATCGATGCGGTGCTGAACGGTCGCGTCTTCTTTGCCGACGGCAATGCCTACTTCAATCGCCCCGGCCCGCGCCTAGCCGACAGCGGCGAAATCGTGGCGCAAGTGCTGCATGGCGGGCCGGAACTGACGGACCACGAGACGGTCGCTTGGGTGCGGCACAAGCCGCCAGCCGCCGCTGGGCTAAGTTGACGTCCTCGGCCTCGCCAGGCAGCGGCCTTCCCCGAAAGCGCCTCACGGCCTCAGGCGCGCGCCGTCCTCGGGCGAGCTCAGGCCACATCGGCGCCTGGGTCCGAGCCTGGAGATGGACGCAGGGATGAGGCACAGCAGGGGGAGGTCGCCATTGGGACGGCGAAGGCGAAGATGCCCACCCCGGCGCAGCGTCTTGGCGTGCTTGCGCGCGACCCTGTAGCCCATCTCCCGCATGAAGTAGTCGGGCTCCGTATGGGGCGGCTCCAAGGGACGCACTTTACCGAGATGGCCGGTGCCCGTCGCCGCCTCCACCGTGTAGGTGCGCAACTTGTCGTCGGTGCGCGCCAGTATGCCCATTTGAGAATGCCGGCGACAGCGAGGCAGGCGAGCGCCAGCCAAGCCGACCAAGGTTGCGTCAGGCCGAAGGCGCGCAAGAGGAGATTGAGGACCACGGCGCTGCTGGCAAGTCCCAGCGCGAGGTAGATCGGCGCCGGCAACGGCTGATTTTGCCGGATCTCGCGCAGGGAGGCGTAGATCATACATTGCCGCACGCCGCCGAGCTGACGGCCTTAGCCCTTCCCGTTGCGCCCGCGCGCTTAGCGCGTCGCCACGGCAGCGGCGGTGCGGCGGCCGGCCAGGGCCAGGAACAGGAAACCCCAGCCGGTCGAGATCAGGTTGATCCCCGCCAGGAGGCCGATCGCCCAGGCCGCCGAACTCGGCAACCCAAGCGCGATCAACAGGCCGACGGCAACGGCAATGAGGCCGCTCAGCAGGAGCCAACCCCAGCCCTCGTGCGGGCGCACGCGCAGGGCCATGCTGATCTCGAGCCCACCCTCCACGATGAACATTGCGGCCAGCAAAATCGTGAGCGTGATGATGCCGGTGAGGGGAAAGAATGCCAGGTAGGCGCCGGCAACGACATAAAGTGCTCCGAGCAGCACCTCCCAGACCAGGCCCCGCCACTGCGAAGCCGAAAAGGCGTGCACGATCATCATGATCCCGCCGACGAGGAACACCCAGCCCAGTGCAATTTTGACGGCGACCGTGGAGAGCAGGGGAAAGGCGATGGCCGCGCAGCCGGCGAAGATCAACACAAGGCCCAGCGCCAGGAACCAACCCCAATGCGCTGCGACTTGTTGGCGAATTTCGGCAAGGGCGCCTTCAACATTGGCGCGCGAGATTTGGTCACTCATGGGTAACCTCCTGGGCAACCTCCGCTTCCCTCAGGGAAGACGCCACCCCCCGGCGCCCGCGTCCAAGGCAGGCCATAGTAGCAGGAAATTGACGCCCCCGCCGCTGCTGTCGGCGGTTGCCGACAGCAAAGTGCGGCTTTGGTTGCCCGCCGCCGCTCGCCGGGCGGACTACTCCGCGGCGATGCGCACCTCCTGCGGCGGACGCTCGGCGATCCGATGGCGCACGAGATCGATATGCCCGCGCAGGTCATAGAGCTGGCTGGAAAAAAAGAGGGGTACGCGCAACCGGCGAACGCGGCTGTCGATACGCTCGACCTCGGCCTGGTGTGCGGCCAGATCGTACTTGGCGCCGCCGCTGTCGAGGCTGCGCTCCAGCGCCTTCAATTGTCGGTACCAATAAAGCAGGCGCCGCCGCACGTTCCAGGCGTAGGCGACCGGCAAAAACCGTATCAGCGGCACCAACACGGCGAGCACTGGGATCAACAACACGAGTTTGGCGGCGTGCGCGTTGGTATAGGCAGTGATGTTGTAGGGCAGACCGATCCGCTTGTTGAACGGTGCAACCAATCGCAGCAGGAACGGCAGCTCATTCGTCTTATAGACCTGGCGCGCTTCCTTGGGCACTTCGAATTCGGGATCGCTGGGGGAGGGGAATTCCCCGGCCTTGTAGAAGAGTACAGGATCGCCGTTTTTATCGAAGCCGGACTTCGGATTGTTGATAATGGCTTGCGTTAGGAGGCTTGCCAAAGACGCGTCTAGCTCCGGCTTGACCACCAGGGCGACGGAGGTGGCCAGCAAGGTGATGTCCGCCGAGGGGATGAGCGGCTGGAATTCGACCGAACCTGTTCGCATCACCAGCTTGGTCAGCGCCGGAAAGCGGTTGTCGTAGGCTTCGCCCTCGGCGGAAAAGTCCATCAGGCGGATGGCGGGCACGCGCAACAGCGCCTGGATTTTGTCCGTGTCGGCCGGCAAGATCAGGATGGCCGCGTCTGCCGCGCCCTGCAGGAGTTCGCCGGCGTCTGCGGAGAGCTCCTGCTCAATGAACACGCTGTCTTTGTCAATGCCATTGGCCTTCAGCAGTTGGCGCGCAATACGTCTGGAACCGCTGTCCTTGGTGCCGACCATGACCCGCTTATCGTGCAGGTCTCGCAGCGATTGAAGCGGTGTATCGGCGCGCGTGAAGACCCAGATCGGCTCGTAAAACAACCGGCCCAGCGATTGCAGCTTTGAATACTTTTCATGCCTCCCCTTGGCGTTCTCGCTGGCGAGACGCCCCTGCATGCTGCCAACCAATCCACCCTTGACGAAACCGACATTGATCTCGGACTTGTCATCGACGAGGGCCTTGAGGGTGTCAAAGCCTCCCAGGTTCCTGAATTCCAGGCGCACGCCGTTGTGCTCCAATTCGGGGCGGTAGGTTTCGGCCAACTGCTGGTAGTGCGCATTGCTGGTTGCCAGCACGATGCGGCCGTCGGTATGCGAGCCCGCCTGCAGCGTCACCGCATAGACGGCAAAGCCCAGGCCGCCCGCCAATACGGTCCCGATCGAGGCCTTGGCCGTGTTGGATTCCATCGCACCCCCCACCTTCCCCGCACGTTCGATGCCCGAAGGCCTCGTGATGTGAAAGTCCAGCGATTATAATGGACTGTTAACCATCTTGCCACAGCTCGATGGCACGCGTGTGGCAAGCAAACCTCGCGGCCGGCGCGCTCCTTCTGCGCGCTGGCGCAGCTGACCCCCGGCTCGGCGCGTTCACGCCCCTCGCCTTACGCCGTCATCTTGAGGGCTGCTGCCAGGCCGGGGATCGCCGCGGCCCCTTCCGGCACCAGGAATTTCGCCGCCGAGAAGTCGTTGCCGATCGGTTCGGCGCGGCCGCCCAAGTGGCTGGCGAGAAAGGCTTCGGCGATGGCGAAGAAGGCGATGCGGTTGGCGGGCTCGGCGAAGCCGTGACCTTCCTCGGGGTAGAGGACGTAGGTTACGGGCAGGGCCTTGGCGCGCATGGCGGCGATGATTTGGTCTGACTCGGCCTGTTTGACGCGCGGGTCGTTGGCGCCCTGGCCGATCAGCAAGGGCTTTTTAATGTCGCCGGCCGCGTACAGCGGCGAGCGCGCCTTGAGCAAACGGCGCCCCGCCTCGGTGCGTGGATCGCCGACCCGTCGGACCAGGTTCTCAAAAAAGGCTGCCCAATAGGGCGGGATCGTCGCCAGCAGCGTCTCGAGGTTGGAGGGGCCAACAATATCGACCCCGCAACAGAACACCTCGGGCGTAAACGCCAGTCCGGCCAGGGTCGCATATCCCCCGTAGGAGCCGCCCATGATGGCTACGCGGCCCGCATCGGCGATCCCCTCCTTGACGGCCCAGGCCACGGCGTCGAGCAAATCGTCGTGCATCTTGCGGCCCCATTCCAGGTCGCCGGCGTTGACGAACGATTTGCCGAACCCCGTGGAGGCGCGGAAGTTGACCGAAAGCACGGCAAAGCCGCGATTGGCAAGCCACTGGTGCAGGGCGTTGAAGCCGTATTCGTCGCGCGCCCAGGGACCGCCATGGACGAGAAGCACCAGCGCGAGTGGCTCGGCGGGGCGCAGGTGCTCGCCTGCGGGCAAGGTGTAGTAGGATGGCAGCTCGAGCCCGTCGCGGGAGCGGATCAGCTCGCTGCGCATGGGTGCAAGCGCATAGGTCTTCAGCTCCGGCTGCGTCGTGAACAGCTCGCTGAGCTCACCACGATCGCGACGGTAGAGGTGGTAGGTCGTAGGGCTCTCGGCCGCGCTCGCCGCAACCACCCAATGACGATCATCCAGGGCGCGGTCGGCGATCGACACCTCTCCCGGCAGTGCGCCGTGCAGACGCTTGAGATCGGCGGCCATGCGCTCATCGAGTGCAATCCAATCCAGCGCCAAGTGTTTGGCGCCGACCGCCTCGACGACGCCGGTAACCGGATGGGAGACGACGCGGCTGATGTCGGCCTTGGGATGGTCGGCCAGCACGCGGACCGCGCCGCTCGCCCAGGTGGTGGCGAATAGCGCCGCCTTGTCGCGGCCGATCGAGGAAATGCTGTAAAGCGTGGCCCCGTCGCGCGTGAAGCCAATTGGGTGCGTGGTGAGATCGTCCTCGTGCTCGACGACGAGCATCTCGTCCAGGCGCGCACCATCGATGCGGTAGATGATCTTGCCACCCTCGGCGCCGCGCGGCTTGATGGCAAGCCGGGGAATGAGCTGCCGATCGGTAAGAATGGCGCCGAGTTCGGCGGTGTTTGCAAACAGCAGTTGGCGCTCACCGGTGCTTATGTCGATGCGGTAAAGGTCGTGCCAGGCCTTGTCGCGGTCGTTGATGGCCACCGCCAACGCCTCCGGGTGATCGAGGCTCAGCTGCTCGATGCGCGCGTTGACCCCGGCAAAAGGGGTGAGGTCTCGGACCGGGCCGCCGTCGATCGGCACTGCGTAGATGTGCCAATCCTCGGTGCCGCCCTCGTCCTGCATGTAAAGCACGTGCCGGTTGGTGTAGGCCCAGGCGTAGAAGCGGATCCCACGCTTCTTGTCGGCGGTGATGACGCGCGCCTCGCCGATGGCGTCGATCGGCGCCACCCAAACGTTGAGCACCCCGTCTCGCGGGGCGAGCCACGACAGCAAGCGGCCGTTGGGAGCGATCTGGCCTTGCGCCCGCGTCGGGTTGCCGAACAGGGTGGCGCGCGGAATGAGTGGTGGCAGGGCTACGGGGGGTGTTGGCATGGGCGTCGGCTCCTCCGCAGGCCTTGGGGGCGGACATTGGCTGCCTACGAGATGGGGGCATTGGCCGCCCCGGTGCAAGTGGGACCTTGACCTGCAAGCGACCGAGTGCGGCGCCGCTGGCGCTCAAGGCCGCCCCGCCTCGACCTGCGGCCCCAGCCCGGCGGTGGGCAAGGTCAGGCGCCAGCCGGCGTCGTGCGGTTTGGCCCGCGCTTGCTCGCGGGCGCCCGCAGCACCCCCGCGATCGTCGGATTGGCGGTCTCGAGCCGGTGAAAATCCTCGCGGAACAACTTCAAGAGGCGGCAGCGCGACGTCGTCACGAAGGCGCCGCGACTCGGTCCCCTTCGAGCATGGCACCGATGCCGAAGAAATCGCCGGTCTTGACCACCTCTTCCGATGGGCTTGGCTTTCGCGGCACGGATCCGGCGGCGACAAAATACATGGCATCGCTGCGTCCGCCCTCGGGGATCACCTCCACGTGCGGGGGCAGGTTGTGGGCCCGCAGCAGCGGCAACACCTCGGCTACCTGTTGCGCGTCGAGTTCGGCCAGCACTGGGATGCGCGACATCAGCGACCAGGTGATGACAAAGTCGCGCCGGTTCACCTCCTGGGCAAAGCCGCTCGAGATGATGGCGACCGGCAGTGCCAGCACGCACAGGCCCGTCAGCATGGTCAGCATCGACCAGAATTTACCGAGTGGTGTCAGTGGTGTAGCATCGCCGTAGCCGACAGTCGTCAGCGTCGTCATCGCCCAGTAGGCGGCCTGCGGCACGGAGCCGAACTTGTCCGGCTGACCCTCGCCCTCGATGTAGTACATGCCCGTGGCGCTCAGCAGCAGCGCGGCACCGAGCAACAGGCCGGCGGCGCTGAGCGAACGGCGCTCGTTGCGCAGGACGCGCAGCAGCGTGTGCAGTGCCGGTGAGTAGCGCGACAGCTTGAAGAAGCGCAGCAGCCGCAAGACGCGCAAGACCCTGAGATCGAGGCTCAAGAGCGCGCCGAGGTAGAAGGGCAAAATCGCCAGCAAGTCGATGACGAGATAGGCCTGTGACGCCCATTTCAAGCGCGCCCTCCACGGCGGCAGCCGCGCCAGAAACGGCACCTCCACCGCAGTCCACAGGCGCGCCGCGTACTCGATGGTGAAGATCAACACCGAGAAGGCTTCGAAGGCATGGAAAGCAAGGGCGGTAGCGGCCTGCCAGCTCCGGCACCGTCTCGGCCACGAAGGCGGCGATGTTGATGAGGATGAGCGTGACGATCCCCGCATCGACGATGCGGCTCACGCGGTCATCGCCTTGGCCGATCTCGATGATTTCCTAAACGCGACGGCGCCAGGCCAGGCGAGGGACGTGGGGCGACAGGCCGCCGCCGTCGCACGCGCTCTCGAGCCTGGTTTTATCGAGCAAGCAAGGCTTCCCCGTCTTCCCCTTGGCTATGATGCAACGCCCGGGAAGCGTTGGCAAATTGGCGAGCAACGGCTTTGGGTGGCAAAGCCCGGGTGCCCTAAAAAAACGACGAGACAGCGCCGCCGGCGCGCGATATGCAGAAAAAAAGAGTAGTCTTCCAGGACCTTTCCGCCGGCCCCTCCAGCGTCCGCGACCAGCCAATGCCCCGAGCGCCGCAAGCCGCCCTCCACCAGCGCCGCAACGTGGCGCTGTTGGCTTCGGCGCAGGCGCTGTTCATGTCGGTGCAGGCCATGGGTATCTCCGCCACGCCCTTGGCGGGATACATGCTGTTGGCGGAGGCGGAAAAGTGGCTAGCGACAACGCCGATCTTTTTGGTCCACCTTGCCATCATGGGCACCACCGTGCCGGCCTCCCTGCTGATGGCTGGCCTCGGGCGGCGGGCGGGCTTCACGCTCGGCGCCGTCGCGGGGACCGGCGCAGGCTTGGTCGGCACGCTCGCCCTTTTTCGGCAGAGCTTCCCTTTGCTTTGCCTCGCAGCGGTGCTGCAGGGCATGCAAGCGGCATTTTTCTGGTATTTCCGGCTCGCCGCCGCCGACGCCTCCGATCCGGCCTTCCGTCCCAAGGCCATTTCCCTCGTCATGGCGGGCGGCGTGCTGGCCGGCTTGCTCGGCCCGCAAACGGCGAAGTGGGCCGTCGACTGGCTGCAGCCCGTGACATTTGCCGGCATCTACCTGGCGATGGCGCTCTTCTCCCTTGCCATCGGTATCCTTGTGCAGTTCATCCGCATCCCGCGCCTGAGCGCCGCCGAGCGCGCCGCCGGCGGGCGCCCAATGACGCTGATCGCCCGGCAACCCGCCTATCGCGTGGCGCTGGCCGCCTCGGTATTCGGTTACGCGGTGATGACGCTCACTATGTCGGCGACGCCGTTGGCGATGCTGGCGTGCGGTTTCACGTTTAGCGATAGCGCCAGCGTGATCCAGGCGCATATCGTCGGCATGTTCCTGCCATCGTTCTTGACGGGGCATCTGATCCAACGCTTCGGTGTCCTGCGCATCATCGCTGCCGGCGGCTTGATCGAGCTCGGCTGCGCCATCGTCAACCTCTCCGGCGTCGGCTTCGGCAATTTCTTGCTGGCCAACGTGCTGGTGGGCATCGGTTGGAATTTTGCCTTCGTGGGCGGCTCCTCCCTGCTCACCACCACTTACACGCCCAGCGAGCGCGCCAAAGTGCAGGCCAGCCATGACTTTACGGTCTACAGTGCCACGGCCACGGCCGCGGCCGTCTCGGGCGTGCTGGCCGCTAAGGCCGGTTGGGTCGTGATCAACCTGGCCGCCGTTCCGCTGATGTTTGCCGTCAGCGGGGCCGCGCTCTGGCTCATGAGCCAGCAGCGCGGCGTTTCGCCCGCAGCGGCAAAGTAGGCGCCGCCATGGGCGACCGCTATGACAGGAACAGGAAGCGCGGCCTCCATCCGGCCTTGCGCGGTTTGCCAAAGCCGCCGCCCGAGATCATCGGCTGGGGCCTGTCGGCGCCGGCGCGGATCGGCCACAACCAGGGTCCGCCCCTGGATGAGCCGGTGGCCGATGCCTTCGTGCGCTACCGCTGGCGCAAGGTGCACGCCGAGGTCTGGAAGAACCCGCCGCTTTCGATCCTGAAATTGCGCATGCAACGGGCCGAAGCCGCCGGGGTCAGCTATCGCGAGTACATGCTCGAGCTCTTGGACTCGGGACGCCACCTGCAAGCCGCCGACGTCGCCAAGCGGCACCATCAAGCTGCCACCGCGTCGGCCCCAAGGCCGCGGCCTTCAGCCCCGAGCAGCCGGGGGCGAAGGCCATGAGCGAAGCTTTCGACCCTGAGCGGCATCGCTTGGCGCCAAGCCGCTATTTTGAGGAGTTTCACCTGGGCGAGACCTTTCCTTTGCCCTCACGTACCGTGACGGAAGCGCAATTCCTGGCTTTCCAGGCCGTCTCGGGCGACAACCATCCGATCCACTACGACCGTGAGTATTGTCGACGGCATGGGCATCCGGAGCTGCTCGCCCACGGCTACCAGGTGCTGATCCAGACGGCGGCGGGGGCGGGGCAGTTCCCGTTTCTGGTCGAAGAGTCACTGATCGCCTTTATCGAGCAGTCGTCGCGCTTTCTTGCCCCGGTCTATGCCGGGGATACGCTCTATCCGCGCCTGACCGTGGTCGAGCTCACCCCGCAGCGCACGACCGGCGTGCTGACGCTCGCCACCAGCATCCACAACCAGCACCGCAAGCTGGTGCTGGACGGCCTGCAAAAATACCTGATCCGCCGGCGCCCCGCCGGCTAGCCGGTCGCGGCGCTCCCCTGTGTTTCACGTGGAACACGATCACTATCTCTTGGCCCGTGGGCCCGGCCGGCCGTGGCACCTTGCGGTCACCGTGCCGCGGTGCGCCGGCGCCCGGCGCCGCCCCGGGCCCAAGGGTCGTGCGCATAAACCTGTTCGCGCCCACATCGCGCCTGCCGTAAGATCGCGCGAGCCTACGCCACGAGCAGCGGATCCAGTCCCCCGTGCCGATCATCGAGCCAGCGCCCTGGCGCCATCAGTTTTTTGCCCACGTCGCCTGCCCACAGGATCTCTTCATCCCGACCGACGACCCCGAGGCGTGGGAGTGGAACCCACGCCATCGCTGGGTATTCGACAAGCTGCAGGTGGCGCTCAGTCAGGGCCTGCCCGCCGGTCCACACGGCACCAGGCCGCCGGGGTTTCCCGTCTTCTCAAAACCGATCATGAACTTTCGCGGGCTTGGCGCCGGCAGCCGCAGGCTCACCTCCGCCGAAGACTACGACCGCAACCATGCGCCGGGGCATTTTTGGATGACCTTGCTGGAAGGTCGCCACGTGTCCACCGACGTAGCCGTGGTGGATGGCGAGCCCCAATGGTGGCGCCACGTGACCGGTGTCGCGGTCGGCGAGGGGATGTTCGACACCTGGACGGTGCACGCGGCGCGCGATGCCGCGCTCGAAAGTTACTGTGGCGGCTGGATTGAGCAAAATCTCGCGGGCTACACCGGCATGCTCAACCTCGAAACGATCGGCGGCCGCATTATCGAGGCGCATCTGCGGCTCTCCGATCAGTGGCCCGACCTTTATGGGCAGGGCTGGATCGATGCCTTCGTCGGCCTCTATCGTGACCGAATCTGGACCTATGCGGACGCGGATAGGCGCGACGGATTCAGCTTGGCGCTGTTCGGTCCAGCGGGGCGGCAGTATCGCCAACCGCCGCGCGAACTGGTGCAAGCGGTGGTGCGCATGCCCGCAGTATCGAGCGTGCAGATCACGTTTTACCCCGAGCGGCCACCCGAACGGCATGCCATGCCGCCGGGTGGCTTTCGCGTTGCCGTGATCAACGCCTTCGATCGCGAGCAGGGGGAGGCGGCACGCGAAGTATTGCGTGCCTTTTTTCTCGGCGCCGAGCCGGCGGTCAACATCCGGCGCGAGCCCTAACCGAGCGTGGCAGCTCTGGAGCAAGGATCAAGGGTCGATCGTGAGACGGCGTGAGCTGATCGCAGGCCTCGTTGCACTGGCCGTCGTCGTGGCGCCGGCCGTGGCGGCGAGCCAGACAACGCCACCGGAGCTTGCCGCCAAACTCACCCCCGCCCAGCGCCAGATCTATGAAGATTATCGCCGCGCCCGCGACGCCTTCGAGGCCAAGCTGCGCACCTATTGGGCGCGCGTCGATGCCAAGCGTGATGCGCGCCGCGCCAAGCATATGCTGGCGCAACCCTTGAGCAGCGAGGACTACGTGGCCGAGCAGCCGCCGAAATACGCCGGGCCGGAGCTGCCTGCCGAGATCGCCAAGCTCGTTGTTGAGGTCTTGCCGCCAACCCCGTCGCGTCCCCTGCCGGAGCTCAGTGATTTTCTGGCGAACGCCAAAGCCGAATATGGCTTCGTGCCGGCCCCGACCACGGAGCTGGACTTCAAGCGCCGCTATGCGCGCGAGGCACTGGCGGTGGGGCTTAGCAAGGATCAAGTGGTGCGCATCTATGCGCTCGAGACCGGCGGGCAGGGTACCTATGACATGCAATCGGGAATCAACCCCGTCACCAAACAGGGCCGCCCGATCTCCACCGCCCTTGGTTACGCCCAGCTTCTCAACGGCAATTCGGTGAGCGAACTCGTCAAGCATGGCACGCGTTTCGCGCAGCGGCTCATCAGCATGGCCGCACAACCGGGCACGCCGCCCGCCAGGGCTGCCGGGCTCCGCGACAAAGCCACGATTGTTCGCCGCATGTTGAGGGCGGCGCGGAGTGTGCCCAACGAATGGGCCGCGCACGTGCGATTCGGCGGCACGCCGAGCGGACTTGGCATTCACGCGCTCAATCTCGACGCCGACGTGGGCCCCTGGTTGCAGGTCCTGAAACTCAAGGGATTGAAAGAGGCGGCCGAGGCCGCTGGGCGCAGCCAGCTCAGCGGCGCGGAAATCGAACTCATGAACCTGGCCGGTCCCCGCACCGGCCTCGAAATGATGACCCCATTGGGGCGCACGATGCCAACCTCGAACTTTTTCAGCGAGGGCGGCTACTACCGCAACACCATCGTGCGCGAAAAGTCCGCCGCCGAACTGCTGGCCGCGCTCGAGCAGCGCATGGAACTCAGCCTCAAGAAAGCCGGTGCCGTCGAGTTCGCTCAGGTCTTCGACGAGGTGGCAGGCCGTTAATCGGCAGTGCTGGCGGCCCCAGCGCGGCCTTCCCTCGCACAAGAATTCGCGCTAGGCCTCGCGCCATGAGCACACGCCGAAGCGCCCGCATTGGCGACATACCCTTTAGGCACGCGATTGCGGGTTGCCTGTCGAGCGCGATCGGCGAGCACGGGCTGACCGAGCAAGAGCTCGACACCTGGCTCGACAAGCTGGCCGCGCCCCTGGCGGAGCTCAAGGAAGGCTATCGCGACCGCACGCTAGCGCTGTTGCGCATTGCCCAGGACACGGCGGACCTGGAGGTCGCCGAGCAGGCCTACGCTAAACTGGTCGCGGGGGCGCGCGCCATTGTCTTTTTTGGCATCGGCGGCTCGAGCCTCGGCGGCCAGGCGCTGGCCCAGCTTGGCGGCTGGAGCATTCCCGGCACCGCCGGCGCGGCGCAGAAGGCGCGCCCGCGCACGCGTTTTTACGACAACCTCGACCCGCATACGCTTGGCGCCGCGCTTGGTGCCTTTGATCTGAGCAGCGCTCGGTTTGTCGTGACCTCAAAATCCGGGGCCACGCCGGAGACTTTGGTGCAGGCGCTGGCGGCGCTCGATGCGGTTAAGCGGGCGGGTCTCGAGCGGCGCATACCCGAGTTGTTCCTCGGCATCACCGAGCCCAAGCGCGAGGGCACGGCCAACGGGCTGCGCCGGCTGTTCGAGGCCCACGGCATTGCGCTGCTCGATCATCACACCGGTATCGGCGGGCGCTTTTCCGTCTTGACCAACGTCGGTCTGCTGCCGGCGCTGGCGCGCGGCCTCGATATTCGTGCCCTGCGTGCCGGGGCGCAAAGCGTGGTCGAAGCCCTTTTGTCGGCGCCGGCGCCGCGAGACTACGCGCCCGCCGTGGGTGCCGCTGTGGCGGTGGCGCTCGCGCGCGAGCGCGGCGTGCGCACGCAAGTGATGCTGCCCTATTCGGATCGGCTCAGTCGCTTCGCGCACTGGTTCGTGCAGCTGTGGGCCGAAAGCCTGGGCAAGAATGGCCAAGGTACCACGCCGCTCGCCTGCCTGGGCCCCGTCGATCAGCACAGCCAGCTGCAGCTTTTCATGGATGGGCCGCGCGAGCATCTGATCACGGTCGTGCGGGCACCGACGGCCGGGGAAGGACCGCGCCTGTCCAAGGATCTGGCGGACGCGGCGGGGCTCGACTACCTCGGCGGCAAGGCCGTGGGGGATTTGGTTGCAGCCCAGGCCGTAGCGGTCCCGGAAGCGCTCGCGCGCGCCGGGCGGCCCGTGCGCGTCTTCGACCTTGAACGGCTTGACGAGACAAGTCTGGGCGCGTTGATGATGCACCTGATGCTGGAAACGATTCTCGCCGGGCGACTGCTAGGCGTCGATCCGTTCGATCAGCCGGCCGTCGAGCTGGCCAAGGTCATGACGCGCGAACGGGTCGCCGCATTGCGGATGTAAACGGCGTTTCGCAAGTGCCGAGGAGACAGCCCCAACCGTGCCTATCCGCCAGCTCAGCGCCGAGACGATCAACCGCATCGCCGCGGGCGAGGTGATCGAGCGCCCGGCAAGCGTGGTCAAGGAGCTGATCGAGAACGCAATCGACGCCGGGTCGACCACCATCGAGATCGTGGCGGTTGCCGGCGGGCTATCGCTGATCCGCGTCAGCGACGATGGCATCGGCATGAGCGGCCCCGATCTGGGGTTGGCCGTCGAGCGGCACGCGACCTCGAAGCTCGCCGAGGAGGACCTGCTCAACATCGCCACGCTGGGTTTCCGCGGCGAGGCCTTGCCGTCGATCGGCGCCATTGCCCACCTTACGGTGGCATCGCGGTTGCGCCAGGAGGATGCGGCGCACGAGATCGTGGTGGACCGTGGCGCCAAGCGCGCGCTGCGCCCCGTGGCCCTCGCCGGCGGCACTCGCGTGGAGGTGCGCGAGTTGTTCTCGGCGACACCTGCCAGGCTTAAGTTCCTCAAAAGCGAGCGGGCGGAAAACGCCGCCATTGCCGAGGTCGTCAAGCGCATCGCCCTGGCGCACCCCCGCATCGCCTTCAGCCTGACGACCGGTGAGCGCACGGGCTTGAGGCTTCCGCAAGAGCCAGCGGGGCCGGACGGGCATCGCGCCCGGCTCGGCCGCATCATGGGCCGGGATTTCCTGAGCGATGCGCTGGCGGTGGAGGCCGAGCGCGAAGGCGTGCGCATAGAAGGTTTCGCCGGCCTGCCGACCCTCAACCGGCCCGATAGCTCGCAGCAGTATCTGTTCGTCAATGGTCGGCCGGTCAGGGACCGCTTGCTGATTGGGGCGGTGCGTGCTGCTTACGCCGACCTGATCCCGCGCGGACGCTCGCCGCTGCTTGCGCTGTTTGTGACGCTGCCGCCACGCGAGGTCGACGTCAACGTGCACCCGACCAAGGCCGAGGTCCGCTTCCGCAACGTCAACGGCGTGCGCGGCCTGATGGTCGGCGCGCTGCGTGGGGGATTGGAGGCCGCGGGACATCGCGCCTCCGAACGCATCGGCACGGCGATGATCGCGGCGCTGGCGCCAGGCCAGCACGGGGCGTCTGCCTCGGCTGGAGGCTGGGCGGCCACGCCTAGCTGGTCGGCGAAGGGCCTGCGCGCGCCGCAGGAACTCGCTGCCCTCATGCAGGCGCCGCTCGCAGGGGTCAGCGCGCCGAGCGCCGATTGCAGCGCCGCCGTCGCCCCCGCGGCGCCCGAACTTCTCGATCGGCCGCTCGGGGCCGCGCGGGCGCAGCTGCACGAGACCTACATCGTCGCGCAAACCCGCGATTCGGTGGTGATCGTCGACCAGCATGCCGCGCACGAGCGGCTTGTTTACGAGCGCATCAAAGCTCAGCTTGCCGATGGCGGCGTGACGCGCCAGGCGCTGCTCATTCCGGTGATCGTCGAGTTGGACGACGAGGAGGTCGCGGGGCTCGCCGAAGCGGCCGATGCCTTGCTCGGGCTGGGGTTGCGGCTGGAAGGCTTCGGCCCTGGCGCCGTCATGGTGCGAGAGGTGCCGGCCGTGCTCGGCGATGGCGATATCACGGGCCTCGTCAAGGATCTGGCGCGGGAGGCCCTGCGTGACAGCGCCGGCGCGCTCCTCAACGAGCGCGTGACGGCGGTATGCTCGCGGCTGGCCTGCCACGGCAGCGTGCGCGCCGGGCGGCGGCTAACGGGTGAAGAAATGAATGCGCTTTTGCGCGATATGGAGCTCACACCCCACTCGGGTCAGTGCAATCACGGCCGACCAACCTATGTGGAGCTCAAACTTGCCGACATCGAGCGACTGTTCGGTCGGCGCTAGTCCCGCGTCGGGCGGCAACGGCGGCGTGCCTGCCGGCTGGTCCCTTACCAATATGCGCAAAAGGCGCGCCCTTGCCGCGCCGGGTCGCCTTGAGGTGCTTCCATCCGGAGCCATCTGGCTCTATGAGTGCGCGCGAAGCCCACAACAGGGGTGAGCATTTTTGCCGCCGCCGGTGGTTCGGCCGGTATCGCATAGGGCTCGAGCGGGTCGCATGTCGTTTGTGGTGATGAAGTTCGGCGGCACTTCGGTTGCCAACCTGGAGCGCATTCGCAACGTGGCGCGCCATGTGAAGCGCGAGTTCGACGCGGGCAATCATGTCGCCGTGGTGGTCTCGGCGATGGCCGGCGTGACCAACCAGCTCGTGGCCTGGGTCAGGGAGGCCTCCGCGCTCCACGATGCGCGCGAGTATGATGCCGTCGTTGCCACCGGTGAGCAGGTGACGGCGGGGCTGCTCGCGATCGTGCTGCAATCGATGGCGATTCCGGCCCGTTCCTGGCAAGGCTGGCAAATCCCGATTCTGACCGACGATGCGCATGGCGTTGCGCGCATCAAGGATATCCCCGGCGACAAGATTCGGGCCCGCCTCGAACAGGGTGAAGTCGCCGTTATCACCGGCTTCCAGGGCGTCGAGCCCAATCGCAGTCGGATTTCGACGCTGGGGCGCGGTGGCTCCGACACCAGTGCGGTGGCCTTGGCGGTGGCGGTGCGGGCCGATCTTTGCGACATCTACACCGACGTCGACGGCGTCTTCACCACCGATCCGCGCATTGTGCCGAGGGCACGACGGCTGGCCAAGATCTCCTACGAGGAGATGCTGGAAATGGCCTCGCTGGGATCGAAGGTGTTGCAGACCCGATCGGTCGAACTCGCCATGGTGCACCGGATGCGCGTGCGCGTGCTGTCGAGCTTCGTGCCGCCCGATAACTTGCGACCCGTTGAGGCAGAATCTTGGGATGAGATCGGCACCATTATTTGCAGTGAGGATGAGATCGTGGAGCAGCACGTTGTCAGCGGCATCGCCTACGCCAAGGACGAGGCCAAAGTCTCGCTGATCAGGGTGGAGGACAAGCCGGGGGTCGCGGCGCGCGTCTTTGGCCCGCTGGCCGAGGCCAACATCAACGTGGACATGATTGTCCAGAATACCTCCTCGGACGGCAAGCATACGGACATGACCTTCACCGTGCAGGGTTCCGACCTGGACCGGGCACTCGAGGTTCTGCGCGGAGCCAAGCAGGAGATCGGCTACTTCGAGGAGAAGAGTTCCTCCGACGTTGCCAAGGTCTCCGTGATCGGAGTCGGCATGCGCAGCCACGCCGGCGTCGCCGCCCAGATGTTCAAGGCCTTGGCCGAGCGCGGCATCAATATTCTCGCCATAACCACTTCCGAGATTAAGATCAGCGTCTTGATCGATGCCGTTTATGCTGAGCTGGCGGTGCGGACGCTGCACAGCCTGTACGGCTTGGGCAAAGACTGAGGCATCCCGCGGGGCGGCGACGAGCCAACCCCGGGCACCTTCAGGGCGGCGATGCTGGGCGGGTCACGGCAGTGGCCACCCATGGTTGCCAGGCGGACGGAAAAAGCGAGCGGAAATCGCGGCAGATCGCCGATGCAGAACCGAGGCGGGGACAGTCCGAGGCTAACTTCCTCAGAGCCGGCGCTCCGCATCATCATGCGCCGCCTCAGGGAGATCATGGCCGAGCCCTCCGACGGCCAGTCGCGGCTCGACAAGATCGTGCGGCAGATCGCCGGTTTGATGGTGGCGGAGGTGTGCTCGATCTACCTCAAGCGTCAGGACGGTTCGCTCGAGCTGTTCGCCACTGAGGGCCTCAATCCGGGTGCGGTTCACAACACCTTCATGCGGCGCGGTGAAGGCCTGGTCGGACGCTGCGCGGAATTGGCCGTGCCGATCAATGAGCCGGACGCGCAGAACCATCCGGCATTTTCCTATCGGCCGGAGACGGGCGAGGAGATTTACCATTCCTTCCTGGCGGTGCCGCTCTTGCGCGGCGGCGAGGTGCTGGGCGTCTTGACCATTCAGAACAAGACCGAGCGCGAGTACTCCGACGAAGACGTTGAAGTGCTGCAGACCACGGCCATGGTGCTGGCCGAGCACCTGCTGTCGGGCGCGGTCGCGGGTGTCAACACGGCGGCCGAGTTCAGCCGCGCGATTCCGCACCTCATTCGCGGCCAGCCCCTCTCCGAAGGCTTGGCGCTTGGCCATGCGGCTTTGCACGAGTCACGGGTCGTGGTGACCGAGCTCGAGGCCAAGGAGCCCAAAGAGGAGGAAAGACGCCTCGACGTCGCCGTGGCAGACCTCAAGGCATCGATCGACGAGATGCTCGATCAGGGCGAGCTGGCGGCCTCCGGCGAGCATCGCGATATTCTCGAGGCCTACCGCATGTTCGCGCACGACCGCGGCTGGCTTCGGCGGATGAAAGATGCCATCAAGCGGGGGATGACGGCGGAAGCCGCCGTCGAACGCGTGCAAAACGACACGCGGGTGCGGATGTTGCGGCAGGCCGAGGCCTATTGGCACGAACGGCTCCGGGACCTCGACGAGCTGTCAAACCGCCTGCTGCGCATCCTGGCCGGCCGGCCTAGGGCTCACGCCGTCGCCGCCAAGCTGCCGCACGACACCATTTTGGTGGCGCGCAGTATGGGGCCCGCCGATCTGCTCGATTATGATCGCTCTAGGTTGCGTGGTCTCATCATCGAGGAAACGGGTGGGCAAAGCCACGTTGCCATCGTCGCCAAAGCTCTCGGCATCGCCGCGATTGGCAATGCGCGTGGCGTCATGGAGCGGGTCGACCAGGGCGATCCGATCATTGTCGACGCCAACACCGGGGAGGTGCATATCCGTCCTCCCGGCAACGTCATCGGCGCCTATGCCGACAAGGCCCGCTTTCAGGCCAGGCGGCATCGTAAATACCGAGCCTTACGCGACAAGCCGGCGCTGACCAAGGACGGCGAACGCGTCTTTCTGCACATTAATGCCGGCCTGCTGGTGGACATGCCGCACCTTGCCGAATCCGGCGCCGATGGCGTCGGCCTGTTCCGGACCGAATTGCAGTTCATGATTTCGGCGACCTTGCCGCGCCTGGAGCAGCAGACGCAGATGTACCGCTCTGTTGCAAGCGAGGCGGGAGGCAAGCCGGTCGTCTTCCGCACCTTGGACGTCGGCGGCGACAAGGTGCTGCCGTACTTGCGGCAGGCGGCGGAAGAGAACCCCGCGCTCGGCTGGCGCGCCATCCGCCTCTCCCTCGATCGGCCGGGACTTTTACGCACGCAGGTGCGTGCCCTGCTTAGGGCCACGGCAGGCGCCGAGTTGCGCCTGTTGTTGCCCATGGTGACGGCTGTTGGGGAGATCGGCATGGCCCGTGCCCTGATCGATCGCGAGCTCGACCTCCTCAGGCGACGCGGCTCGCCGCTTCCGACCCACGTCCTGCTGGGGACGATGATCGAGGTGCCCGCCCTCTTGTTTGAGCTCGACGCCCTGTTGCCTCTCGTCGACTTTGTCTCGGTTGGCAGCAACGATCTGCTGCAGTACTTGTTCGCCGCCGACCGCAACAATGCCCGGGTGGCCGGCAGATACGACCCCCTTTCCGCGGCACCGCTGCGGGCGCTGCGCGTGATCGCCCAGACCGCCGAGCGCCATGCAAAGCCGTTATCTTTATGTGGAGAAATGGCCGGCCGTCCCCTCGAAGCGATGGCCCTGATCGGGCTCGGCTACCGTGCCATCTCGATGGCTCCGGTCTCAATCGGGCCGATCAAATCGATGGTCATGAGCCTCGACGTTTCCCTACTGGAGCCGTGGCTTTTCAGGCTTCTCGAGGCGGGAGAGGGCAATCTGCGCGGGCAGCTCAAGCGCTTCGCGGAGGAGCACGCTGTGGAAATCTAGGCCTTGTACCTGCCGCAATCTTCTCCTCTTTGACAAAGAGGCCAGTTTCCCCAAATGATTGTCGACCAAGTCGGGGTGGGGCGGGCGAGTAACGCGTATGAAGAACGGCTTCGTAGGTGAGCGCGATGTCCGCTTGGCAGGGTCTACGTTCCCGCCCGTCGCGGGCAGCGCCGGCGGTGAGCCGACCGTCGGCCGCGACGAACAGATCGGCAAGATTTTTCGTAACATGCGCGCAGCGCTCAAAGTCACGCGCGACGCTTTGGCGCGTCGGCTCGCCACCAGCACGGCGGTGATCGACAGCTTCGAGGCGGGCGCCGTCGGCGCGCTGCCGCACTGGAGGGAAACCGAGCGGATCGTGCGCTCCTACTGTGACCTGCTTCGCTTCGATCCGGAACCCGTCCTGTGGCGCTTGCGCAGCCAGTTCCAGGCGGCCACCAACTACGCACGGCCGGCACCGCAACCCGCAACTCAGCCCCGCTCGGGCGCGTCCCGTCCCGGCCTGAGGGCAGAAAGCGCGACGAGCGGCGCCCGGCCGGCGCGCCGTCGGCGCCGGGCCCGTACCCTCTTTGTGCTGAGCACGCCGATTGTATTTGCCGCCGGACTCGTTTACTTGGGGCAGTCGGCATCGAGGCCCGTCTATCAGGCCATTGCGCTGCTTCCGGTGCCGATTGCAGGACCGGTACGGGCCGGCTTTGACTATTTTGTGGGCTTGACGACGCCTAGCCGGGACGGACTGACTTGGATCGAAGTCAGCGATCCGCGGTCGCGCAAGACCGACAAGCTGCCGTCCCGCGCCCAGTAGCGATCCCTGTCGCTGGCGGCCGCTCGCCCGGAGTGGGTGAGACCGTTGCTGTTACGTGTCGATACGTGTCGAGTTCACGCTTATGACTGCCATACCCGCCGAAAAGCTCGATAAGCTGGTGCAGCGCTGGGAGGCGATTCAGGCCGAGCTCAGCCGTGGCGCCAATCAGGCGAGCTACGTTGCGCTGGCGAAGGAATTTTCCGAACTCAATCCGGTGGTCCAGACCATCGGCGAGTTGCGCAAGGTGCAAGCCGAGCGCGATCAGCTGGCGGAGCTCTTGACCGACCCAGCGGCCGATGCGGAGCTCACCGCTATTGCGCGCGACGAGCTCGCCGCGCTCGAGCCCCGCGTGGCAACGCTCGAGCAGACCCTGCGCGTGGCTTTGCTGCCAAAGGATGCCGCCGATGCAAGGAGCGCCATCCTCGAAGTGCGCGCGGGGACTGGCGGGGACGAAGCGGCACTGTTTGCCGCCGATCTCTTTCGCATGTACGCGCGTTATGCCGAGCAGCGCGGCTGGAAGGTCGAAATCATTAGCCTCTCGGAGAACGACCTTGGCGGCTACAAGGAGGTCGTGGCGTCGATCGCGGGCAAGGATGTGTTTGCGCAGCTGAAATATGAATCGGGCGTGCACAGAGTGCAGCGGGTGCCGCTGACGGAGGCAAGCGGTCGCATCCACACCTCGGCGGCCACGGTGGCCATCATGCCTGAAGCCGAGGAGATCGATCTCGAGATCAAGCCGGACGACATTCGCATCGACACCATGCGCGCGGGCGGCGCCGGCGGCCAGCATGTCAACAAGACGGATTCGGCGGTGCGGATCACGCATCTACCGAGCGGGCTTGTGGTGGTGTCGGCCGAGAAGTCGCAGCACCAGAACCGCCGGCTTGCCATGCAGGTCCTGCGCTCGCGCCTTTTCGAGCAAGAACGCCAGAAGGCCGCTGACACGCGGGCCGCGCAGCGCAAGGATCAAGTCGGTTCTGGCGACCGTTCGCAGCGCATCCGCACCTACAACTTTCCCCAGGGCCGTGTCACCGACCATCGCATTGGGTTGACGCTGCACAAACTCGATCAGGTTCTGGCGGGAACGGCGCTTGACGAGCTGATCGACGCATTGGTGACGGATCAGCAGGCCAGGCAGCTGGCGGCGATCAACCAAGATGTCAGAACCTGAAAGCCTTGCGGCGCCCCGAACCATTGCCGCGGCACGGCGCTGGGCAATAGCGGCCCTGCGCGCCGCCGGCATTGCCAGCGCCGGCATCGACGTGCGCCGGCTGATGGCGGCTGCCTTTGCCCTGCCCGAGGCGCAAATCTTGGCGCGGCCGGAGGCGGAGTTGCCGCCCGAGCGTGCTCAGATCTTTGCCAGCTATATCGAGCGGCGGTGTGGTCGCGAGCCCGTGTCGCGCATTTTGGGTGCGCGCGAATTTTATGGCCGAAGCTTTGCCGTTTCCGCCGCTACCCTCGATCCTCGACCCGACAGCGAGACCCTGATCGAGGCGACCCTCGAGATCGTCCGCTCGGAGAATTGGCCAACCCTGCCACTGCGGGTTCTCGATATCGGGACCGGGACGGGCTGCCTGCTC
The DNA here is from genome assembly GCA_035573335.1 of Hyphomicrobiaceae bacterium. GTDB lineage: Bacteria > Pseudomonadota > Alphaproteobacteria > Rhizobiales > Hyphomicrobiaceae > AWTP1-13. The sequence continues at coordinate 4,626 of DATMZT010000050.1, read as the reverse complement.
CTCACGCTCCTGAGCGAGCTCCCGCAAGCCACGGGGCTGGGTACCGATCTCAGCGGGGCGGCGCTGGAGGTGGCGCGCGGCAATGCCGCGGCCTTGGGTTTAGGCCAGCGGGTGGCCTGGCGGACAACGGACCTGCTTGAAAACGTCGCGGGGCCCTTCCATATCGTTATTTCAAATCCGCCCTATTTGAGGTCCGCTGAGATAGCGACGCTTGAGCCTGAAGTGAGCCGGTTCGATCCCCGGCTGGCGCTCGATGGCGGCACGGATGGTCTTGCGGTTTTCCGCAGACTCAGCGCACGGCTTTTCGAGGTTGTTCCAAACGGCTGGATTGTGCTTGAGGTCGCGCACGATCAGGCCGACAAGGTTGCTGAGATGTTTGCACCCGGGCGCGCCGCCCATGTCCGATTCTACCGGGATGTTTCCGGGCGGCGACGCTGTGTTGCTGTGAGAACACGGAATTGAGCATACGCCTACAAACCCCTTGGAATCCCGTGTTGGGCGCGCTAGGCTGGGCGTTAGTGGAATCGTTCTCGTATACGGCTGTTCCTCCTTCTTTCGTGGAGGATGTTGGATGCGAGGATCGACGCGAGGCAGGTTGATTGCTCGCAACAGGGCGACCTATCGTCAGCACCACTTACCGTCCATAGAGAAGCACTGATGGCATAATTGCCGGGTAGGAACGCTCTTCCCCAGGCGTGGGGCTGAGGGCGCTGAAGGGGGCGAGGCCATCGTCGTTGGTTAGGCTGGAGGGTCCGAAACCGAACGGTTGCGGGCGCCAGTTGGGAGCGGGGCCGTGTTCGCGCAAGCGAACGGCGCGCGCATGGTTTGGTCAAATCATATGGAGCGTTTAGCGCAGTGAGGCAGGGACAGCAGAATAGACGCGGTCGCGGTCGCAATCGAAAAAGTCAAAATCCGCTGGCGCGCAGCTTTGAGTCGAACGGGCCGGACGTGAAGATTCGCGGTACGCCGGCCCATATCGCGGAAAAATACATCTCCCTTGCGCGCGACGCCCAATCCTCGGGCGACCCGGTGCTTGCTGAGAATTACCTGCAGCATGCAGAGCACTACAGCCGCATCATCATGGCGTACCGGGAGCAAATGCATCAGGCGGGCGAGGGCTACAACGGCAACGGCCAGCAACGCCTGCGCGGGCCCAATGAGGGCGCCGAGGGCGGCGACGATTTCGGCGAGGATGATGCGGACGACCTGCTTGATGATGGCGGTTTTCCGCAGCCAAGCTTCCAAGCCCCGCCGCAGCATTCCCAATCCCACCCGCAAACGCGCCAGCACGGCGGCTACGACAATAACCGCCATGAGCGACCCTTCCGGCGGGATCATGGGCGCTTCCGGGATCGCGACCGCAACGTGGATCGTGATCGCCACAACGATCGCGAGCGCGGTGAACGGCAAGCGTTCGACAGCCGCCCGCAGCAGCCCCAGGAGCAGCGCCCGGAGCCCGCGGCCGACGCCGGGCCGCCGCCGCCGCCCCAGCAGGAGCCGCCGGCGCCGGCGCCGGCGCCGCGTCGCCGGGAGCGCTTCCAACCGCAGCAAACGCACGAGCAGCCGGAGTTCTTGCGTCGTCCGGTGCGACGCGCGCGCAATGAGGAAGAGACCCCGGACAGCAACGCCAACGCCAACGGCAACGCCAAAGAAGAGTCCTCGCGCGAGTAAGCGATCAGGCGCGCGGGCGCGGCCCGCAGGTTGCGGGCTTTAGGCGTCGCTTAAGCGGTGATGACGACGCCCATTCCAGGCGTTAGTTCGCCGCCCTCGACCACCCGGGCATAAATGCCGAACTCGGTGTGGCCCCAGGTCCTAAGCAACTGGGCCGGGATGGCGAGGTCGCGCGCGCCCGTGGCCGGGTCGACGTTCGTGGCCTCGCAGCGCCCCGTGCGGGCGAACGGGGCAAGCCGCACTGGTCCCACGTCGATGTGCTTGTTGAGCCAGTCGCACTCTACCCAGGGTTTCAGGCCATCCAGATAGAGATTGGCGCGAAAGCGCAACGGATTGACCGGGCGCGAAAGCGTGCGCTCGAGGTCGCGGACGCTCGCCAGGTTGACAATATGCAGGCACTTAGCCGCCACGTCGGAGAAACTGTGACCCTCCGCATGCACGATCTTGGGCGGCCCGCGCAGCTCTGAGTGCATGTAGGCGGCGAAGAACTGCTCGATGAGCCGGCGGCCAATCGCCGTTGAGAGCTGACCCCGCGCCACCTGCTTGCCGTCGCGCAACACGCTGAGCGTGTGGGTGCTGTCCTCGAACTTGCTTTGCAGCGCGGCCAGGCGCTCATCGCGCATCAGCATCAGGAAGTGGATCTTGGGCAGGTGGCGTGGCGCGTTTGCATCGAAGCGCCCGCCCCCGTTTTCGATCGCGTAGATGCGGTCGCCGGGCACGGTGTCGCCTGGCGTCAGCGTGGTGCGCGTGAGGGCCTCCCCGCTCAGGCCCTTCACCGGATAACGGTAGAGCGCCTTGAGCTCGGCACCGGGCGAACGCGCAAGCCTTGGCTCAGCACTTTCCGGCTCGGATGTCGGCATCTTGCCTCTTTTGCGGTTGCCAACCCGCACTATATCACTGCTCAAGGTCCCGCGGAGACGCCGACGAAGGGTCGCGCCGGGTCTTGGCCTATCCTGTCGTGAGACGGTGGCAATCCGTGCCCGTTTGGGGCGGGCTTTCCGTGCCGAGGAGGACAGATGGATTTCGAGAAGTTTACCGACCGCGCAAAGGGTTTTATCCAGGCCGCGCAGAGCTTAGCCCTGCGCGAGGGCCATCAGCAGTTCGGCACCGACCATCTCTTGAAGGTCCTGATCGATGATCCCGAGGGGATGTCGGCGGGGCTGATCGAGCGCGCCGGCGGCCGGCCCGCCGAGGCGCTAGCGGCGACCGAGGCCCAGTTGGCCAAACGACCCAAGGTCTCCGGCGGCGGCGCCGGGCAGGTGTATCTGGCGCCCGAGCTCGCGCGCGTGTTCGATGCAGCCCAGAAGATTGCCGACAAGGCGGGCGACAAATTCGTCACCGTCGAGCGACTGTTGCTGGCGCTGGCGATGGAGCCTGCCAGCGACGCGGGGCGCGTGCTGCAGGCCGCCGGTGCAACTCCAACCTCGCTCAATGCGGCCATCAACGACATCCGCAAAGGCCGAACGGCAGACAGTGCCTCCGCCGAACAGGCCTACGATGCCTTGAAGCGCTATGCGCGCGACCTCACGGCGGCCGCGGCCGAGGGCAAGGTCGATCCGGTCATTGGTCGCGACGAGGAGATCCGGCGCACCATTCAGGTGCTGTCGCGACGCACCAAGAATAATCCGGTGTTGATCGGTGATCCAGGTGTCGGCAAGACGGCAATTGCCGAAGGTTTGGCCCAGCGTATCGTCAAAGGTGACGTTCCCGAAAGCCTGAAGGACAAGAAGCTGCTGGCCCTCGACATGGGTTCCCTGATCGCTGGCGCCAAATATCGCGGCGAGTTCGAGGAGCGCCTGAAGGCCGTGCTCTCGGAGGTTCAGGCCGAAGGCGGGCGCATCATCCTGTTCATCGACGAGCTGCATACCATCGTCGGAGCCGGCAAGGCCGAGGGTGCGATGGATGCCGGCAATCTCTTGAAGCCGGCGCTCGCGCGCGGGGAACTACACTGTGTCGGCGCCACCACGCTCGATGAGTATCGCAAGCACATCGAAAAGGACGCCGCACTGGCCCGGCGTTTTCAGCCGGTCTTCATCGCCGAGCCGAGCGTGGAGGACACAATCTCGATCCTGCGTGGCCTGAAAGAGAAGTACGAGCTTCATCATGGCGTGCGCATCACCGACAACGCGCTGGTGGCGGCGGCAACGCTCTCCAACCGCTACATCTCCGACCGTTTTTTGCCCGACAAGGCGATCGACCTCGTCGACGAGGCGGCGTCGCGTCTCAAGATGGAAGTCGATTCCAAGCCCGAGGAGCTCGACGCCATCGACCGCGATCTGATGCAAATGAAGATCGAGCGCGAGGCCCTGCGTAAGGAGACGGATGCCGCCTCCAAGGATCGCCTGACGCGCCTCGACAAATCGATTGCCGAGTTCGAGGAGAAGAGCCGGGCGCTGACGCAGCGCTGGCAGGGCGAGAAAAAGAAGCTGGGCGAGGCACAAAAGGTCAAGGAGGAGCTGGATCAGCGCCGCACTGAGCTCGAGCGCGCACAACGGCGCGGCGATCTCGCACGGGCCGGTGAGCTTGCCTATGGCGTTATTCCCGGCCTGGAGAAGAAACTGAAAACCATGGAGGCCGACGATGGCAAAGGCGCCATGGTAGAGGAGGCCGTCACGCCCGACCACATCGCGCAGATCGTGTCGCGTTGGACCGGCATCCCGGTCGACCGCATGCTGGAAGGCGAGCGCGAGAAGCTCTTGCGCATGGAGCAGGTATTGTCCAAGCGCGTCGTTGGTCAGCGTGAGGCGGTGGAAGCGGTCGCCACGGCCGTGCGGCGGGCTAGAGCGGGTTTGCAGGACCCAAATCGGCCGATAGGTTCCTTCATCTTCTTGGGCCCCACTGGCGTCGGCAAGACCGAGCTCACCAAGGCACTGGCGGCCTTCCTGTTCGATGATGAGACCGCCATGGTGCGCGTCGACATGAGCGAGTTCATGGAGAAGCATTCCGTTGCCCGCC
>DATMZT010000049.1:0-15475 GCA_035573335.1 Hyphomicrobiaceae bacterium | reverse complement strand
GTTGATTTGCGACTGTGGTGTGGCGCACACGCGGCTTATGCACATCTTCTGCCAACGGCCAGGCTCTGCCGGCGCCACCCGCATGGCTGGAAGCCCTGGGCTGTGTTGGCCGCGCGAGAACCTTGTTTGCCCCGGCGGCAGGCGCCCGGGTCTCCCGTCGGCGCAACCGCCGCGCCCCGGACCAGATGGCGTGCCGAGCCCACAAGAAAAATGAGCCGCCCTGCGGCGGCTCAGGAGTTAACAGGGAGGCGTCAAACGGAGTGGATGCGATCCACTCGGATCCAGAGAACTGGATAACCCGATAGTGCAACTGATTGGATAACAAAAGGTAAAGCGGCGCGCCCAATCGGCACGTCGACGGCCGTGTCGGGCCTCCGGCGGCGTGGGCGGGTAGCCTTGTAGCTACCAGTTCGATGCCCTCGCATGGACGAGCGCTCCCGCGTTGGCCCGCAAGACCTCAGCGCTTGAACACGGCGGCGGCCGCGGCCTCGTGCGCCTTTTTGTGCGCAACGTTGTCCTTCACCCTTTTGATTTCCGTCTCGAGCGCGGCAATGCGCGCCTCCAGTTCGCCGATGGATAGGCTTTCCAGCGACTCCCCGAGCGTGATGGCCTTTGCGGGTTTCGGCTCCAGCTCATCCCAATCCATGGCGGCCTCCCGACCAAGCAAAATGGGCGCTGGAGCCTGACATGAGTTGGCCCTTGTCTCAACCCCGCGCGCCGGGCCACTGTGTCGTTGGCGATGAGCCCGAACCTGCGTGGAGCTGAAGCATGGTGCGTCCTCCAGAAACCATGACCGCAATCGAGATCAGCGTCCCCGGTGGCCCCGAGGTGCTCAAGCCCAAGGTGCTGGCAACGCCCAAGCCGGGCCCGGGGCAAATGCTGGTGAAAGTGGCCGCTGCCGGCGTCAACCGCCCCGACGTCGCACAGCGTTCAGGCTCCTATCCGCCGCCGCCCGGCGCTTCGCCACTCCCGGGCCTCGAGATCGCCGGCGAAGTCGTTGCGCTGGGCGAGGAGGTCAGCCGCTGGCGGACCGGCGACCAGGTCTGTGCTCTCGTCAACGGTGGCGGCTACGCCGAGTACTGCCTCGTTGAGGACGTGCAGGCCTTGCCGATCCCGGCCGGTTTCGATGCCGTTAGGGCCGCGGCGATTCCCGAAACCTTCTGCACGGTCTGGGGCAACGTCTTTGAACGCGGCCGCCTTGCGGCCGGCGAATGGTTTCTGGTGCATGGCGGCTCGAGCGGGATCGGCACCACCGCCATTCAGCTCGCCAAGGCTTTCGGCGCCAAGGTGATTGTGACCGCGGGTTCGCCCGAGAAATGCCGGGCGTGCCTCGACCTCGGCGCCGACCGGGCGGTCAACTATCGCAGCGAAGATTTCGTCAAGGCATGTCAGGAGGCCACGGGCGGCAAGGGCGTGGACGTCATCTTGGACATGGTCGCGGGCTCCTATACGGAGCGCAACATCGTCGCGGCGGCGCAAGAGGGCCGCATCGTGCAGATCGCCGTACTTGGCGGCGCGACCGTCACTTTGAACATCTCGCGCCTGATGATGAAACGCCTGACGCTGACCGGCTCGACCCTACGCCCGCGATCGCGCGCCTTCAAGGGCTTCCTGGCGTCCAACCTTGAAACCAAGGTGTGGCCCCTGCTGGCCGCGGGCAAGGTGCAGGTGGTGCTGGATTCCACCTTTCCCCTGCTCAAGGCCGCCGACGCACATCGCCGCATGGAGGCCGGGGAACATATCGGCAAGGTCGTGCTGACCATTTAGCGTTACCAGGTCAGGGCCGCGAGCGCGGCCACCGGCGCGAACGGACGGGATCGGAACAACTGTTGCAGCATGGCGGGGCTCAACCCCTCGGGGGCATGAATGGCACTGGCGATGAAGACCGAACGCAGACCGGCGACGTAGGCGCCGCGTAGGTCGGTCTCGATGCCGTCACCGATCGCCAGCACCTTGTCCTTGGCGACCGATCGGCCCTTGCGCGCATCGATCGCAGTCAGGGCGCGTGCATAGACGGGCCAATGCGGTTTTCCCGCATAGCTGACCTCGCCGCCGATCGCGGCATATTCTGCGGCGAGGGCTCCCGCGCAGTAGACCAATTTGTCGCCGCGCTCGACCATAAGATCGGGGTTTGCGCAAATCATCGGTACGCGCCGCGCAACCAGGCCCGCAAACAGCTCGGCGTAGTCTTGCGGCGTCTGTTTGCTGTCATCGAACAGTCCGGAGCAGACGATCACCTCGGCGACGAGGGCGTCGGCAAAATCGACGGCAAATCCTTCAAATAGGCCGCGGTCGCGCGCCGGGCCGATGTGCAAAACGGGACGCCCTTGCCAGGGAGCGATCATCGCGCGGGTGACGTCGCCCGACGTTACGACCGCGTCATAGGCCGTGCGCGCCACGCCAAAACCGTCGAGCTGCGACACCACGGCCGTGAAGGGTCGGGGTGCGTTCGACAGCAAAAGCACGATGCCGCCGGCTTGGCGAAATTTGGCACAGGCATCCCCCGCCGTCTCGAAGGCGCGCGCACCATTGTGCATGACGCCCCAGATATCGACGATCCAGGCCTCGCAGCTGCCGGCGAGGCCACGGATGGAGGGCAGAATGGGAATCTCTGTCCCGCTCATGTGCGCCTAGCGCAGGATCGCTGGCAATGGATCCACGGTGCCTCGTGTGGGGCTAAGCGGGCACACACCCCCGAGGACCGAGAGTGTTCAGCCTTGCTCTAGCGGCAAGCCCGAAGGCAATCAAGCCGCGGCCGGTTCCCCGACAACCTCGGCCTTTACCAGTTTCGGTCCACCGAACAGTCCACCCATGCCGAACTGCACACCGAAGCCCAAAATTCGAGCCAGCATCCAATCGTCCTCGATGCGTGCCACGATCAAGGTCAGCCCATAGTCGCCAAGGAAGCGCACCACGTCGGAGGCCGCAACGCGCCCGCCTGCCGCCGCCAGCCCTTCTAGAAACACGGGGGCCTCGAGCTTTACAAACGCGAAGCCCGCCGCTTTCAGGCTCGCAAAGTCCATCTTCAGGTCGCCTACCTCCTCAAGCGCGAAGTGGCAGCCCGCCGTCGTCAGCGCGTTCAAGCCGCTGATTTGGATATCCGTCAGAGTGTGCGCGGCGGCTTGGCTCAGGGTCAGGATCAGCCCCATCCCACGTGCATTTTTAGCCTGTTGCAGGACGGCATCGATGAAGCCCGGATCGGTGAGCGACTCCGCGGCGATCCGCGTCAGCACATTGCCCTCCCGGCCGCGTTCACCCAGCCTGTGGGCCACGCGCGCAGCGCGTATCACGGCCGCGGCATCCATGCGCGCAATGAGCCCGGTGCGCTCCAGCGCGGAGCCGTCGATTGCCGCCCCATCGGCGGCCAAAAAGCGCGCACTGATTTCGAAGTGGCGCGCCCGGCCTTCGTTTAAGGCCTGGATCGGCTCAAGCAGGGTTTCCATGCGATTGGCGGCGATCGCCTCGGCCGCGCGCGACACCTGGGCGTTCGGCACCGGAGGTGCCGCACCGGCGGTGGACGAGCGTGGCGGGCGGGCGGGCGGTGTCTCCGGCCCAAGTCCGCTCGGCGCCTCCGCGGCCGGCCACCAGCCGCCGGCCGCCTCGTTGGCGGGCTCGCCCGTGGCAGCCCGCATGGAGGCCGCCGCCGTATCGAGCGCCGCCAGCGAACGGGCGATCATGGCCTCCTCGAGGTCCCCGGCGGGCGCCGTAGTTGTCGGCGCCGTCGCGGGGACATCGCTTAGCTCGTCGGCAAGCTTCTTGATGAGATCTTGGATCAGCTCGACGTTCTTCTCCGAAGGTGAGGGAGACGACGCACCCTGCCAGGGCTCCCCGGCGCCGCGAGGAGGCACGGGATTGGGAGGCGAGCGGGGGGCGACCCGCGTGCCGCCCAAGGTTCCGCCGGCGTCCCTCGGCCGATAATGGAAGGCGATTTCGGTGCTCGGATCGGGCAACGCGTGAGCATCATCGAGGTCGGAGGACAGGCGCTCGGAGGGCTCGCCGTGGGCGGTGAAGGGTGCCGCGAGGGACGACCTTTCCCGCCGGTCGCTCGCCGGCGCCGCAAGGTCGGGCTCGCCTGCAATCCACTGCATCTCCTCGCGCGGCTCCTCACCGCCGGCATCGATCAGGGACCGGCGCACCAGCAGATGAAACAGCAAGAGCACCGTGTAGACGCTCAGGGCGGCCGCCATGCCGGGCCACAACGATAAACCAAGTTGCAGGAGGAACCAGGCGCCGAGCGCCATCGACAACACCGTCACCGAAAAGATGACGAAGGCGTCGGCGAAGCGCTCGTGCGAGGACCGCGAGCCAGGGATGCCGAGTTGCTGTGCCATGCAGCCGAACTCCGCTGTGTTTTGATTCGTGCTGGCAGAAGCATTCCTGCGCCGGGGCTGCATGCGCAACCGGGTGGGGCGGACTATCACCAGCTTTCCAACCCGATCGGCAGCCGGGCCGACGCCACCTGGAACCCCCGCGGGTGGGATCGGTGGCGCCGCCCGTACCGCCCACCGGCAGCGGGGCTAGGCAACGGCCTTCAGGACCTTGGCGATACCATCGCGAATCTCGGCGATGTCGGCTTCGCTCGCGATCAGAGGTGGGGCAACGATCAGTGTGTCGAGGGCGACGCGCACGTAGAGGTTCAGCTCGTGGAACATATGCTCCGTCGCCTCGAAGCCGCGCAGCCCGGGTTTGCCGGCGACCGGATCGAGGTCAATGCCGCACAGGAGGCCGACCGTGCGGATATCGGCCACGTTGGGCTGGCCGCGCAGGCTCATCATGGCGTCGGCAAACGGCGCCTCGAGGCCGCGCGCTCGCTCAAACAGTCCTTCGTCCTTGTAGATGTCGAGCGTGGCGAGGCCGGCCGCCGCCGCCAAGGGGTGGCCCGAGTAGGTATAGCCGTGGAACAGCTCGACCATGTGCTCGGCCCCGGTCATGAAGGCCTCGTAGATCTTTTTTGAGGCCATCACACCGGCCATCGGCACGGCGGCGTTGGTGATGCCCTTGGCAAAGGTGATCATGTCCGGCACGACGCCGTAGCGCTCCGCAGCAAAGCAATGCCCAAGGCGCCCGAAGCCAGTGATGACCTCATCGAAGATCAGCAGAATGCCGTGCTGGGTGGTGAGCTCGCGCAGCCTCTTCAGGTAGCCCTTAGGCGGTGCCAGGATGCCCGTGGACCCCGCGACGGGCTCGACGATGACCGCGGCGATGGTGGAGGCATCGTGCAGATTGATGAGACGGGTGAGCTCATCGGCCAGATGGGCGCCCCAGTCCGGCTCGCCGCGGCTGTAGGCCTGCTTGGCGCGGTCATAGGTGGCGGGCAGATGGTCGACCCCCGTCAGCATGTTGCCGAACTGCTTGCGGTTGGCGACGATGCCGCCGACCGAGATGCCGCCAAAACCAATGCCGTGGTAGCCGCGCTCGCGGCCGATGAAGCGCGTGCGTGCGCCCTCGCCTTTCGCCTTGTGATAGCCGAGGGCGATCTTGAGGGCGGTGTCGACCGCCTCCGAGCCCGAGTTGGAAAAAAACGCATAGTCGAGGTCGCCCGGTGCCAGCAGCGCCAGCCGGGAGGCGAGCTCGAACACCTTGGGATGGCCGTATTGAAATGCGGGCGCGTAGTCCAGCCGCGCCGCCATGTCTTGGATGGCCTTGACGATCGGATCGCGACAATGGCCGGCATTCACGCAAAACAGGCCGGATGTGGCATCGATGACCTTGCTGCCGTCCGGCTTGAAATAGTGCACGCCCTTGGCGCCGGCAAACAGGCGAGGACGTTTTTTGAAGGCGCGGTTGGCGGTGAACGGCACCCAATAAGGCTCGAGCTCATTGGGCTTCATGTCGAGCGGGGCCATGGCAGTCTCCGCGGGTTGCAAGCTGGACGCTGCGGCCGTTCTAGCAGGGACCAGGCTTGGCTCCAAGGCTCGGCCCGCCGCGGCCCCGAGTTTGCGCCCCCTGCAAGGATAAGGGTTTTTTGTCGCTGCCTCCGGTCCGCCCTAACTTTGCCGGGTGTTCGTTCGGATTCCGGCACACACTCACCCGAATCTGATCGGCATTTAGCGGTTGTTAGCCGATTCGGCGTGACAAGCGGGACCACGCCAATGCGCACGGACGTGACAGCGTTCCCGGAGGAAACCAAGCATGTTGATGAGCGTCATCGAGGAAGCCCAGTCGGCTCCCGCCTACCCGGAACTGGCTGACAAACGCATCTTAATCACTGGCATAACAAGCGACTGCGGGATCGATATTGCGCGCGCTTTTGCCGACCACAGGACGCGCCTCGTGCTGCAGTTCGCCGAGGCGAGCGAAAGCATGCAAGCGATCGTCGAAATTGCCGCGCCAACTGCCGTCGAAACCGTGGCCTTCGGTCCGATTGGCGCCGAAACGGACAAGATCGTGCGATTCGCTCGGCGCGCCGCCCAGGCGTTCGGCGGTCTCGACGCCGTCATCAACTTGGTGCCGCTTGCCCCCATCGCATTCGAAAGTGCCCTGAGCATGGGTGCGATCGACCGTCTGGTGGCGGATCGGCTCAGAGCCGCATGCATCTTTTCAAGCATCGCCGCCAACCGCATGTCGGTGACGCTGACGGAAGGCTTGATTCTCAACGTCGCCATCCTGGCCACGCCGGCGCGCGGCCGCCACCAGGCGTTGGCGGCGGTGATCAAGGCAGCCGTGGCGGCAATGACGCGGCTGCAGGCCGAGGAATGGGCGAATAAAGCCATCCGTTTCAATGCCATCGTGCCGCAGACGCTGCCGATCGGAATAGAGCCCGTCCTGCGCAGCGAGCCCGACATGGCGACCTTGGCCTTGTATCTCGCCTCTGCCCGCGGTGAGAGCCTTTCGGGCCTGCTGTTTGAGGCGGAAGCGGCGCAGGCCTCGAGCTAGCCGGGCTCACCCGGCGAGCCAGCGCTGCCGTCACTCGACCTGCCGGGGTTGCCGTTTCTGCAGGTAGACGATGGCGCCCGCCGGCCCATCGCAGCCCGCCTCGCAGACGACGACGTCGTAGTCGGGATGGGCAAGTTGCAGGGGATGGGGCGGTTTGGTGCCGCTGGTCTCGTCCGCATCGGGGTCAAAGCCGTCGGCCCGGCGCACGAGCCCCAGCTGATCGCCGCGACGGGTCGCGCTCGGTGCTGGCCGCTCCTCGCGCTCTGCCGTGTCGTTGCCAGCCTCCTCTTCGTCGTCGTCCGGCGCGGGGGCCATGTCGTTGCCCGGTTCGGCCGCTCCGGGCTGCGCCTGGCTGATGGCGATGGGCAACAAAGGCGCAGCCGCCAGCAGCAGGGCGAGCAGCAAGCAGCACAGACAAGAGTGCGCGCGCATCGTTTAACCTGCTGAAAGAGTTCGCCAGCCGCCAACTATGCGCGTGCAAGGTAAATCAAACCCTGCTTGCCCGACCGGGACACGGCGTCCGCAAACTGGGCGCAGGCCCCTCAGCGTAGGGCCGGGTAGCGCCAAAACTTCCCCTTGCCCGAGTCGATCAGTTCCAGGATCGGAATGCGCTTGTCCGGCGGGCGCTCACCCGTCTGCAGGAGCAGACCGATGTCGTTGAGCAGTGCAGATTTTTCCGCATACATGGAGTGGTTGAGCGCCAGATAGTCGAGGCTGGTCTGCGTCACATCGATGGTGTCGATGCCCTCGATGATGATGGGCCCCTCGAGGGGCACGTCACCGGCGCGCGGTATGCCGCCGGCGACGCGGCGCGCCGCCTGCATGGCGCGGTCGTTGGCGGAGGCGTAAAGGGTTAATCCGCGTCCATACTTCTGCAGATCTGCCGCGATATTCTCGAAGACGTTACGATCGATATCGGGCGCCGCCATGATGATCTGATTGAGCCTGACGTCCGGCCCCAGCGTTGGCCCCAGATCGCGCAATACCTGCAGCAGGGGCAGATTGCCCATGCTGTGGGCAATTACGCTGACCTCCTTGGCACCGGTTTCCTTCAGTACCAGCTCGAGATACTGGCGCAGGTAGGGTTCGGCCTGCACCGAGCTTTCGCGATCGTAACCATAGCCGCTAAAATCACCGAGCGAGGGCCAGCTATAAAGAAAGGTGGCGCCGTCGAACTTGAGGTCGTAGGCCATCTGTGCGGTGCGATAGAGCGCATAATCGAAGGTGTTGTTGTAGCCGTGCACGAACACCACCGCCTGATCCTTGAAAGCTCGGCTGCCGTTTACCCGTTCGCGTGTCTTGGCAATAAACTGTTCGCGGCTGAGAACGGACATCTCCTTGATGGTGAAATGACTTTTGGGGTCCTCGGCGCCTTCGTAGAGGGTGATCTGGAAATAGGGGATGCGAATCGCGAACGGGCGCTCGATGTTGGGCACTTGATGGGTCTTGGGCACCGTCACCAGCGCGTGCCCGAGTTCGAGCCGCCGGGCGCGCTCGGAGGTGTAGAGCATGCGTTTGGGTTGATCTTTCCGGGCACGATCGGTGCCATAAAACACCGGCACCAGATCCCAGTCGCCTTGGGCCGCCGCCGGCGTTCCCGGCGGTGGGCCGGCGAGCGAACGCGTCGTCTCCTTTTCGGTCTCTAGGGGCGACGCCGGCGTCTCCGGCGCGGCGCCGTCCGTGCCGGGAAGCGAGCGGGGTGCCGGCTGCGATACCGGCGGGGGGGGCAGCGGGGCCGCCGGCGGCGCCGCCGCCGACTTTGGCTCGGCCGGCGCCCCGGCCGTTGGCGGCACCTCGCGGCGGGCCGCGGGCGGCGGTGGCGCGGTCGCGAACTCCCGCCGCGGAGCAAGCTTCTGGCCCGACAAAATGATCAATACTGGTAGGACCAGACCGAGCGGCAGGAGGCGCGCCAAGAGCTTGGCGAACCGGGGCAGCCCTCTCGTCAAGGACCAGATGAGGGCGTAGAGAAGGAGGCCTGCAGCCAAAATGGCGACGTTGACGGCTGCCGGCGAAACCTCGCCCATGATGGGCCTCCCCTATCCTCGTCCACCCGGTGGCAGCCAGCTTACGGGAAACGCCGGCTTGGTCGCAATCGTGCCGAGCGCACCCCCGATGTCGGTAAGGACCGGCATGTGGCAACGAGATTTGGCAAACGCATGACAAAACCGTTGTTGTTCCCGCGCCGGCTCGCGGCACCCGCCTCGCTCACGGCCGCCATGGTCCTGACGGGCGCCAATGTCGTGCTGGGCAAGGCCATTGTTGCGGAGGTGCCCGTCTACCTGTTCATGCTCTTTCGCTTTTTGGTGTCGACCGCCGCGCTGTTGGCGCTGGTACACGGCGAGCCGGGCCCCAAGCTCAGGCAGATGCAGCGCGGCCAGGCTCGCGACCTGACATTCATGGCGCTTTTGGGCATGATCGGCTTTACGGCCCTGATGTTCGAAGGCTTGAAACGCACATCCGCCTCCGAAGCCGGAATCATTACCGCCACCCTGCCCGCCGTGGTTGCCCTGTTGGGGGTCGCCGTCATGGGCGAGCGATTGACCATCGCGCAGGCCGGTGCCGTCGGGCTAGCCGTCGCCGGTCTCCTGCTCGTGGCGGCCGGCGCCGAGCGCCGCTGGGCCAGCCTCTTCGGCAACCTCTTGGTTGTGGGCGCCGTTGTCTGCGAGGCCAGCTTCGTGATCCTCGGCAAGCGGCTGGCGCCGCCCTATCAGCCGCTGCGACTGGCGCTCGGCGCCAATTTGGTCGGGTTGACCTGCGCCGCTCCGCTCGCGTTGCTCCAACTGCCGTTCGACGTCGGTGCGATCTCAGGATCGACCTGGATGCTTGCGACCTGGTATGCGCTCTCTGCCAGCGTCTTCTGTCTTTGGCTCTGGTATCGCGGCTTGCCCCACGTCGAGACATGGCTTGCGGGTCTGACAACCGCCGCCGTTCCCATTACGGCGCTGGTGGCGGCGGTGCTGTTGCTGGCTGAGGCCGTCGATGCCTGGAAGCTCGCCGGGGGCGTTCTTGTGCTCGGCGCCATCGTGCTTGGTGCCCTGGCACAGCCGCCGACGGCGCGCGATTGACCTTGAGGTAAACCGCGCTCTTGCCGGCGGTCGTGAATTTCTCGATCCTGTCGGGCAAGGAGAGCCCGCACCCCCATGTCAGTTGCCGGGAACCAGAAGAGTGTCTCGCCTGAGGCCTATGTCAGGGGCGTGCGCGATGGTGACCGCGCCATGCTCGCGCGTGCCATCACGCTGATCGAGAGTTCGAAGGGCGAACACGTGGCACAGGCCGAAGAGCTCCTGCAACGTCTGCTGCCGCTGACCAAGCATGCCATCCGCGTCGGTATCACCGGCGTACCGGGCGCCGGCAAATCGACGGCCATCGATCAGCTCGGCATCAATCTCATCGAGCAGGGCCATCGCGTCGCCGTGCTGGCGGTCGATCCGACGTCGACGCGTTCCGGCGGCTCGATCCTGGCTGACAAGACGCGCATGGCGCGCCTGGCGCAAAGTCAATCAGCCTTCATCCGCCCCTCACCAACCTCTGGCACGCTCGGTGGGGTGGCGCGCAAGACGCGCGAGACCATGGCGCTTGTCGAGGCGGCCGGCTTCGACGTCGTGCTGGTGGAGACGGTTGGCGTCGGCCAATCGGAGATCGCCGTTGCCGGCATGGTCGATTTCTTTCTCGTCCTTCTACTCGCCGGCGGTGGCGACGAGTTTCAGGGTATCAAGCGCGGCATCATCGAGATCGCCGACATGATCGCCATTACCAAGGCCGATGGCGACAACCGCGCCCCGGCGATGAAGGCGGCATCGATCTATCAAGGGGCGCTCGCCATCCTGACGCCGACGTCGCCGAACTGGACGCCGCCCGTGCTCACCACCTCCGCGCAGGAGAATCGCGGGCTAGACGGGCTGTGGGCCCGAATCGTCGAACATCGCCGCATCATGCAGGCGAGCGGCGAATTTGAGGCTCGGCGCGCAGCCCAGGCGGTCGACTGGATGCGCACCTTGCTGCAAGAGCGACTGGAGAGGGCGTTGCGGACCGATGCCGAGGTGCAAAACCGCGTGCAGGGGCTCGAGAACGAGGTGCGCGCGGGCCGTCTGACGCCGGCGCTTGCTGCCGGGCAACTTGCCGCGCTAATGGGTGTTCGGTCCTCTTAAGGCAAGGCCACTGATGCAGGTTGAGGTTTCAATGCGGACGTTGCCATGAGAGTGCTGCTTACCGGCTTTGCGCCATTTCCAGGCGTACCGGTCAACGCGACCGTGGCCCTCGTCCCGCAACTGGCCGATAGGGCCAAGAGCCGCTTTGTCGGGGCCAAGCTGATCGCCGGCGTGCTGCCCACCGAGTGGCTGGCGGCGCCGCGCCAGATGGAGAATCTGCTGGCGCAAGCCAGGCCCGACCTCATCTTGCATTTTGGCGTCTCAGCGCGCGCTCGCGGCTTCGAGATCGAACAGCGCGGGCAAAACCGATGCCTTCTCGCACCCGACGCGGGCGGCACTTTCCCGGTCTCGACCGCCGTGTGGGCGGGCGGGCCGGAGATGCTGCGGGCCAGCCTGCCGGTCAACTACATCGTGGCGCGCCTGCGCCGGAGGGGTATCCCTGCCTTCGCCTCTCGCGACGCGGGCGGCTATCTGTGCAATGCCACGCTCTATAATTCGCTCGCGACCGCCCGCACCCAACCGGGACGCCGCGTCGGCTTTATTCACGTCCCGGCAAGCCTAGCGCAGCCGGCCGCGGCCGGGCGCGGGAGCTCGGGTGCCTGCCCGCTGACCTGGGCGCAGGCGCTCGAGGGTGGCCTGGAGATCCTGGCGGCGTGTCTCAATCGCTTTGCGGCGCCTCGGCAAGGACCGCGCTAGCGGCACTGCCAGTATCGGCATCGCGTCGGTTATGATGAGCCGGCATTCGCCGCGCCGGTTTTGCCGAATTTGCGGGCGGCCTTCCGAGCTCAGGGCAGTGACGCCAATAGCCTCCTGAGCGCCTGCGATGGTCGGATTTCTCCAACCGTTAGGCCACGGAAGTTGTGCAAGAGGGCGTGCGGCCCCAAGGCTTCGGCCTCGGGATAGACGCGACGTACCAGGCTGGCTGCGACCAGGTCGGCAGCGCGCTTACCGCCATCGTCGACTTTGAGGGCAAAGCCGAGGCCGAGTGCGGGAAAAGCGCCGCAGTGAACGCCCTCGGCCCCCGACTTGATCAGCACCTTGCCGGGCAAGGCCCGCATGAGCATGCTGTCGAGCCGGCCCGGGCCGGCGACGAGCATCGGCTCGGCCCAGCAGGCCTCCGCCAATTGCCGGCACGCCCGCCAGCGCTCATGACTGAGACCTTCGCCTGTCACGAACCGCGCGAACGCGCCGGCGAGGCTGCGGAGGGGAACGGCCCAGTTCGGTGCCGAGCAGCCGTCGATGCCGCGCAGATCGCTGCCGAGACGCCGCCCCGTGACGCCTTCCAAGGCCTTGAGAATGCGGTTCTGCACGGGGTGGTCAGGCAACCAGTACCCCTCGATCGCTTCGGCCTTATGCACGGCCGTCGCCAGCATCCCGGCATGTTTGCCCGAGCAGTTGTGATTGAGCGCCGTGGGGGCAAGGCCGGCGCGAGCAAGCTCCCGGCCGGCGCTGCTATCCAGCGGCTCTTGCGTCCCACAGCCCAGTGCCGAGGCATCGAGCCCCGCCATGAGCAGCATTTTCGCGACCGTTGCGGCGTGCTCGCGCGTGCCGGAATGTGATCCGCAGGCAATCGCCAGCTCGCGTGTTCCAAAGGCGTGACGATCGGCCGCTCCGGTCTCGAGCAGCGGCAGGGCTTGCAGCGGCTTGATGGCGGAACGCGGAAAGACCGGTCGCTCGACGTCGCCGACGGCGGCGACCAGCTCGCCATTTGCGCGGGTGATCGCGACGGCCCCGGCGTGCACGCTTTCGCGCCAAAGACCGCGCGTGAGCTCGACAAGGACGGGATTGCCCATGCTCCCTCGCCTGGCGGCGACCGCCTCAAATTTTGCCCAGCGCCCTCAGCACCGTCTCCGGCGTGATCGGCTGCGACGTCACCCGCCCATTGAGGGGTCGCAGCGCGTCGTTGACGGCATTCATGATTGCCGCTGGCGCTGCGCCAGTGCCCGATTCGCCTACTCCCTTGGCGCCGAGCTCGCTGACCGAGCTCGGCGTCTCTACGTGCGCCACGTCTATATCCGGCATCTCGGCGGCCATCGGCACCAGATAGTCCGCCAGGGTGCCATTAGTGAGCTGGCCCTCGCGATCATAGAGCAGGTGTTCGTACAGTGCGCCGCCAATCCCTTGCACGCATCCGCCCCTCACCTGCTCATCGGCCAACTGCGGATTGATCAGGCGGCCACAGTCTTCCACTACCCAGTGCTTGAGCAGGCGTACAAAACCCGTGTCGGTGTCGACTTCCACGTAGGCGCCGTGCACGCCGTTGGCGAAGATGTAGAGGTCCTCGGTCAGCCGGAAGCGACGCGTGTGCGACAACACCGGCTGGCGGCTGCTCGGCAGCTCGCCCAGCTGAAAGTGGCAAATTCGCCCGATCTCCGCCAGCGGCAAGCGTCGACTGCCCGTAGCGTCGACGACGATGCCATCGCTGACGTCCAGGAGCGACGGCTCGGTCTGCAGCAGCTCCCCGGCAATGGCGAGAATTTCGCTTTTGAGCGCGCGCGCCGCTTGATAGACGGCCTCTCCTCCGATGGCTGCCGCGCGTGAGCCGAAGGTGCCGCCACCGTAGGGGACGGCATCGGTGTCCCCGGAAATAACGCGCACGGTCTCGATCGACACACCCAAGGCGGTGGCGGCGATCTGGCCGACGATGGTGTTGGTGCCCTGGCCCTGCTCGGTCACGCCGACGGCGCAGATTACGCCACCATTGGGCTCCAGCTTGATAACGCAGGCGTCCTGCAATGAGATGGGCGCCCCGCCGCTGCCGTAGTAGCCCAACGGACCAGGCGAGGTACCCTTGATGAAGGCGGCGATGCCGATCCCCCGTTGCACGCCCTGTCGGCGCAACCGAACCTGCTCCCCGCGCAGCTCCTCATAGCCCATGCGCTCGACGATCAGATCGAGGCAGCGCTGATGCGACAGGTCCTTGAGCCTGATCCCGCTGGCGCTGACGGCCGGATAGGCGTCATCCGGGAACACGTTGCGGCGCCGCATCTCAATGGGATCGATGCCGAGCCGATAAGCCGCCTGCTCGAGCAGGTGTTCACCGATCGTGTTGGCGATCGGGTGACCGACCGCCCGGTATTGCGAGCTGGGCGCCTTGTTCAAATATACCACGGTGGCCCGCGCCCGGTAGTGTTTGTGGCGGTAGGGGCCACCCGTGATGGTGAGAATCTGGTTGGCTTCGAACACGCTCGTACGCGGGTATTGCGAATAGGCGCCAGCACCCGAAAGCACGTCGATATCAAAGCCCAATATCTCGCCCGAACGGGTTACTGCGATGCGCCCCTTGACGGAATTCTCGCGCGCGTGGATGTCAGACACAAACGATTCCAGCCGGTCGGCGATGAACTTGACGGGACGTCCGAGTTTGATCGCCGCCGCCACCGCTGCGACCTCGTCGCCGTAGCTGTGGATCTTCAGCCCGAACGAGCCGCCGACATCGGGCGCAATGATCTGCACGTTGTGGTCGGGAATTCCGAGCGTTTGTGCAAATACGCGCTGGATCATGTGCGGGCACTGGCTGCTCGTGGTGATCGTAAGCTTGCCGGTTGCCTTGTCGTAGGTGGCCAGTAGCGCGCGTGGCTCCAAACTGACCGCGGTATGCCGGCCGAACTCGAAATTCTCCTCGACAACCAGGTCGGCGCCGGCAAATGCAGCCTCCACGTCGCCGGCCTCGATGTTCTTGCGAAAGGCGAGATTGTCGCCCAGTTCGGCGTGCAGCACGGGGGCATGGCGCTCGAGGGCGATGCTCTTGTCGGCGATCGCCGGCAGCTCCTGCCACTCGATGCGGATCAGCTCGGCGGCGTCCTCCGCCTGGGCGCGCGTATCTGCGACCACGATGGCGATGGGCTCGCCCGCCCAGCAGGCGCGGTCGACCGCCATCGGGTACTGAGGCGCCGACTTCATGCCCGCAAAGCAGCTGAGCGTGCCGACCCATGGTCCGGTGCAGAGCGTGGCTAACTCCGCGCCGGTCATGACCAAAGCGATACCAGGCTCACGCTTTGCCACCGCGGTTTCGATGCCCAGTATTCTGGCATGGGCGTAGGGACTGCGCAGAAAGGCCGCGTGCAGCATGCGCGGCAAGGTGACATCGTCGGTGTAGCGCCCGCGCCCGGTAACGGCGGCTTTGGCAGCAAGCCGTGGCACCGTACGTCCCACGTAGCTATTGCTCCCGGCGAGCGGGGAAGGTCGCGCCGGCTCAGACACGGTTGCCGCCTCCGTTGGCGCGCCTCTCGAGCGTCACCGCGACGGCATCGACAATGGCGTGATAGCCGGTGCAGCGGCAAAAATTGCCGGCAAGATGGGTTCGGATCTCCGCGCGCGTTTTGCCCGCACCAGCGCCCACCAGCTCGGCCGCAGCCATCAACATGCCAGCCGTGCAGAAGCCGCATTGCAGCGCGTTGCGCTCGACGAAGGCCGCCTGCAGATCGGCAATCTCACCCGTCGCGTCGAGG
>DATMZT010000048.1:0-17190 GCA_035573335.1 Hyphomicrobiaceae bacterium | reverse complement strand
CGCCGGCCTTGGATGGTCTCTTCGCTGGCCCCGCCTCCGAACGCCGGCGTTTCCTCGATCGTTTGGTGGCCTCCTTCGATCCACGCTACCGCACTCGCCTCGGTCATTTCGAGCGTGCCATGCAGCAGCGCAATCGTCTGTTGTCGGAGGAGGTCAGCGATGCCGCCCGCTTCCAAGCCTTCGAGCGCAGCATGGCCGAGACGGGGGTGGCGATCGCCGCCGCGCGGGTTTCCCTTGTCGCCGAACTGGCGAGCGCCATTGACGAGCGCCGCCGGGCCGTCGCTGCCGCCGCCTTTCCCTGGGCGGAACTCGCCATTTCCGGGCTGCTCGAAAGCGCGCTGGCGACGCGGGCCGCCGTCGATGTCGAGGACGATTACTGTAGCTTGCTGGCGAGCGAGCGCGAGCTCGATCGCGCCGCGGGACGCACGCGCGAGGGCCCACACCGATCCGACCTGATGGTGGGTCATGGCGACAAGGAGATGCCGGCAAAGCTTTGCTCCACGGGCGAGCAAAAGGCCTTGCTGATCGGCTTGATCCTGGCGCACGCCGATCTTGTCAGCCAACACCGCGGCGGCGCCGCTCCCCTCCTCTTGCTCGACGAGATCACGGCCCATCTCGACGCCGCCCGCCGGCTCGCGCTCTTTGCCGAGGTCACCCGGCTCGGTTGCCAGGCCTGGATGACGGGGACCGATGCTCAAGCCTTCGCGGGACTAGTTCAGCGGGCCCAGTTCCTCGACGTCCTCGAAGGTTGCGTGAGCGCTGGATTGTAAGGCTCCATCGCGCCGTTTCGCGTCTCTGTAATATATTGAAATATATGCACTATTTTGCGCATTTTGGCGTAGTTTTTAGCGTGCTCTCCCGACCCAGTTGGTGTATGCTCCGGGCAAGCAAAAATCCCCCAAATCGAGACCACCTTCCATGAGCGCCAAGCCCGCCAAAAAGACCAATGGTGCCCAAAGCTACGGGGCCGAGACGATCAAAGTCTTGAAGGGCCTCGACGCGGTGCGAAAGCGTCCCGGTATGTACATCGGCGACACCGATGATGGCTCGGGTCTGCATCACATGGTCTATGAGGTCGTCGACAATGCCATCGACGAGGCCTTGGCCGGGTTCGCCAGCGAGGTTTCAGTAACGCTCAACCCCGACGACTCGTGCACCGTGCGCGATAACGGCCGGGGGATCCCCACCGACATTCATCCGGAAGAGGGTATCTCGGCCGCCGAAGTCGTCATGACGCAGCTGCATGCCGGTGGCAAATTCGGCGAAGGGGAGGATGAGAACCCCTACAAGGTGTCGGGTGGGCTGCACGGCGTCGGCGTATCGGTGGTCAACGCGCTGTCGAATGTGCTCGAGCTCAAGATTTGGCGCGACGGCAAAGAACATTTTGTCCGCTTCCGCAACGGTGTCACGGAGGCGCCGCTCAAGGTCATCGGCGACGCCGTCGGCAAGCGTGGCACCGAGGTGACCTTTTGGCCCTCCACAGAGACTTTTCACAACGTCACCGAATTCGACTACACCACGCTCGAACATCGCCTGCGCGAGCTGGCCTTTCTCAATTCCGGCGTGCGCGTGCTGCTCGCCGACGAGCGTCATGCCGACAAGAAGCGCGAAGAGATGCGCTACGAAGGCGGCATCGGTGAGTTCGTGCGCTATATCGATCGCTCGAAAGTACCTCTGGTGGAAGCGCCGATCATGCTGGCCGCTGAGAAGGACGGGGTCGGCATCGAGCTCGCCTTGTGGTGGAACGATGCCTACCACGAGCAGGTGCTTTGCTTCACCAACAACATTCCCCAGCGCGACGGCGGCACGCATCTGGCCGGCTTCCGGGCGGCGCTGACACGCGTGATCAACAAGTACGCCGATGAGACCGGCATCGCCAAGAAAGAGAGGATCGCTCTCACCGGCGATGACGCGCGTGAGGGCTTAACGGCGGTGTTGTCCGTCAAGGTTCAGGACCCGAAGTTCTCGAGCCAAACCAAGGACAAGCTCGTCTCGTCGGAAGTGAAGGCCGTGGTCGAGAGCGTGGTCGGCGATCAGCTGGCGGCCTGGTTCGAAGAGCACCCGAAAGAGGGCAAGATCATCATCACCAAGGTGGTCGAAGCCGCCGCGGCGCGTGAGGCCGCTCGCAAGGCCCGCGAACTGACGCGGCGCAAGGGTGCCCTCGACATCAATTCGCTTCCCGGCAAGCTCGCCGAGTGCCAGGATCGCGATCCCGCCAATACCGAAATGTTCATCGTCGAAGGCGACTCGGCCGGCGGCTCCGCCAAGCAAGGCCGCAACCGCGAGTTCCAGGCCGTGCTGCCGTTGCGCGGCAAGATCTTGAACGTGGAACGGGCGCGATTCGACAAAATGCTGTCCAGCCAAGAGATCGGTACCCTCATCACCGCGCTCGGGACCGGTATCGGCCGCGACGATTTTGACCTGACCAAACTGCGCTACCACAAGATCATCATCATGACGGACGCAGACGTCGACGGTGCGCATATCCGTACCCTACTGCTGACGTTCTTCTACCGGCAGATGCCCGAGCTGGTCGAAAAGGGTCACCTCTACATCGCGCAGCCGCCACTCTACAAAGTCTCCAAGGGCAAGTCGGAGACCTACCTCAAGGATCAGCGTGCCTTCGAGGACTACTTGATCGATGCCGGGCTCGAGGAAGCCACCTTGGCCCTCGGCAGCGGCGAAGTCCGCGCCGGTCGCGACCTGCGCGACATTGTCGAGCAGGCGCGCGCGGTGTCCAAGGTGATCGAGGACGTGCATTCACGCTACGCGCGCTTTGTCGTGGAGCAGGCCGCCATTGCCGGTGCTTTCGAGCAAAAGCTGTTGCTGTCGAGCGAGCAGGCCAACGCCAAGGCCGCCAGCATTGCGACCCGCCTCGACATGCAGGCCGACGAGACCGACCGCGGCTGGAGCGGTCGGCTTGGCAACGAAGGCTATTTGTTCCGGCGCGAGGTGCGGGGTGTGACGGAGGTGCACATGCTCGACCGTGCGTTGCTCGGCTCGCTCGAGGCGCGTCGGCTGAACGAGCGTCTACCGCACCTGGAGGAAATCTACCCCGCCCCGGCCAGGCTCAGACGCAAAGACGCCGAGACGCCCGTGTTCGGGCCTCGCAGCCTTCTCGATGCCGTCTATGATGCGGGCCGCAAGGGCATCAGCATGCAACGCTACAAAGGCCTGGGTGAGATGAATCCCGAGCAGCTCTGGGAGACGACGCTCGACAAGGAGACGCGCACGCTGCTGCAGGTGAAGATCGGCGATCTCGGCGAGGCCGACGAGATCTTCTCACGGCTGATGGGCGATATCGTCGAGCCGCGCCGTGAGTTCATCCAAAGCAACGCCCTGGCGGTCGCCAACCTTGACGTCTGAACGACCAACCGGCGGCCCTCGGCAGGGCGGAGCGGACTTGCCCCATCCGCGCGATCGGCCGTTGCCTCGAACTTGGGCGCCATGGCCACGGCCGCGCCGGCGGCATGAAACGGATCCTCGCGCCGGCGGCTGACAGGGTGGCAGCGTCACCTTATAACGGCACAATGGAGCATCGCCAATCTCGAGGGCAGGGAATGCCTGTCCGTCAGGCACGCGATCACGAAGGGGAGCCCCATGGACTTTGGCGTGGCGACGTCAACGCGCGGGGAATGCGCAACGCGCCAGGGATACCTTGCTGTTGCCGAGAGCGCCGAGCGGCTCGGCTTCGGTTTCATTGGCGTTAATGATCACGTGGTTGTGCCGCGTGGGATTACCTCCAAATATCCTTATAGCGGCGACCACAAGTGGGCCGCCGCCAGCATTGGGGAATGCCTCGATCTCATCCCGACGCTGGCGTTTCTTGCCGCACGCACGGAGCGCCTGCAGCTCTTGAGCTCGGTGCTGGTGGTGCCACAACGCCAGCCCGTGCTAACCGCCAAAATGCTGGCCACGATCGATATCCTCTCGCAAGGACGATTAATCGTGGGCTGCGGCGTCGGTTGGCTCAAGGAGGAGTTCGCGGCTGTCGGCGCGCCGCCGTTCGCCGACCGTGGGCGGGTCACCGACGAGTTCATCGATGCCTTCAAGGTCCTCTGGACCGAGGAAGCGCCCGTCGTGCATGGGACGCATGCGCGCTTCGAGGACCTGATTTTTGCCCCCAAGCCTGTGCGCAAACCGCATCCGCCCATTTGGATTGGCGGCGAAAGTCCGGTGGCGTTGCGGCGCGTGGTGCGGGCCGGCGACGGCTGGTACCCGGCATCCAACAATCCACACTACCGCCTCGACACCGCGGCGCGCGTCAAGGCCGGCGTTGAAGACCTCGGCCGAACCGCCGAGGCGGCGGGGCGCGATCCCACCAGTATAGATGTGGCCTTCCTTGTGCTGTGGCCGGTGAATTGGACCGCGCCCGGGCGGGCCGATGCCGAACGTCGCTTGCTGACGGGGAGCTCCGAGGTCATGGCTGCCGATATTGCCGCGCTCGAGGAGGCGGGCGTGCAGCATCTGTGCCTGACCTTCCAGACCGCCACGGTTACCGAGACCCTCGAGCGCATGCAGCGATTTGCCGAAGAGGTGATGCCGCTCACGCGGTAACCGGGGCTCCCCGGCCATGGGTCTTGGCGTCGAGGTGGAACGTTTGGTTGGCAACCTCAAGGCCCTGACAGCGGGGCGGCGGCTCAGGGGGACGATGTCAGTTCGGCCTTGCATGGCGGTCATTTGAGAGAGGCTCAGCGTGAGGCAGATGATGTCGCGGTTCGCTGCGGGTAACGGGTGGCACCATGCCCTGCGAGGTTTGCTTGGTGCCTGCGCCGGCCTCCTCTGGCTTGGCGCCTGCGAGCCCGCGGCGGCCACCTCGCGGCCGTCGCTCGAGGCCGCCAAGACACTGCAGCGGCAAACCGAACTGCTCGACCGCGCCCTCAAGGGACTGCGGCCCGCGGCAGGCGGGCAACCGCAGCTCTACTTTGTGGGTTTTGCCGGCTATGGGCCACAGGCCGTGTTCAAGCGTGAGGTGCTTGCGGTGCGCAAGTTCTTCGATGCCCGCTATGGCACGCAGGGTCGGTCGATCGCCCTTGTCAACCACGCCAGCACGCTAAATGCCTTGCCGCTCGCCAGCGCTGGCAACTTGGAACGCACCTTGCAGCATCTGGGCAAGCTGATGGACCCTAGTCGGGACGTCTTGTTCCTGTTTCTCACCTCGCACGGCGAGGACGGCCAGTTCGTGGTGGAGATGCCCCGCTTCGACCTCAAACCGTTGCGGCCGGAGCAGCTAAAAGGCATGCTGAAGCGCTCCGGTATCAAGAACAGCGTGATCGTGCTTTCGGCCTGCCACTCGGGGAGTTTTCTGCCCGCCCTGGCAGACCCCACGACGCTCGTTATTGCGGCGGCCCGCGCCGACCGCAGCTCATTTGGCTGCGACGACCGGCGCCGGTGGACCTACTTCGGCGAGGCTTATTTCGAACGGGCCTTGCGCGCAGAGCCCTCCTTCGTGCGCGCCTTCGAACTCGCCCGCGAGCTGATCGCGAGCTGGGAGGCGCAGGCCAAGCTTGAGCCTTCCTTGCCACAGATTGGCGGTGGTGAAACACTTGGGCCGGCTCTGGCCGCAATCCAGGAGCATCATTGATTGTGCAGCAAGAGCCCAGAGTTTATGACCTTTGCGGGCACACTGAGTCGCAACGATCCCGCCTGAGGAGCGTTGATCGGACTTAACAGCGATCGAGGGAACTCAATGCTGGCGCTGATCATGAGGGTGATGCTAGTCGCCATCGGCGTGTGGACGCTGCCTGCGTCGGCGGGACCGGCGCTGCTGTTCGAGGCCGGCAGCGGCACGGTGCTCTACGCCGAGGACCAAGACAATCAATGGCATCCCGCCTCCCTGACCAAGATCATGACCGCCTATGTCGTCTTCGACGCCATAAAGGCCGGCAAAATCACGCTGGATAAGAAGATCGGCTGCTCGGAACTCGCGTTCAGTCAACCTCCGAGCAAGGTGGGCTTGCCCGTCGGCGCGGAAATGACGGTGGAAACGGCGCTGCAGGCCCTGATCGTGAAGTCGGCCAACGACGTGGCCGTCATGCTGGCAGAAGCGGTTGCAGGATCGCAGGACGCCTTTGTTGAGACGATGAACGCCACCGCCGCCCGGCTTGGCATGACCCGCACGAAGTTCATCAATGCGAACGGCCTGCCGGCCGCCGAGCAAGTGACAACGGCGCGCGACCTCGCCAAGCTCGCCATGGCCGTCGTCAAGGACTATCCCGAGTATGCGCCCCTTTGGGCGTTGATGGATGTTCGCATCGGCAATCGCCACCTGCGCACGCACAATGGCTTGCTCGCCAACTACGAAGGCGCCGACGGTCTGAAGACCGGGTTTATTTGTGACAGCGGCTTCAACGTCGTGGCCAGCGCCACGCGCGATGGCAAGCGGCTGATTGCGGTGGTGTTGGGAGAGGCAACCGGGCGCGAGCGCACCACGCGCGCCGCCAGCCTCCTCGAGCATGGGTTCCAGACCCACGGCTGGAAGGCGCTGTTCGCCCCGCAAAGTCTGGACAACTTGCCCATGGCTGAGGACGCCAAGGGGCCGATGACCATGCGCCAAGCCGTCGTCTCCTATGAATGCGGCACGGGCCGCCGGCGCCGTCCCGTCGCCAAGGTACAAAAGCGCAAGGTCGCGGCTGGCGCCGAAGCCGGCGTCGAAAAGGCCAAGCCCGAAAGGAAGGCGCAACCCGTGGCCGGCAGCAAGGCGCCCAAGGCCGATAAGGCCGCGGTGAGCGGCGGCAGTCGCGCCGAGTAAGCCTGCGGCCTGTGTTTCACCGCCCCCCTTCGACGGCCCGCTTGCCGCCCGAGTTGCTGGCCTACCATTTGTCGCTCGCTCGGCGCGAAGGGAGGCCGACCGGCGTGGGCCATCTGGGACGTCGGGGCCACCGGCCCTGTGTCAGGGTGGCACACCCGTTCAGGCCTTCTGCGCACTCGCATCCCCCGCGTCGCGGCTCACGGCCCACCATGGCCCGGCCACCGGCACCGGGTTAACCGAATTTTGCCAAAGCGCGCCGAGCCCAAGGCCGCTGGCGTCGAAATTGCTGCAGCCCCAGCGACACAATCTCTGGGACATGGACGATGAATTCGGGGCGGCATTTTCGGGTGGACTCGACGCCGACGCCGATCGAAGTCGACGCGATGGTAGCGGTCCTCGAAGGCCGCCATGGCGTGTGGGCCGCCGACGTTGCGGAGTTTTTCTCAACGCTGCACAGCCTCAAGGGCGACGCCGGCCGCAGCTGGGCGTGGGCCAACGTGGCCGAAAGGGTCCGCCATCGCAGCGACCTGCGCCAACAAGAGCACGGGGCGCGCGACTAAGCGCGGGAGTGAGTGGCTGCATGGCCGCGCCAGCCAGTTTAGCCGTTATGGCTCGCAGCCCGACGCAGTCGGCCGCCGGCGGACTGGGCTTGCGCCTCGGCGCCAGCGAGCGATCACGCACGGGTCGCCGAGCCGTGACGGCTTTTCTCGTGCGCACGACGAGCGCGGGACTCCTCTACCTTACCCAGGTCGCCCTCGCGCGCTGGATGGGTGCCTACGACTACGGTATCTACGTTTTCGTGTGGACGTGGGTGCTCATGTTGGGCAGCCTTTCCAACCTTGGGCTGTCGACCGCCGTGCTGCGCCTAATTCCGCAGCATCGAGAGCGGGACGAGCAGGCTGCCTTGCGCGGCCTGTTGCTGGGCGGTCGCCTCCTGGTCCTGTCGGTTGCCAGCTCAATCGCGCTGGTGGGCTTGGTTTTGTTGTGGTGCTTGGGAGAGCGCGTGGCGGCACCCTACGCCGTGCCCGCCTACTTGGGCCTGATCTGCATCCCGATCTTGACCCTCACCGATCTTCAGGACGGCGTGGCGCGCGCCCGCGGCCTGATGGCCTTAGGCTTGCTGCCGCCCTACGTGCTGCGGCCGTTGCTGCTCATCGTGGGCCTCGGCGCGGCGCACCTTTGTGGCCTTCCGGTCAATGCTCGCATTGCCATCGCTGTGGCCATCGTCGCCAGCTTGGGGGCCGCTATCGTGCAGACCTTGCTGTTGCGGCGCCGCTTGCGGCGGGAGCTCCCGCCCGGGCCGCACCGCTATGCCTTTGCGCTTTGGCTCAAGACGGCGCTGCCATTCTGGCTGATCGTTGCCTGCGATTTGACGCTGCAAAACGCCGATGTCCTGGTGATCTCGTCCTACCTCGGCCCCGCTGAGGTTGGGATGTACTTCGCGGCCGCCAAAACCATGAGCTTTGTGCTCTTTATTCACTATGCGGTCGCCAGCGCGATGGCGAATAGGATCGCCGCCCTCGACGTGCGCGGCAATGAGGAAGACCTGCGCGCCGCCGTGGCGGACGCCGCCAACTGGATCTTCTGGCCATCGCTGGCCGCCGGCGCCGCCATCCTACTGGTTGGCAAGCCCATGCTCTGGTTCTTCAATCCGCAGTTTCAACAGGCCTACCCCGTGATGGTCATCCTCGCCATTGGCCTGTTGACGCGCGCCGCGCTCGGGCCGGCCGACGTGGTGCTCAATATGCTGGGTCAGGGGTCTGCGAGCGCGCTGCTCCTCGTCGCATCGGCGCTGCTCAGCGTGGCGCTCAGCGCTGCTTTGGTGCCGGTGTTTGGCTTGGGTGGCGCCGCCACGGCGACGAGCCTTGCCTTCGTTGCCGTCGCGGCCGGCAATTGCGCGCTGGCCAGACGGCGGCTCAACCTTAGGACCGCAATTTGGCACAACCTCGACGGTCCGTGGCGGGCCGCTCGTCGCTCCTGAGTTTGCGCACCCGGATACATGAAACGGTGTACCCTAGGGGCGCGGTTGGCAGAGACCGGCCACTCCAGGATCGCCGGCGCGGGGCCCTGCCTGCCTGCGGCGTCAACCGCTGCCGGCGGACGCCGTCCTGTGCGGGCAAGGGGCTGGTGCGTGCCCGCCTAGAGCGAGGAGCCGACCAACAGGGTCCAAAATGTCTTGAACTCGGTGCGCGGGTCTTGCACGAGGGCAATCCCCATGTGCTCGGCCTCGCGCAACAACAGGTTCTTGTTGTGCCCTGGGCTTGCCTCCCAACCCTTCAGCACCTCTTCGATGCTGGCCTGGCCGGTGCCGACGTTCTCGGCGGCCACCTTGGCCCTGTAGCCCACGCGCTTGACGCGGTCCCAGGGATTAGAGCCGTCCGAGCCGTAGTGGGAAATGCGGTCCCACTTGGCAAGGTCGCGCGAATGCAGCTTGGCGGCTTCGGTCAGCGCTGTGTTCAGCGCCAGGGGCTTGAGACCATGCTGCTTGCGATAGGCGTTGATGAGCAGGCGCGCCTTTTCCAGGTCGAGGTCGGTCCTGCTGTAGTCGCGGTCGGCGAGCGCGCCCTGCGGCGCCTTCTCGTAGCTTCCCTTCGGCGCCTTGTCCGCCGACTTGACCGTCGGTTTGACCGGGTCGCTGGCCATGGCGGTATCGACGCTGGCCGTTTGCGTGCGCGCGGGCAGGGCGCTCGTGGGTTGGCCGGAGTTGGCGAAACCGGCGGTCAGGGGCGAGGCCGCCATGCCGCAGCCGGCGAGCAAAGCCGAGAGGAGCGCCGGGCCCAGTACGCGATACATGTTGGCCTCCCAAGCAGGGATACTCGTCTGGGACAAGGATCGCGCCGAGCCGTTAACTCAACGTTAACGGTGGGGGCGCAACCCTACCAAATTGGGTTCAAGGGCCCCATGCCTGCACGGGTTCCGCGCCCGACGCGAGGAAGGCGGCGCGAACCTTAGCGCAACTCGATTGGTGTCCCCTGTCTCCCACGTGGATCCCACACCGTAATCGTGACAGGAGTTGGGCCGATTTGCGCATTTGCAACCCTCGCTCCGGCGGTGCGCCGTAGCCGGCACTGGCGCCCCTTGGCTTGCTCGCTCGGGCGCGGCACAGGGCCCTTGGCTGGAAAGGCCGTCTTCTTCATGCTCTGGCCAGCCTCCGGTGATTCGCGCGTCCGGCGATGGCAGCGAACAACCCCAGCGCACGCTTGGTGCTGGGGTCCAATGAAGGGGAGGCCACCGGCCATGAAGGCCGCGATCCTGGCAGTTCCGGACCTATCAGCCATTGGCGCCAGCGATCGGCTGCGCCAGCTTGCTCTCGTGCGGATCGCCGCTGGTGATGGTCACACAACCCGAAGTGTCCTGGCGCAGGACCTGGCCCACATCGTGCCGCATCGGTTGCCGGCGGCCCGCTGGCGGGCGCTGATCGAACGCGACGTGGAAGCCCTCCTTGGCGATGGGCTCGCCGGCGAAACCCATGGACGCTTGCAGGTGAGCACCGCCGGCGCCGATGCGGCCCGGCGCTTCTTGGGGCTGAGGGGCACACTGCCGCGCACCTGGAGCGAGCTCAGCCACGTCCGCCTGATGGCCAAGGCGCTCGGGTTGGAGCGCCTGACGGTCAAGGAGCTCAAGGCCCTCGAGCGGCCCGACGGGCTGCGTGCGGCCATTGTTCAGACGGCCTACAAGGTGAAAGTCAAGGGCATTGCCACGCCGTCGCGGCTGCGGTCGGCCCTGGCGGCGTTGGCGCTGCAGCGCGCCTTCGGCAACCAGATCAGCGCCACCTTGGCGGCCAAGAGCGCGCTGCCGGCGCGGGCGGGACGTCTATTGGCCGCGCAGCTCTGCCGGTCCCCGCGCGATTTCGGCACCGACACCCGCCTGATCGCCGCGCTGGCGGCCGAGCACCTTGGCGCCAAGTCGGCCGATACCGAAGGGCTGCGGCGTGCCGTGTTTAGCCGTTTCTTTGCCGGGGTGGTCGAGGCCGGCGCCGAGGCCGTGCGCCCGCTGCCGCACCCGCCTGCGAAACGGCAAGCGGTGCCACCTCCCGAGCCGGCGCCGCTTGCCGTCGGCGGCGGTCGGCCCGACCTTCCAGGCTTCGTGCTCGAAGTTCGCCGGCATGCGGCGGCACACGCGCACGGTTGGGTCGGAAACCGCAAGGCCTACATCTGTCATGTCTGGCGCGCGCTGGCCCACGCGCGCTCCGACTGGGGCCTGTCCGAGATCGAATTCAAGTGCATGCTGCTGGAGGCGCATCGCGCCGGACAGTTGGCGCTCGCGAACGCCGATCTCAAGGATCACAAGAGCATGAAGGACGTGCAGGACTCTGCCGTCGTCTACAAGAACGCGGTGTTTCATTTCGTCCGGGCCGACGGCTGAGGCCGCGGCTCGCCGGTACCTAACGTCAGCTTGAGGTGACATGCGCATGGAGGTTGAGTCCGCGCCCGATCTAGACCGCCTGTCGGCGGCCTTCGAGCACTCCATCACCTGGGAGGACGACATTTGGCGTGCCGATCCCGTCGACGTCGAGATCGTGCATGCCCATGCGCGGCGCAAGTTCAACGAATTGCTCGACACGGTGACGGCGGTGCAGGGGGGCCAGGGCCAAGCGCGCATCCTGCTGTTTCACGGCCAGTCGGGCGCCGGCAAGACCCATCTTATCCGCGCCCTGCGCACGTCCGCCCATCGCTCGGGCAAGGCCTACGTCGGCTACGCCCAGATGACGCCGGACGTGGCAAACTACGCCGACTACTATCTGCGCCGCCTCGTCAACTCGCTGGAAAAGCCCTACGACCCGGATACGGGTGGTGAGACCGCCTTGCAACGGCTGACGCGCCGGCTGACGGAGGCTGCCGAGCCCCTCGATACGACGGCGCTCGACAAGCTACGCGATGCCAAGCTGAGCGACGCCCAGCTTGCCAAGCTGGTGCTGGCGCTGGCGGACCAGATTGTCGCGGCCCCGAAGTTCGCCAGCCAGCCGCTCGATATCAATATCGTGCGGGCCCTGCTTTATCTGCAGCGGGCGGACCCGCGCATCGACCAGCGCGTGCGCCAGTACCTCTACGGTCGTGAGTTGACGGATCTGTCCGCCGAAGCCGTGGCGGTGCTCGATCCCAATCGCGGCGAGGGGCGTGCCTTCGAGATCATCGAGTCGCTTGGGCGCTTGATGTGGATTGTCGACGGCGCCGCCCTCGTCATCTCGATCGATCAGGTGGAGGATCTCCGCTTCTTCGATGACTACCACGAACGTTTCCAGAAGGCGGCCAGGGACCTGATCCAGATCGCCAACCGCGTGCCGACGTCGATCGTGCTCCTCTCCTGCCTTGGCGACTTCTACGGCAAGGTGCGCGAGGTCTTGGCGCAATCCTACGTCGACCGGATCGAGAAGGCCGGCCCGGTGTCCCTCAAGGAGGCACGCACCGCCGAGGAAGCACAGCTCATCATTGCCAAGCGCATGCAGGCCGACGCCAGCCGCAGCGACATTGATCCCTTGCTCTTTTTCGGGCCGCAATTCTTCGAGGAGTTCAGCGGCCTGTCGACGCGTCGTATTTTGGAGCTCGCCCAGGCGCGGGTGCGCGAGCAGGTGGCCGGAACCGGCCCTTCGCTTGAGGAAGCAAAGGGCGGCTTCATCTCCACGCTGGCGGCCGCCCTTGGCTTCGGCGGACGCGACGAGGCTGACGGCGCCGATGCCAGCGCTTTGGTCGAATTCCACGAGCATTGGGATCGCTTTACGGCGCAATCGGAGGCGGAGATCCCCTCCGACGACCACGAGTTACTGACGGTTCTCACCAACGCGCTCAGCCTGGCGCGCGCCGAATGGGGCGGTGCTCTCGACGTCGTCGTCAAGCGCCTCGAATTGGGCCCCGACCTGCCGGTCCTGGACTTGAGCCTCAAGCACGAAGGCGGCAACACCACCGAGGCACGCGTCTTCCTGTGCAATCGCCCGACGCAGGGCGGCGGCCTCAAGCGCCAACTCGATAAGCTGCTTGCCGCTATGGGCGGCCGCAGCGCGTTCCTGTTGCGCGCGAGCGATTTTCCGCCAAACAAGAAGAACCAGACCGGACAGGCCTTCCGTAAGTTCCGAGAGTTGGGGGGCCGCTCGATCTTGGTGCCGATCCCGGACTGGGAGCGCATGATGATGGTGTGCGAGTTCCACGCCCAGCATCGTCGCAGCCCCGGCTTCGCCCACTGGTTTGAGCGCGCCAAGCTGCTTTCCGAGATCCTGTCGTTGGCCCAGTTGCTACGGCTCGAGCTGTTCGGCCGCGCCCTCAATGGCAAGGGGACTGGGCAAAGCGAGGCGCAGTCAGAGGCCGGCGCCGAAGTCGTCGGCGCGATGGGTTATGCTTCCTCGGCGGCCGACTGGACGGGCTGGGGTCCGACGACGGCGGGGGCATCCCTGCCGGCAGGCAAAGACGCCGACTTGCCGCTCTCCGTCCTGCTCGATGAAACGGGTGATGCCGCCGCCAGCATCCTCGCTGGCCGCGCGCTCAATTCCAGCAAGAGCATTACGCTCAATAGAAACGTGTTGAAGCGCCATGCTGCCGTCCTCGGCGGCTCCGGCTCGGGCAAGACTACGCTGGCCCTGTGCATCATCGAGCAGCTCCTGTTGCGGGGGACCCCGGTGGTGCTGATCGATCGCAAGGGCGACCTGTGTTCCTACGCCAACCCGGACGTGTGGCGCGCGCACGATGGGGAATTTTCCGAGCGCCGCGGCGAACGCGAGAAACTCGCCGACTCCATCGACGTTGCCGTCTACACGCCCGGTCGCGCCTCGGGGCGACCGATTTCAATCACGCTGCTTCCCAACGGTATTAACGAGCTGCCGGATCAGGAGCAGCAACTGCTGGCGAACATGTCGGCCGCCGCGCTGGGTGATATGCTGCACTTCAAGAACTCGGCCACGCACCAAAAGCAGTCGGGTACGCTCTCGGTGGCGCTGCGCATTCTCGGCAGCCGTTTCAGCAAAGAGGTTACCCTTGCCGACCTCATCTACCTGCTCGAAGACGAAGACCCCGAACTGACAGACCTGACGCAACGCATGGATCCTTCCGGGCGCATTCGCCGCGACCTGGTGGCCCAGCTCGACAGCCTGCGCCACCGCAACGCCGCCCTGTTCGAGGCCGGTGGTGAGCCGTTGCGCATGGATTCCCTGCTCGGCATGGGTCGCTACGGTCGCACCGACGGGCGCACGCGTCTTTCCATCATCTACACGGGCTTTTTGGGCGACAACGAGAATATTCTGTTCTGGGTGTCCCAGTTCCTGTCCGAGGCGCTGCGCTTCTGCCAGCGCAATCCCAACGACGAACTGCAAGCCGTGGTGATGTTTGATGAGGCCGATCTTTACATCCCGGCCAACGCCAAGCCCGCCACCGCCGAACCCCTGCAGAGCTTGCTCAAACGCGCCCGCTCGGCCGGGCTCGGCATCATGCTGGCTACCCAGTCGCCGGGCGACCTCGACTACAAGTCACGCGATCAGATCACCTCCTGGTTCATCGGCCGCGTGCGTGAGGACACGGCGTTGCGCAAGCTCAGGGCTGCCTTCCAAAGCGAGTCGGGGCTTGATCCCGGCGCGGTCCTGCCGGGGCAAACCGTGGGCGAGTTCCATCTCGTGCAGGAGGGGCTGGTCCGCCCGATGCGGGCGCAAAAATCCCTGATTGTCGCTGAGCAGGTACCCTTCGACCGCATCGAGCAGCTGGCGCGCGAAACCAAGGGCCAGGATGAAAAGCAACTGAAGCTGTTCGCCTGAAGCGGCCCAAGTCGGCGCCCAGCGGCTGACGCCGCGCGTGCTGCAATGCGAAATGCGAGCGGCGCCGTAAGGCCCGCAAAAGGCGTGCATTTAGGGCTTTTTTGCACTATTCTGAGGGCGGATTGGTCTGAGGGTGGCCGGTCCGCTGAGCTGGGGCGAGGGGTTGAACCGGCTTGGGTGCGTCATGTTGTGCGGGGTCGTGTAGTGATCGACAAGTCCTTTCTGATCATGGCATTGGCATGTGCCATGGCTCCCTTCCTGGGCGTTGGGATCTATCTGGTCGTCAACCTTTTTTGAGGTTGGCGGACGGACCGGCTGTGTGGCCAAGGGGGCGCGGGCGCCGCGTATTCGTGGCCGTTCGGCACCATGCCGTTAATTCCAGGGGCTGTGTATAACTCGCCGCGGGCGTTGCGCGCCGGCGCTTCCGGGGGCGTGGGCGTTGGCCCCTTGACGAGAGGCGGCGCGCAGGCGCCGATAGTACCGCATGGCATGGGGCGCTGCCCCCACCTTCACCCAGACCGACCGTCACCCAGACCGACCGTCACCCAGAAAGGACACCGGCATGAAGCTCGTACGATTTGGCGCACCCGGCGCCGAGAAGCCAGGCTTGATCGACCGGGAGGGCGTCATGCGCGATCTCTCCGCCCACGTCAAGGACATCACCGGGGAGACGCTCGCGCCCGCCAGCCTCGCCACGCTCAGCCAGCTCGATCCGCGGTCGCTGCCGGCCGCCCCGGCCAACGTCCGGCTCGGGCCGCCGGTTGGCAACGTGGGCAACTTCATCGCCGTCGGCCTCAACTACATCGATCACGCCAAGGAAACGGGCGCGGAGATCCCCAAAGAGCCCATCCTGTTCAACAAGCTGCCCAACTGCATCGTTGGGCCCAACGACGAGGTGATGATCCCCAAGGGCTCGCTCAAGCTCGACTATGAGATTGAAATCGCTTTCGTGATCGGACGGCGCGCGCGCTATGTCTCGGAACAGGATGCCCTGTCCTATATCGCCGGCTACACCATCTGCAACGACATCTCGGAGCGACATTTCCAGGCCGAACGCGGTGGTCAGTGGATGAAGGGCAAATGTGCCGAGACCTTCGGACCGCTGGGACCTTGGCTGGTCACGCGCGATGAGATTGCGAATGTGCAATCGCTCGGCATGTCGCTGGACGTCAACGGCGAACGTCGCCAGACCGGCAATACCGAAACCATGATATTCGGCATCCAACACTGCATGCACTACATTTCGCAGTTCATGGTGCTCGAGCCGGGCGACGTGGTGACCACGGGCACGCCACCGGGCGTTGCGCTCGGCATGAAGCCGCCGGCGTGGCTCAAAGCCGGCGACGTCATGACGCTCAAGATCGAAGGCCTGGGCGAGCAGAGGCAAGCGGTCGTCCCATTCAAGGCCTGACGGGCGCGCCCGCAATCGGGTTCAAATCGGCCGCTTGTTGGCCGGATCGAGCTCGCGGATGGTGTGGGTCGGCGCCTCGCTGCGGCGGTCCTGAATCATCTCGAGGACCGTCTTCCAGGCCTCCGGGCGAGATTTGTCAATGCGGCCGATTTCGGCCTGGACGGCGCGCAGCAGGCCTAGCAACTCCTGCTCGCCCGGGGCCTGCCCGCCATCCGACTGGGCCGCTTCCTCGAGGCGCTCGATCAGCTCTTGCAGGAGACCCGCCTCCGGCAGCAGCAGCAGCGCCTTGAACGCGCGCTCGAGGTCCTCGGCTACCTCCTCGAGCATCTTGGCGCGCTTCTCGTCGCCGTCGAAGCGGCGCCGCAGCTCATTGTATTTCTGTACCAGCGCCTCGCGTTTGCTTTCCTCCAGCTCGCTCAGGTAGCCGCGCAACCGTTCCTTGCCCTGCGCCAGCTGATCGAGGGCGCGGCAGGCCGCGATCGCCTGCTCGCGCACAACGCCGTGGGCAATGCGCGACGCGGAGGCGAGCGTGAGGCCGATGCCGCTCAACAACTCTACCCAGATCGTTTGCCTGAGATCGACGTCGATCGGCTGCTGGCGAGGCACCGCGGCTGCCAGCCGAGGCATGAGCCGACGTGGTTCGCCGGCGCTGCCGCCGGGCGCCGCGGGCAGCGCCACGTGCGGCGCTTGCCGCAGGCGCTGGGGTGGTGGCGAGCCACCGCCGCCTGCCGAGGCGATTTGCAAGGCTTCCGGCCCGGCAGAGATGAGAAAATGAGCGCGGATGCGCGCAAGCGTCTTGTAGAAGTCGCGACTGATCAAATAGTGGTTGTTGTTGGCGCGCTCCACGGCCTGCAAGGTGGCGCCGGCATTGAGCGCATTGCGCACGACCTTTTTGTCGTTGCGCTCCACCTCGTCCAACTTGATCTCGGCCGTAAATTCGGGCCGTTCCTGCCGCCCGATCTTGTCCAGGACGCCAGCGCGATCCTCAATCGGATGCACGTAGCGCAACACGGTCTCGACGTTTTCGCGCACGTTGGGGAGCAGCGATACCGCCATGATGCGCTCGAGCTCGGCCAGGACCACATGCGACTTGTCGGCACCGAACGACTTCTTGGCCGCCAGCGAGAGATATTCGAACAGCTCTGAGCGCAACTCGTAGACGTTGGCGTCGACGTGCCGCACCGCGCCAATGGTGGCGCCCGCGTTGAGCAGGCGGTTGAGGTCGGGAGCATGCGGATCATCATCCCGCACCGTCACGCGCTGCGTGAAGCCCTCGCGCGCCGCCATCGGCCGCAT
>DATMZT010000047.1:0-35087 GCA_035573335.1 Hyphomicrobiaceae bacterium | reverse complement strand
TCTCGGTTGGCTTCATTGTCGATGATGCCATCGTCATGCTCGAGAACATTGTGCGGCATGTCGAGGACGGCATGAAGCCGTACGAGGCTGCCATGAAGGGCGCGGGCGAGATCGCCTTTACCATTCTTTCCATCAGTATCTCGCTGGTCGCGGTGTTCATTCCCTTGTTGTTGCTCGGCGGCATCATTGGCCGCCTGTTCCGCGAGTTCGCGGTCACCACCACGATGTGCATCGCCGTGTCGGCCTTTGTTGCCCTGACGCTGACGCCGATGATGGCTTCCCGCTTCCTGCGCAGCAAACGCGAGGAGCGGCACGGTCGCTTCTATGAATTCACCGAACGTGGCTTTGCCAAAATGCTGCGGGGCTACGAGATTGGCCTCGATGCCGTCCTGCGCCACCAATTCGTGACCTTGTGCGTATTCCTCGGCACCTTGGCCTGCACCATCTACCTCTTCATCGCCATCCCCAAGGGCTTCTTCCCGCAACAGGATGTCGGCATGATCACCGGCATTTCCGAGGCGGGGCAGGACGTCTCGTTCGCAGAAATGATGCGCCGGCAGGAGGCCCTGGGCGAGGTCATCAGCAAGGATCCCGCCGTCGCCACCTACGCTATGTCGCTTGGCGTCGGGGGCTCGACCGCGACCCTGAACAACGGTCGCTTTTTCATCTCGCTCAAGCCGCGGCGGGAACGCGATGCCTCCGCCGGAGAAGTTATCGCCAGACTGCGGCCCCAGTTGGAAAAGGTCGAAGGCGCCAGGCTGTTTCTGCAGGCCTCCCAGGACGTCAATATCGGCGGACGGCTGGCACGCACCCAATTCCAATACACCCTGCAGGACGCCAACATCGATGAACTCAATCAGTGGGCGCCAAAGGTGCTGGCCCGGCTGAAGAGCATTCCCGAACTGCGCGACGTTGCCACCGATCAGCAGATGTCAGGCACGTCGCTGTCCTTGACCATCGATCGCGACCAGGCCTCGCGCTACGGCATAACCCCGCAGCTCATCGACGACACGCTCTACGACGCCTTCGGCCAGCGCCAGGTCGCCCAATACTTCACGCAGCAAAACAGCTACCACGTGGTGATGGAAATTCTTCCCGAGCTGCAGGGTGAGGTGGCAAGCCTCGATAAGATTTACCTCAAGTCACCGAGCACCGGACAACAGGTACCGCTGGCTAGCTTCGCCAGATGGACCACGCGCGAAACCAAACCGCTGTCGATCAGCCATCAGGGCCAGTTCCCAGCCGTCACCATCAGCTTCAACCTGGCACAAGGCGGCTCCCTGGGCACGGCCACCGCCGCCATCCAAAAGGCGGAAAGGGATATGGGCATGCCGGCCTCCCTGATCGGCACGTTTCAAGGCAATGCCCAGGCGTTCCAGGCGTCGCTACGCACGGTGCCGATGCTAATCCTTGCCGCCTTGTTCGTGGTCTACCTGGTGCTCGGCATTCTTTACGAGAGCTATATCCACCCCCTGACCATCCTCTCGACCTTGCCTTCGGCCGGCGCCGGCGCGATCGCCACCCTGATGCTGTTCGGTTTCGACTTTAGTTTGGTCGCCATGATCGGCGTGATCTTGCTGATCGGCATCGTCAAGAAGAACGGCATCATGATGGTGGACGTCGCCCTTACCACCGAGCGGGGTGAACATATCTCCCCCGTCGAAGCCATCCGCCGCGCGGCATTGCTGCGCTTTCGTCCGATCATGATGACGACGGCTGCCGCCCTCCTGGGCGGCGTGCCCCTCATGCTTGGCACCGGCAACGGTGCCGAAATCCGCCAGCCGCTCGGGTACGCCATGGTGGGTGGGTTGCTGGTCAGCCAGGCGCTCACGCTTTTCACGACGCCGGTCATCTATGTCTATCTCGATCGCTTCTCCAACTTCCTCGCGGCCTTTGCCAAGCCCGCGCCAGCGGTCGAGGAACCCGCGCAGCGACAAATGGCAGCGGAATAGTGGTGCTGGGCCGTCGCCCAAGCCGCGACACTCTGGGGCGCAGAGCATGCGCAAGGATCAGGAAAACCCGTCGTTGGCCGCCGAGCAAATAGCCGCGGGCGCCAAGATCATCCAGTTCGCGCGCAAGCCAAAAGCCTGCCAGCAGGCACCCGAAATCGTCGATCCCCTGCGCCGCCTAGAGGATGAGGACGAGCACCGGCGCACCCTGCAAAACCTTGCCGCCACCCTCATCATCGTTGCCTTGATCGCCGCGGGCTTTTGGCTGATCGATCATCTCCGCAGCAGCGCCCGCATCGAAGCCTGCCTCGAAGCCGGCCATCGCAACTGCCTGCCGAACCTCGAGCACGCTCGCTGAGCTGACCCAAGCCGCGGTCCCTCGCCACCCCCACGCCATTTCAGCCGACGCCGCAGCCAGGTCATGGACGTCATGACGCTGGCGCGGCTTTTTGCCAACCTCTAACCTGGCGCCTGGCTTGAGCCCGGGACCCGGCTGGCGCCAGGACGGCAATCACAGGCCTGCCCCACCAGGGCGTCGCCAGCAGCCGCTCCGGTCGGCAGGATTCTTTCAGGCTGGGGTTTTCAAGGAGGGCTATTGGTTCCATGCGGATCGCAGTGATTGGTGCCGGTGCCGTTGGCGCTGCCTTCGGGGCAGCCCTGGCCAAGGCGGGAAGTGATGTGACTTTCGTGGCGCGCGGCGACCACTTGGCGGCGATGCACCGGCGTGGCCTCACGTTGGTGAGCCCGCGCGGGGATCTGCATCTTAACCCCGTCAGCGCCACCGATGTCCCGGCGAGCATCGGTGCGGTGGATTTCGTGCTGTTCTGCGTCAAGTTGTGGGACGTGGAAAGCGCCGGCGCCGCCATCCGCCCGATCGTGGGTCCGAACACGGCCGTCATCCCGCTGCAGAACGGCATCGACGCCAGTGACCGGCTCATTCCCATTCTTGGCAAGGAGGCGGTGATGGGCGGGGTGGCGCAGATCAGCGCCACCATTGCCGAACCCGGCGTGATCCGGCAGACCGGTACCTTCATGCGCCTGGTGTTCGGCGAGCTCGACGGCCGACCCAGCCAGCGCGGCGCTACCTTCCAGTCGCTGTGCGAAGCCGCCAAATTCGAAGCGGTGAACAGCAATAGCGTTCTGACCGCCCTGTGGGAGAAGTTCGTCCTG
Source organism: Hyphomicrobiaceae bacterium (assembly GCA_035573335.1). GTDB lineage: Bacteria > Pseudomonadota > Alphaproteobacteria > Rhizobiales > Hyphomicrobiaceae > AWTP1-13. The sequence goes on along the minus strand of DATMZT010000047.1, from coordinate 31,968 downwards.
CTTGCAACCAATAGTTCGGTGGTGGCGCTCACGCGCCTGCCGTTCGGCAAACTGCGCGATGATCCGGAGGTCTTTGCCCTGTTCGAAAAGGGAGTGGCCGAGGTTGCCGCCGTGGGTCGCGCACGCGGCATTGCGTTGCCGCCGGAGCTCGAGGCCAAGGCCTTGCAGGCAACGCGCAATTTTCCCGCGGAAATGTTGCCCTCAATGGCCGTGGATCTTATGCGCGGCAACAGGCTCGAATTGCCCTGGCTTGCCGGCAAGGTCGTGGCGCTGGGGCGCGAGTTGGGCGTGCCGACGCCCACCTTCGAGGTGATGTACGCGGCCCTCAAACCCTACGCCAACGGTACACCGCGCTAGCCACGGCTGGTGGGCAGGCTGCTCCGGCGCCGGTTGCAAGCAAAGTCAGTGCGGTGGCGAGAACGTGGCCGGGCGCATGATCTTGTTGTCTTGCACCAGCACCATGCCCTCGGTGCGGGCCAAGAAAGCAGCCCAGTCGGGATCGGCGTCGCGTGCGGCGCGCTTTTGTTCCAGGTCGGCAAGGCTGGCGTAGCGCCATAGGTGGACGACTTGGTTTAGGGGACCGATCTGGCTGACGTAGTAGCCCATCAGCTCGAGGTTGTGCCGTCGCATCACCGGGAGGGCATGGGCCTCGAAAAGCTCAAGGTACTTTGGCATTTTGCGCGGGATCAGCGTGTAGGTGCGCACGTCAACGATCATGCCAGCTCCTCAAAGTCGCATCTAACCGCAGCGCGCCACCCCGTGCGGCAGCCGCCGGCCGCACGCTGCTGCCCGCTCGGCCAACCGGGCGGCGCGCCCGCCCGGGCCAAGCCGCTCGCGCCCGGCCGTTCAACGCTTGCGCCGGTTGTCGCCATCGACGAGCAATTGCGAGATCTTGTCCGTGAAGGACTGGATCTTTTCCTTGGCCTTGCCCTTGCCGCGTTCCGCCGCCTCGCCGTCCTTCAACCAGGCCTCGTATTGCTTGCGATAGAACTCGCGGACTCGCTTGAGGCCTTGGAATTCGCCCGCCGCGGCCGGCGTGCTGCCCTTTTTGCTTCGGTCGACCTCGTGACAGCGGTAGAAGCGCTCGAACCAGTCGAACTGCGGCTCGGTCGGTGGGATCGAGCGCTTCCAGCTCCAAAACGCCAGGTTCCGGTTGAAGGCATCGCGGTTGCAGTAAATGTCGGCGTCGGCGTTGGCCAGCAGGACGGCGGTTCTGAAGTTCAGCCATTTCAGGGTGGCGTGATCGCCGTAGTCGGTGGCGAGCTGGGCCACTTGGTCGTCGTTGAGGAGCTGGCTACGGTCGCTGCGCTTATCCTCGCCGGCCTCGTGCATATTGAGGAGTTCGAAGGCCGAAAAGACCTCGACCATGGGGTAGGCCTCAGCCGTGTCGAGGCGCGCCTGACGCACCCGGTCCATGGTCTCCCATAGCAGATTGACGGCGACCTCGGTGTCCTTCGGGATCGCCTCGGATGCTCGATCCTTGGGAAATCCCGCACGATAGAGCCGCGCCAGTTCGTAGCCCGCATAGGATTTGCCGCGCGCGAAGGCGCTTTCATACAGGAGACGAATTTCCTCCGCGCCGCTGTCCGGCCGACCGTGCTGCTTGGGCCGGAACGGCAGCTTGCCGTCGCGAAGCAGGTTGGCGAGCTGCATTTGTGCTTCCGTGGACCCACCCTCGGCGGCCAGGCGCCAGTAGCGGCCCGCCGCCTCGCGTTGCGCGGCGGGCAGGCCCTCCCCTGAATTCAACATCTCGGCGAGGCGCTCCTGCGAACGGCGGTCACCGGCCTCGGCGGCCCGCGCGTACCAGATGATTGCGTCATTGGCGTCCTGAACCGCGGGCACCTCGTCGTAGCATTTGCCGAGCTGATACATGGCTTCCCACGAGCCGCGGCCCGCGGCCAGCTCGAGCAGCTCGATGGCGCGCTTGGGGTTCTGCGGAATGTTCCCCCATTGACCCCGCAACGCGAGCGCCGTCTCGATCATGGCCGGGACGAAGCCGGATTCGGCGGCCTTGGAAAGGTACTGGAAGGCCTTGCCGGCGCCGCGGTAGGGCAGCGCGATGGTCTCGGCGTTGAGTTCGTCGTCAAGGCCGAGGCCACCATTCTTGTAGGCAAGACCCAAGTGATAGAGCGCGAGCACGTGGCCAAGGTCGGCGCCGCGTTGGAAAAGCTCACGCGCCTTCTGGCGATTGCGCGGCATTTGCTTGCCGGCCGCCGGATCATGGTATTCGCCATGCTCGATCATCAGGGCGAGGCCGTTGTAGGCAGCGGCATAACCGAGGTCGACGGCGTCCTGAAAAAGCCGCGAGGCCTGCACCAGCGATTCGGTTTTGTTGGCCAGCCCGTCGGCGAGCGTCGCCATGGCGTAATGCGCGCTGGCCAGATTGAACTTGTATCGGGCGACGCGGCCGCGCTCTTTGACCGCGACGTCGCAGGCCTCAATCGCCCGGCTGATCCGATCGACCGCAGGCAGGCGCCGTTCCTCGCTGGCGCGTCCATCGATCGCCACGGCTTGTAGGTCGACGCCGGCGAAGCCCTGCGGCCGGTTCTGATCGAGCGGGGAGGCGGCCAGCGCATCGCATTGCTGCAGCGGGTCATTCAGGTCGACGGGGAGCGTGCCGTCGCGCGACGGGCCGGACAGCGAGCCGCCGCCGCCCTGCTCGTGCAACCTGAGGATGCCATTGATCTCTGCGATGTAGTTCTTGCTGTCGCTGCTGCAGGGTGCCAGCGCATTGCGCGTGCGCTCGATGTCCTCGGCAAACACGCTGCCCGCCGCTACCCCGCGGCGCAGACGATCGAGCTCCGTGTCAGCGGTACTGCAAAGCGCTTCGATGTCGCGCACATCCTCGCCCTTCCAGAAGTAAAAGCGGGTCGAGAGCGAGTCATCATAGTCAGGGACCTGCTCTTTGCCGTAGAGCGATTTGGCGAGATCGCGTACATCGAGTTTGACCCGCGAGAAGAGCACGTTGATCTCCTGCCGCGGCACGCTCAGCTGCGCCAGCAGCACGTCGGTAAACAAGGAATTGACAGCCTTACGCTCCTTCCTGTCGTCCTTCTTTGCCGCTTGTGCAGGACGATCGGGCTTCTTCTGTTCGGGCTTTTCCGGGCTGTCGTAGGAGACCTGGCCGCGCCGGGAAGCATAGAACCGGAAGGTGCCCTTGGCTGGTTCCGGCGGCAACCGCAGCCCGTTGACGGGGATTAGCCCCTTGGCGCCGGCGAGCTGCACACGGCAGGCGTCGGCAACAATAATGACGACGTCGGCCCCGGCGTTCTTAATGGCCTTTTCAATCTCGACCTCGGACAGTGCCGCCTCCGTCAGGTACTGTTCGTAGCGCTTGTTCTCCTTGTCCTGAGTATCGAGTTCGCGGCCGCTGCCGGGCTTGCGGCGCTGCTCGCGGATGTAGGCGTCCTGGTCCTTGGCATCGAGGAGGATGAAAAAGTTGCCCCTGTCGGCGAGATTGACCCCGTGGCCGGAAAAATAGAACAGCACTTCATCGCCCGGTTTGACGCGGGCTAGGAATTTTTGCAGCGCCGCCTCGAACGTGGCTTTGTCCTTGGCGGCTTGGTCGACCAGCACATCGACCTGAAATCCGAAGGTGCTCCGCCCCAGCACGCGCGCCAGTGCCTCGGCGTCGTAGGCCGGCGCGCTCAGCGTCGCCATGCCGTTGTTTTTCTGGTCGTAGTCGCCGACCCCCACAAGCAGGGCATGGCGCGCCGCCAGTGCCGGCATTGCCGTGGCCATGAGAAGCGTGCCGAACGCCAGTCCCAAGACGGCGCCGAGTGAACGCCAAAAACGCAACTCCCCGTTCATGACTGCCTCATTCGAACCGCCAAGCTCTGGCGCGGCGGCAACGGCGCACATAATGCCGTCCCCGCATGCCGCTCAAACTCGCAAGGGCCAGACACCAAACCCACCCAATGGCGCTGTTGGCTTCGCCGAGAAAAAACTGTGCTCACGGCCGCCGAATGGCCTCAGCGCCGGTCACCGACCGGGATGGCGCCGGTCGGCATGCCAACCTCGCGCGAAGAGACCGGCCCGATATTGCCGCTCTTGGCCTTGGCCAGGATCGTCGGCACACTTGCCTGACAGACGTTGGCAACGTGCGTGCGGACCTTGCCGGCCAGCAATTCCTGCTCGGATTGCGTGAGCGCGCGCGGCCCAGGGCTCAACTTGCCGCGCTGCACCGCCGGGGCCGGCGACGTGCTCGTGAAGGCGGCGGTTGTGGTGCCGCTGCCACCGCGCATGAGCTGCGGATAGGTCACGGACAGGCAATCGTAGAGCGCGCGGCGCGAACGATAGCGAAAGAGAAATTGGCGGTCGAGGCCGTCACTGTCGGCCACCGACGTCGAGCCGCTGTCGGCGAAGTCGTTGCGCCAGACAACGTCGATTGCCACGCTGGTGAGCCGCTCGTATTGACCGTCCATGCCGCGGGTGGCGAGGTTCTCGCTCGCATTGTCTGTATGTTCGTAGATGGTGCGAATGAATCGGTCGAAGCTCTTGCTAACGCCGATGATCTCCCCCGTTTCCAGGGCCTTCGAGAAGGCCTCGCGTGCCGACTTATGAAACAGGTCTTTGAGATCATCCATGCCCGGCCCCTTGGCACCGACGCCTTCGTAGTAGGGCCTAAGGTTTTTGGTGGCATAACGCATGATGCGTACCAGCAAGCGGTCGCGCGTCCATAACTCGCCGCTGTACTTTTCGAATTCGCGCAAGTTGGCCTTGTCATAGGCCTCTTCGACGGAGGCCTTGACCTGTCCGGCGGTAACTTGGTTGAGCTCGCCGCGCGTCGAGCGCACCCGGTCGCCCGTGTTGATGGCGTTGTGCCATTCGATCAGCTTGTCGATGAAGGCTTTGATTGCCAGATCGACGTTGCGCTCCAGCTCCATCTTCTTGGCCCGCTCGATCTCGGCGTTCTCCTCGATGGCGGCAAGCTGGCGCGCGGCACGCCCGCCGGCGTCGGGGTCTTCGTTTCGCTTCCCCGTCTCGCTATTGCTCGCCCCTCCGGGTGCCGACGGTCCCGGCCTGGTCGGCTTTTGCCCCATGGCCTTGGCGGCTTCGTTCAGCAGGGCGCCAGCGGCGCCGACACCGATGATCGTCCCAATGGTGTTGCGGGTCTTGGCCTCGACCGCTGGCGCCTGCGCAAGCAGCGCGGCAACCAGGGCGAAGCTGAGTGGAAACACAGCGATAGGCTTAACCGGCAGCATCATGACGTCCCCCGTGGCGTGCAAAATGCAGATGGCGGATAAACGCCCGAACCCTAGTGTATTCGTTAACCCTAAGCAAGATCGGTGGCGTGGCTGGATTCAGTTGCCTTTATCCGGCGCGTTCTTCGAGCGCCGCGGTGCCTTCTTGTCGGTGCCGTCGGTCGGTTCCGGGCCGGTGTCGGAGCGCCCCCTTGGCTTGGGATTTTGCAACGAGCGTGTGACAGGCGCGGCAGGTTGCTGGGCCCGGTCCGGCGCCCCCCCGGGCAGCTGTTTGGCGCCAGGGCGACCCTCCTCGTCGCTATCGCTCCTCCCCGGCAGACCGCCCGGTTGGCGCTGCGCCAGCAGCCCGGGTTCGTGCCACAACGATGGGGCCGTGCGCGGCACGGGATCCATGCCGGCGGCGAGCGCGGCTGCCGGCGCCGCGCCGGCAGCCGCCAGCACGCAGACAGACAACAAAGCGGGACGCATGGTTACCTCGCAACGATGGGACATTGATACGCTCGTTACTTTCGACAACATTTTGGATCACGCCCGAGGAGCCGCGGCTCGCGCTGCCAGCGCACGATGCGACCCATCTCGTAGACGGGAACCTCAACCTCAACGCGGCAGTCGCAGCCCTCCGCGCCACCCGCCTCCGGTGCCTTGGGCGCCGGCGACGCTGGGGGCGGCACGACCTCAAGGGGTGGTGGCGGCAACGGCACACTCGGCGGCTGCAGCGGCGCCGGGGCGGGCAGCGGCGTCGGCGCCACCCCCGGCAATCCGCCGGGAACGGGCGCCGGGTTCAGGCGCTGCGCGAGACGCGCGCCCGATCGCGCCAGCCCATCGGCGGCGGCTTGCGGCTGCAAAAGCGAAGCGCAGGCCAGGGCGAGCAAGCCAAGTTTGCTAGGGCCGAGGGTCATGTGCCACCGAGCCATTGTGCACGCGCCCAATCGACTGCCCGGCGCAGCTGGGTGCCCGCCGTCACGCCGGCGATCCAGGCCACGGCGGCCAAGGTGAACGGCAGCATGAGATGGAAATACCTAAAGACGACGAGGTCGAGGGCAATGACGAGGAAACTCGCGACCCGCCAATCGAGAAAATCGTAACCGCGCGCCTGGAACCGGGCGCCCAGCACAATGGCGAGCGCGGCGAGCATGCCCAAAAATATCTGGGCGCTCGAGCGGTCGAGCTCAGCATAGGAGCGATTGCCGTCGAGCAGCTCCGCGGCCATCTGGGCGTGAATATCGACGCCGCTCATGCCCTCGCCCGTACGCAAGGACAGCGGCGTCCAATGCCGATCGAGCGAGAACAACTTGCCGCCAATGATGATGATGCGATCCTTCGTCAGCGCCGCTCTTTGCGCGGGCCCAGCGCCCAGGAATTGATGCGCGGGAATTTCTTCGAAGGTGCTGCGCCCGTCGCCGGGCGGCAGCAGCCAGGAAATGCGATCCGGCGGCGTGGTTCCCGCCCAACCGGCCGCCCTCGCCAGCACGGTGGAGAAGCTGTCCCGGTAGCGCGCGTGCGTCCCGGGGGCGCGGGCGCGATAGCGCACCACGTGATCGGCCTCGGGTATGAGATCGATGTAACCGGCGGCCGCCCCACTCTCGGCAATGAAGCGAAGCTGGTTGGCAAGTTGTGCCGGGCGGCTGGCATCCTCGAAGGCGCCAAGCACAACTTTGGCTCTGGTGCTCCTCAGGGTAGCCGTCAGTTTCTCGTCGTAGGGCTGTTCGGTGTCACGGGCGAAGTAGAAGTCCAATCCGATCGCCAGTGCCCCGGCCTGATCCAAGGCGGCGACGAGGTCGGCAAGATAGCCGCGATTGATCGGCAGAATGTAGGGCAGCCCCGCCAGGCTATCCTCGGTCACCGGGATAATGGCCACGCGCGCATGCGAACCGGGCAAGCGATCCGATAGAAAGGCCGTGCGCCAGTCGGCGGCCCAGTGCTCGGCCCGCAACAGGGCCGGCGCCACGGCCGGCACCAGGAACAGTGCGAGCAAGACCATGATCGAGCCCGCACACAGGGCAAAGTTGAGCCGCGAAGGAATGGCCCCTGCCGTCGCTGAAGAAGATACCGCCCGCACGATAGCCCCCGACTCGGCCGAGCTTCGGGCCTTGCGCCTGCAAATCTCAGCCCAGATGCCTGCGACGTCAACCCGTGATGCCACACTCGCGCCGGGACCGTGGCATTCATGCCGTTTGCGGCCCGGGCGACGACGGCGCGCCAGCTGCAGCCGCGTCTGCGAAACAGGGTCTCATTGCCTAGTCGCGAAAGGGCGCGCTAGTGTCGCTTGAGTCAACCCGGTAAAAAAAATGTCCAAGAGGGAGAGCCCAAGGTGAAGAAGGCCGCAGTTTCCCTGCTCGCCGCCCTGCTGCTTGCGAGCGCAGCCGCCACGGCGCGTGCAGAGTTCCCCGATCGCGCCGTCAAGATGATCGTGCCATGGGCCGCGGGAGGTGACACCGACAACATCTTTCGCCCGCTGGCGCAGCTGTTGCAAAAGCAGCTCGCACAACCGGTGGTGATTGCCAACGTCGGTGGGGCCTCCGGTACGGTCGGGGCGCGCGAAGCCAAAGGCTCGCCGGCCGACGGCTACACCATCTATGCCGTGCACGACTACATCCACCTCGTGCACTATGCCGGACTTACCGACATCACCTATCGGGACTTCGAGCCGATCTGCCGCGTATCGGCGACATCTTCGGTGCTGACGGCGAGCCCCAAGACGCCCTGGAAGAATTGGCAAGAATTTGTCGCTGACGCCAAGCAGCGGCCGGGCCAAATTTCGGTCGGCGCCACGCTCGGATCGACCAGCCACATCTTCCCCGCCTCGATCGAAAAGGCGGCGGGGATCAAGCTCAAGTACGTCTCCTATGATGGCCTGGCGCCGCGCATGAATGCAATCCTGGGCGGCCACGTCGATCTTACCGATTCCAACCTGACGCAGAAGGGCAAGGTCGAGGCCGGGCAGTTGAAGTTTCTCGCCATCGCCAGCGAGCAGCGCAATCCGGAAATGCCTGACGTGCCGACCCTCAAGCAAGTTGGCCTCGATATCGTCTATGAAGTCGTGCGCGGCTTGATGGTGCCCAAGGGTACGCCCGAGCCCGTAGGCGCCAAGCTGGCAGAGGCGTGCAAGCGGGCAACGGCAGACCCGGCCTTTGCCGACGCCATGAAGTTGCAGGGCACCGTGGTGGCTTACCTCGAGCCCAAGGCCTATGGCGCTTTTCTCGACAAGATCGATGCCGAGAACAAGGCGATCATGGGCGATCTCGGGTTGCTCAAGAAATGAGGCTGGGGCGGGATGGGATCGCTGGGCTCGTCTGTCTGGCGATCAGTCTTGCGTTGCTACCCCACGCGTTCGGTTTGCCAAGGCTGCCCATTGTCCCGATCGGGCCGGGCTTCTATCCCGCCATCGTCTTGACCTTTATGGCGCTGACGAGCGCCGTGCTGGTGCTGCAGGACCTGTTAGCGCAGCGGCGGCAAGCGCCGCCGCCCGAGGCCGCGACACCCGAGCCAGACGTGGCGGCGCTCGCCCCGACGCGCGCCTATGGGCTCGTCGCCACCTCCTTCGTGACCATTGCCGTCTATATCGGTCTTTTACCGCTGCTTGGGTTTCGGATGTCCACCGTCCTCTTCGTGTTCGTTTTCCAAATGGTGTTGGAGCGGCCCGGCTCGTCCTTGACGCTGCTGCGCCAGGCGGCGGTTGCCTTTGGTACGGTGGCCGTCACCTATCTCGTGTTCAATGAATACCTGGCGGTGCTCCTGCCGCGCGGCAGCTGGACGGGCTGGTAGCCATGTTCGACCTGTTGGCCGGCGGCATCATCGACATCCTGCAATGGAAATATCTGCTGCCCCTGTTCATGGGGACGCTGGTGGGCGTGGTGGGCGGCTCGCTGCCGGGCGTGACGATTACCATGACCGTGATCGTCATCCTGCCCTTCACCTACGGTCTCGATCCGCTGGCCGGGCTCGCCGCCATGACCGGCGTCTATGTTGGCGGTTCCACGGGTGGCCTTATCACCTGTTGTCTGCTCGGCATCCCGGGCTCGCCATCCTCCATTGCCACCACATTCGATGGCTTCCCCATGGCCCGCAACGGCCAGCCGGGCCGGGCGATTTGGCTCGGCGTCTGGGCCTCGGTGTGGGGTGGCTTGCTCGGCGCCCTTTGTCTGGTGCTGGTCACCGGCCCGCTGGCGGCGATCGCGCTCGAATTCGGCCCGTGGGAGTACTTCTCCCTGTTCGTGCTGGCGATGGCCATGGTGGCGGGCCTGACCGAGGCCTCGCTGGTCAAAGGCTTGCTGTCGACGGCCATCGGCCTGTTGGTCACGGTGATCGGCACGGATCCGATCGCCAGCGTGCCCCGCTTTACCTTCGGCTCGGAATTTATCGGCGGCGGCTTTCCATTCTTGCCCGTGCTGATCGGCATCTTCGCCTTCGCCCAGATCATGACCGACATCGAGAAGCTGCCGCAGGCGCCGAAGGCGGGCAGTACGCTGGCGCAGGCAAGATTCGAGAAATTCTCCCACCTGAAGGTCAATTGGGAGATATTTCGGCAGCCCTTTCTGTTGCTGTGGGCGACGGTCGTCGGTCTCATCATCGGCATTCTGCCGGCGATCGGTGGCAGCGCTTCGAGCGTGATGGCCTACGATCAGGCCAAGAAATTTTCCAAGACACCGGAGCGCTTCGGCAAGGGGCATCATGAGGGCATCATCGCCTCGGAAGCCTCCAACAATGCCAACGTCAGCGGCTCGCTGATGACGATCATGGCCTTCGGCATCCCCGGTGATGCCGTCACCGCGGTGATGCTGGGCGCCATGACCATCCATGGCATCCAATCTGGACCGTTGTTCATTTCGCAACAGCCGCAGCTGTCCTATGGCATCTACGCCGCCTACATTCTCGCCCACCCGCTGATGTTGGCCATTTGCTGGGTGTTTATGCCGATCATGATCCGCGTCACCAGCGTGCGCCTGGCCGTGCTGGCGCCGATCGTCATGGTGCTTTGCGTGCTCGGCGCCTACGCCCTCAACAACACCATGCAAAGCGTGTACGTGCTGATGATCTTTGGCGTGGTCGGCTATGCCATGGTCAAGGTCGGTATGCCCTTGGCACCCCTGATTCTGGGCCTGATTCTCGGGGACCAGATCGAACTCAATCTGATCCGTGCCATCATGACCGACAACGATCCCTGGCTTTTCTTCACGCGGCCGATTTCCGGCGGGCTTCTGTTGGCCGCGGCGCTTTCCGTGGTCCTGGCGATCTGGCAACACCTGCGCCACCAGCAGCGCAGGCTCGAAGAGGACACGGACTTCTAGAGGGAGACGTATTGGCGGGGCGTTACCCAAGGCGCTGGCAAGCCCCTGCGGCGCCTCCCGGGCATGAAAGCTTCCCTGCCGCACGGTCGCGAAAAAAGCGCCCGCGCGCGCTGCCTCCCCGGCAAGCGCTGCGCGAGATGCCGCCGAGGCCGTCGTGGCAAAGACGCTCACCCCAGGGTGGGCTGGCCTTTCTTTTTGCTTGTCGCTGCCGACACGCCAGAGAAGAATTGCGCCCGCGCAGGTCTTGTGAACTCGGCGCCGCGCGCGGGCGCACAGGAGGGGCAGCAAATGACGACGCGACGACACTTCATGGCCACCGGCGCCGCCGCGCTGGCGGCCACGGCAGTAACCCCGCCAGCTTTTGCCCAATGGCGTCCGAGCGAACGCTACCCGGATCCAGCCGTGGAGATTTTGGACCCGAGCTTTGGCAAGTATCGTCTGGCATTGGCAAGCGTCGAGCGCCTTGCCACCGGCATGCGCTGGAGCGAAGGTCCGGCCTGGTTCGGGGCCGGCCGGTATCTGCTCTGGAGCGATATTCCCAACAACCGCATCATGCGCTGGCAGGAAGAGACCGGTGGCGTCAGCGTCTTTCGCCAGCCGTCCAACAATGCCAACGGCAACACTCGAGACCGCCAGGGCCGACTTGTCACCTGCGAGCACGACACCCGGCGCCTGACGCGCACTGAGTTCGACGGCACCGTTACCACCCTGATCGACAAGTTCGACGGCAAGCCGCTCAATTCACCCAACGACGTCGTGGTCAAATCGGATGACACGATTTGGTTCACCGATCCCCCCTTTGGCATTCTTGGCAATTACGAGGGCCACGTGGCCACGCCCGAACTCCCAACCAACGTTTATCGGCTCGACCCTGCCAGCGGGCGCGCCACGGTCGCGGCCGGCGACATCAATCGCCCGAACGGGCTCGCGTTCTCGCCCGACGAATCGAAGCTGTATGTGGTTGAGGCCGCCGTCACTCCGCGGGTCATCAAGGTCTACGACGTCGTCGACAATGGCAGCAAACTTGCGAACGGACGCCCCTTCATCACCGCCGAGGCCGGCGGCACGCCCGATGGCTTTCGCCTCGACGTCGACGGCAACCTGTGGTGCGGTTGGGGCATGGGTAACGAGAAGCAGGATGGGGTGAAGATCTTCGATGCTACGGGCAAGCCGATCGGCTTCATTGCGCTGCCCGAGCGCTGCGCAAACGTCTGTTTCGGCGGCGTCAAGCGCAACCGGCTGTTTATGGCGGCCAGTCATTCGCTCTATTCACTGTATGTCAACACCCAGGGAACGCCGGGCGGCTGACGCCCGTTGGGTGCGGCCAAGCCGCCGCACCCCTGCGGCCGAGAGCGTGTTTCGCACGGGTGCTCGACGTGCTAGCGATGGCGCTTCATTGCCGCACCGCCTACCGGGAGCTGTGCTTGTGCGCAACTTCATCTATGTGGCTCCGCCGTCGATCGAGGATGCCATCGGCGAGTTGCGTCGGGGCGAGGCACGTCCGCTGGCGGGCGGCACCGATTTGCTGCCGCAATTGCGCGAGGGGCGCCGCAACGCCGATCGCATCGTCGACCTCAAGCGCATCGCTGAGCTGAGCGCCATTCGCCCGCTGCCGGACGGCGGCGTTGCAATCGGCGCTGCGGCGAGTGCAACGAACGTTGCACGCCACGACGTGATCGCTGCCCGCTACCCGGCGATCGCCGCATCTGCCCGGTTGCTGGGAAGCGTGCAGGTGCAGAACCGCGCCAGCCTCGGCGGCAATGTGTGCAATGCGGCGCCGTCCGCCGACGTCGTGCCGGCCCTCATCTGCCACCAGGCGTATGCCCACATTGCCGGCGCCAGCGGCGGCCGCCGGACGCCGCTGGAGAAGCTTTTTGCCGGACCGGGCCGGACCGTGCTGCAAGCCGATGAGATGTTGACGGCCCTCGCGCTCGCGCCCGTGCGGCAGCGGTCGGCCACCACCTACCTGCGCTTCACGCCGCGACGGGAGATGGATATCGCCATCGCGGGCGTGGCGGTGCGCATCGATCTTGCCGAGGACCGCTCGATCGCGCTTGCCCGCATCGCCCTGGCTTCGGTGGGACCCACCCCGCTGCGGGCCATGTCGGCCGAACGCTTGCTTTTGGGCAAGCCGCTGGACCGCGATTTGTCATTGGCGGCAGCCGGCGCTGCCGCCAATGATGATGCGCGACCGATCTCCGACACGCGGGCGTCGGCCGACTATCGCCGCTGCCTGGTTGAGGTCCTGACGCGGCGTGCTCTGGCCGCCTGTGCGCGCACGCTCAATATTGCCTTGGACCTCACATGAAGATGCTGCTCGGCTGTACAATCAATGCCCAAGAGCACACCGTGCTCGTTGATCCGCGCGATACGCTGCTCGAGCTGCTGCGCGAGCGCATCGGCTTGACCGGCAGTAAGGAAGGCTGCGGCAATGGCAACTGCGGAACCTGTACGGTCCTGCTGGACGGCGCTCCCGTCAATGCCTGTCTGGTGCTGGCGTTGGAGGTCGCCGGGCGCGACGTCGTGACCATCGAAGGGGTGGCGAGGGCAGGTGAGCTGCACCCGATTCAAAGCGCCCTGGTCGAGGCGGGCGGCACCCAATGCGGCTTTTGCACCCCTGGCATCGTGCTGGCGGCCAAGGCTTTGCTCGATGCCAATGCGGCCCCGAGCGAAGACGATATCCGGCACGCCATCGCCGGTAACCTGTGTCGCTGCACCGGCTACGGCAAGATCGTCGATGCCATCGCCATCGCCGCGACGCGCATGCGGGAAGGCTGAGGCATGAACCCCGATCCGGTCGAGGCGCCGATAGCCAGGCTCAAAGTCATCGGCAAGCGCCTGGCACGCGTGGACGCCAAGGAGCGCGTCACCGGCCAAGCGATCTATCCTGCCGATTTGTCGTTGCCCGGCATGGTGCACGCCAAGATCCTGCGCAGTCCACTGGCGCATGCGCGCATTGGCGGCATCGATACCACGCGTGCGCAAGCCATGAAGGGCGTCGTTGCCGTCGTCACGGCCGCGGACTTTCCGGCCATGCCGGTCGGATCCACGATCCCCATGGGTGAGACCGGCTACGACATGTGGATGGTGGCCGCCATCAACATGGCCCGCGACAAGGTCCATTGGATCGGACAGCCGGTCGCCGCCGTCGCCGCCGTCGACCTTCACACCGCCGCCGCCGCGCTGGCGCTGATCGATGTCGAATACGAGCCCCTAGAGCCCGTGCTCGGTATCCTCGCCGCCATGGCGCCGGAGGCACCGGTACTGCATGAGCACGTCTTTACCAAAGGCATCGAACCGCGTCCGCGGGCGCCGAGTAACGTCTGTTCGCGCGTCGTCATTAGCCGGGGCGATCCCTCCGCGGCGCTCGCCGACGCGCACGCAAGCGCCCGGCTCCGTGTCAAGGTCGACACCGCGCATCAGGGCTATCTGGAGCCGCAGGTCGCGGTGGCGCAGGTCGATGCTAACGGCTTTGCGACGGTGTGGGCCTCCACCCAGGGCCAGTTTACCGCCGAGCTGATGATCGCGCGCATGCTGGACCTGCCCGCTTCGAAACTGAAGGTCGTGCCGCTTGAGATCGGCGGTGGCTTCGGCGGCAAGATCGCCATTCATGGCGAAGCCGTCGCCGTACGCCTGGCGCAGAAGTGCCAACGGCCCGTCAAGCTGGTGCTGACGCGCGAGGAGGTATTGCAAGGTGGCAGCGGCCCGGCGGCCGGCGCCCTGATCGACGTCGCCGTTGCCGCGCAAAAGGACGGCGGCCTCCGCGCCATTGCGGGGACCTATCGCATGGATGCGGGCGGCCTACCCGGCATGAGCCCATCGCTGTTGATGCAGGCCTCGGCGGCGCTCTACCAGTGCCCCAATCTCAACCTCGAAGGTTTCGACGTCGTCACCAAGAAGCCGCGGACCGAAGCCTACCGTGGGCCGGGCGGCATCCAGGCGGCTTTTGCCGTGGAGCAGGCCATGGACATGCTGTGCCAAAGGCTCGGCATGGATCCCCTGGAATTCCGCAAACGCAACGCTTCGGTGACCGGGAGCCTGATGCCGATCGGCACACCATTTCCCGCCATCGGGCTCGACACCATCCTCGAGGCGGTCGGCCGGCATCCGTGCTGGACCGATCCGTTGCCGCCGGGCGCCTACCCACGCGGTCGTGGGCTGGCGCTTGGCTACTGGCGTGGTACGTCGATGACGTCGGCGGCGCATATCACCATTGCCGGCGATGGCCGACCCATGGTGACGATGGGTGCCGTCGATCTGTCCGGTACCCGCTCGACGATGGCGCAGGTCGTGGCCGAGGAGTTCGGTCTGGCCATCGAGGACGTGCACGTGCAGACCGGCGATTCCAAGTCGGTCGGCTACAGTGACGGCGCTGCCGGCAGCCGCGTTGCCCGCACCATGACCGCTGCCCTGGTGGAGGCGTGCGGGGATGCGCTGCGCCAGCTCAGGAGCAGGGCGGCCGAGAAGCTGCAGAGTGCCCCGGAACTGCTGCACTATGCCGATGGCGTCTTTCGCTCACCACAGCCGAGCGGCGCGGCAATCTCCTTGGCGGAGCTGATGCAGGCCACCTTGACCGATGGTGCCGTGGTCGGGCGCGGTGTTTCGAGCAAGCTGCCGCTCGGCGTCGAGATCGGCGCGCATGTGTGTGATGTAGAGGTCGACACCGATAGCGGGCTTGTCACCGTCCTGCGCTATACCGCCTTTCAGGACGTTGGCCTGGCACTCAATCCGATGGCGGTCGAGGGCCAGATCGAGGGCAGCGTTGTGCAGGGGCTTGGGTGGGCGTTGCTGGAAGGCTTCGACTATGGCGCCGACGGTCGCCTGCGCAACGCCAGCTTGCTCGACTACCGCATGCCGACCGCACTCGACGTGCCGCGCATCGAAACCGTGATCGTCGAGACCCCGGTGCCGAATGTACCTTATGGCGTGCGTGGCGTCGGCGAGGTGCCGATCGTGCCGCCGGCAGCCGCCGTCGCCAACGCCATCGCGCGCGCGGTCGGCGTACGGGTCGGTCGCATGCCGATGACGCCGGAGCGCGTGCTTGGCGCCATCCGGGCGGCGCCAGGGTCGAGCTGCGATTAGGCCTTTTTGCTCAGCCGTGCGATCAAAGCCGAGGTATCCCAGCGCTTGCCGCCCATCTTCTGCACTTCGGCGTAGTAGCCGTCGATGATCTTGGCGATCTCGACGATGGCGCCATTGCGCTTGGCCTCGTCCATGATGATGCCGAGATCCTTGCGCATCCAGTCGACGGCGAAGCCAAAGTCGAATTTGTTTTCGTTCATGGTCTTCCAGCGGTTGTCCATCTGCCAGGACTGGGCCGCGCCCTTGGCGATCGTCTCCATGACCTTGGGGATATCGAGTCCGGCCCGCTGTGCAAAAGCCAAGCCTTCAGAGACACCTTGCACGGTGATGGCGACGATGATCTGGTTGACCATCTTGGTGAGCTGGCCGGCACCGGCCGGGCCGATCAGCGTGGCCATGCGGGCATAGTTGTCGATGATCGGCTTTGCCTTGTCGAACGGCGCCTGGTCGCCACCGATCATCACCGTCAGCGCACCATTCTGGGCACCGGCTTGACCGCCTGAGACCGGTGCATCGAGGAAGTCGAAGCCCTTGCCCTTGGCGGCGGCATACAACTCACGGGCAATATTGGCCGACGCGGTGGTGTTGTCGATGAAGACGGCGCCCGTGCGCACGCCGTTGAAGGCGCCCTTGGGGCCGAGCGTCACCTCGCGCAGGTCGTTGTCGTTGCCGACGCAGCAGAAGACAAAATCGGCATCCTTGGCGGCGTCTTGCGGCGTCGGCGCGCTGGTGCCGCCAAATTCCTTGCTCCAAGCCTCCGCCTTGGCGCTATTGCGATTGTAGACCGTGAGATCGTGGCCGCCTTTGCGACGAATATGCCCCGCCATGGGGTAGCCCATCACACCGAGACCGATCCAAGCCACTTTCGCCATTGCCACGCCTCCTCATGCCTGCACCGGGGGCGACTATTATCGGAAGCATGACCTGTTGTCAGCGCACGAAACGCGCCCTCAGGGTTCAGGCGGCGGGCATTCAATTGGCGGCGCGGATGGCAAACGCCACGACCTCGTCCATCGCGTCGAAGCTGGAGGGTACCCCGATCGAGGCGGCCGCAAGCAGGGCGGCAGCGCCGGAAAGGGCGAGAAGGGCTGTCCTGATGCTCATCGATACCGTCTCTTGCAACGCCAGCCATGCAAACGCTATGCCGCGGTTGCGCGTGGGTGACGGGGGCTCGGCTGGTGCGGCTGAAAGTCGACGCCGAGGGCGACTTTTCGCCGATTGCAGGGCTTTGAGCACCAGCTCCGCGGGGCCTGTCAACTCAATTCTTCGACGACAGGAATGCCGTGGTCGCCTAAGTTGTGATCGATTGCCCAGCAAGCTCGCTTGAGATGGAGAGCCATGCCTCAACGCCGCGCGACGGCCGCGCCTAACGCCTCGCAGGCCGCACCGGTCACGCTCGAGGATATCGAGGCGGCGCGCCGGCGCCTGGCCGGGGCCATCATCGAGACCGATTGCGACTGGAGCCGGACGCTCTCGGCCATCCTCGGCTGCAAGATCTGGCTCAAGTTCGAAAACCAGCAGTTCACCGCCTCCTTCAAGGAGCGCGGGGCGCTGAACCGGCTCTCTGCCCTGTCGGTTGCCGAGCGCAAGGCGGGTGTCATCGCCATGTCGGCCGGCAATCACGCCCAGGGCGTCGCCTATCATGCCCAGCGGCTGGGCGTACCCGCCACCATCGTCATGCCGGTGAGCACGCCGACGGTCAAGGTCGTCAACACCCGTCGCCACGGCGCCGAGGTGATCTTGACCGGCGAGACGGTCGAGGAGGCGGCGACCTTCGCACACCGGCATGGCGAGGCAAACGGCCTCACCTTCATCCATCCCTATGACGATCCCCTGATCATCGCCGGACAGGGCACACTGGCGCTCGAGATGTTGGGTTCGGCCCCGGAAATCGACACCCTGGTGGTACCGATCGGGGGCGGCGGCCTGATTAGCGGTATCGCCACGGCCGCCAAAGCCCTGCGGCCCGATCTGCAGGTGATCGGCGTGCAGGCGGAGCTTTACCCCTCGATGTACAATGCCATCAAAGGCACCGCGCTGCCCATGCGCGGAGATACGCTGGCCGAAGGCATCGCCGTCAAGGCGCCGGGGCGCATCACGCAGGCGCTGGTGCGCGATCTGGTCGAGGAGATCGTGCTGGTGTCGGAGGCGGAACTGGAGCACGCCGTCAGTCTGCTCATCAGCATCGAAAAGACCGTAGTGGAAGGGGCGGGCGCCGCCGGACTGGCGGCGGTGCTGTCGAACCGCGAGCGCTTCCGTGGCAAGACCGTCGGTCTCGTCCTGTGCGGGGGCAACATCGACACCCGCCTGCTGGCCAGCGTGCTGGCGCGCGAGCTCGCCCGCGATGGGCGACTGACCCAACTCGCCATCGATCTTGCCGATCGCCCGGGCCAGCTCGCCAAGGTGGCCAACATCTTGGGCGAAGCGGGCGCCAATATCGTCGAAGTTTACCACCAGCGCGTATTTTCCGATCTGCCGGCGAAAGGCGCGCTGTTGGAGGTGGTGATCGAAACGCGCGATCGATCGCATTTGGAAGAGACGGTGGCGAAGTTGAAGACGGCGGCCTTCGAGGTCGAAGTTCGCACCAATCCAGGAGGAGCGCGGTGATGGAAGGCGCCCGCATGATCCCGGTGGACGAGGCAGCAAGTCTCGCCATGCTGCGCGAGCTGGAGCGCAAGGTCTTGTGGATTTCCAGTTTTATGATCCATCACGCCAACCACGAGGTGGATCGCGGCGACGGCCTCAAGGTGGGTGGGCATCAGGCCTCGTCGGCCTCGCTCGTCACACTGATGACGGCCCTTTATTTTCGCATCTTGCGACCGCAGGACCGGGTGGCCGTGAAACCGCACGCGAGCCCGGTTTTCCACGCCATCCAATACCTTCTCGGGCAGCAGAGCCTCGACCAGCTGCAAAACTTCCGTGGCTTCGGCGGCACGCAATCGTATCCCTCGCGCACCAAGGACAAGGACGACGTCGACTTTTCCACCGGTTCCGTCGGCTTGGGCGTGGCGGTCACCGGCTTTGCCAGCTTGGTGCAGGATTACGTTCATGCCAAGGGCTGGAGCAAAGAGTGGCCCAAGGGCCGCATGATATCGCTGATGGGCGATGCGGAGCTCGACGAGGGCAACATTCACGAGGCGCTGCTCGAATATTGGAAGCACGGTCTCAAGAACTGCTGGTGGGTGATCGACTACAACCGGCAAAGCCTCGACTCGGTGGTGTCGGACCGCCTGTTCATGAAGCTGGCGGCTCTATTCGAGAACCTGGGTTGGAAGGTCGTCCTCATCAAGTACGGCAAGCTCCTGCAACGGGCATTTGCCGAACCCGGCGGCCAGCGCCTCAAGGAGTGGATCGACGACTGTCCGAACATGCTCTACTCCGCCCTCGTGTTTCAGGGCGGGGCCGCTTGGCGTCGGCAACTCGAGCAGGATCTCGCCATCCACCCCGATACCCTGGCGATCTTGCGTCGCCACGACGACACCGCTCTCGCCAACCTGATGACCAATCTCGGCGGGCATGATCTGGAGGCCATCATCGAGGCCTTCGAGGGTGCGCCGGGCGATCAGCCCGTGTGCTTTATCGCCTATACCATCAAAGGCTTCGGTTTGCCGTTCCAGGGCCACAAAGACAATCATGCCGGCCTGATGACGAAAGCCCAGATCGAGGCACTGCGCCTGCGCGAAGGCATCAACCAAGGCGAGGAGTGGGACAGGCTGTCGGGGTTGCGCCTTCCGGTGGCGCAGATCGAGGACTTTTTGGCGCGCGTGCCCTTCAGGCAAAAAGGGCGCCGGCGGCTGCAGGGTGCGCGCATTCCGCTCGAACCTTTTCCCAGGCTCGAGTGGAAGGGGCAGGTCGCGACGCAAACCGGGTTTGGCCGTGTGCTCGACGAGATCGCCAGGGTCAATGGGCCGTTGGCCGAGCGCATCGTCACCACGTCACCCGATGTGACGGTCTCCACCAACCTCGGGCCATGGGTCAATCGTCGCGGCTT
Source organism: Hyphomicrobiaceae bacterium (assembly GCA_035573335.1). Lineage (GTDB taxonomy): Bacteria > Pseudomonadota > Alphaproteobacteria > Rhizobiales > Hyphomicrobiaceae > AWTP1-13. Next base: position 12,403 of record DATMZT010000047.1, on the reverse strand, counting down.
GTTTTCACTGGCGAGCCAGGAAGACCTGTTCCGCGAGCGTGGGCTGATGTCGCCGCAGCGCTGGGCCTTGAGCCCGAAAGGCCAGCACGTCGAGCTTGGCATTGCCGAAATGAACCTGTTCTTGTTGCTGTCGGCTCTGGGCTTATCGCATTCGCTGTTCGGAGAGCGCCTGCTGCCGGTCGGGACGCTCTATGATCCCTTCATCTGCCGGGGGCTCGATGCCTTGAACTATGCCTGCTATCAGGATGCGCGCTTCATCGTCGCGGGCACGCCTTCCGGCCTGACGCTGGCGCCGGAGGGAGGCGCGCATCAGTCGATCAGCACGCCCCTGATCGGCATGGCGCAGGACGGCCTAGCCGCCTTCGAGCCGGCCTATGCCGACGAGCTGACCGTGATCATGGAGTGGGCTTTTGACTACATTCAGCGCGAGGCGGCAGAGGATGCCGAGCGACGTTGGCATCGCGACGAGAAGGGCGGCTCCGTCTATCTGCGCTTGTCGACGCGGCCGCTCGAGCAGCCGCTGCGGACGACCACGCCGGATCTGCGGCAAGCGATCATCGATGGGGGCTATTGGTTGCGGCAGCCCGACCCTGCGGCCGAGCTAGCGATCGTCTATTGCGGCGCGGTCGCACCCGAAGCGATCGAGGCCGCCGGGTTTTTGTGCGAGGATCGGCGCGGCGTGGGTGTCCTGGCCGTGACCTCGGCCGATCGCCTGTCGGCGGGTTGGCACGCAGCGCAGCGGGCGCGAGAGCAGGGGGATCGTGGCGTGCGATCGCGCGTTGAGGATCTGCTTTGCGTGCTATCGCGCGACGCCGCCCTCGTCACCGTGACGGACGGTTACCCCGAGACCCTTTCCTGGCTGGGCGGGGTCTGCGGCCACCGCGTGCGGGCCCTCGGTGTCGAACACTTCGGACAATCGGGATCGATCGGTGAGCTCTACGGCCACTACGGTCTCGACGTGAACGCAATCCTTGCCGCGGCCGAGGGGATCAGCGGTCGGCCGGTGCGCTACCGCTTCCAATGATGTTTTGTGTCTGGTTGATGCCTGCGGCGAGGATGCCTGCGGCGAAGCGGACCCATTATCTGCTGGGGTGTTCCGTCTTCGGGCGCGCACGGGCCTTGGGCGCCTGCGACAGCAGGCAGGGGCAAGGCCCTCAGGTCAGGTCCGCCGCTCCCTTGGGGGAGCTATCGGCAAAAGCGCTCTGCCAAAGCTCCAAAGCAGCCGCTGGACTAGATGAGGGCCCATCGGGCCTTGCCACCCCACCATGGACCTGAACCTTCCGTGACAATTGGGCGAAACTAGGGCTCGTGCCCGCGCGAGGGAGGTTTGGCAGCGATCCTCGCGCGGTTGCTCCTGAGTGCCTGGCGGCAGGCCCGTCAAGGCCGCGGCAGCAGCCGCTTGTCCTGGAAGACACGCAGCCACTTGGCAAACATCGCCTCCGTATCCATCACCTCGTGAAAACCAGCCTGCATGAGCTTGATGGTTGAGGAGAAGGAGGGCGGCAAGGGTTGCGTGCGCCCAAACCCCATTTGGTAGTCGGCATATTGAAACGACAGGCCGACAAAGGACTTCAGATCCGGAGCGAGGAGGTCGTGTGCGTCCCTAATGCGCTTCCAATCGGTCTCGCGCGGGAGAATGTCGGCCTCCAGGCTCAATGGTAGACAATCGCCCGGCACCATCCCAAGCGCATCGGCGATGGCCGGCCAAATATTCTGCCAACAATAGACATCGCCATTGGCGACGTTGAATGTCTCGTTGCGTGCCGCTGTCGCCTCGGCGGCCCAGGCCATGCAGCGTGCCAGCAGGTCCGCATCGACCGCTTGGCCCAGCCGAGGCGGGCCGCCAGGATAGTGGAGCGGCTGACCGGCCGCCTTAAGGATCGCCGCGTAGGTGCCAAGGGCGGGAATGACGTTCATGGCACTGCCTTGCGAGTAGCCAACGATGAGCACCGGCCGGAAGATCGAGAAATACCAGCTCTTGCCGCGTTGCTTTTCGCGCAGGAAAGCCTCCTGGTTCCAATAGAAGTTCGGCACGTCGCGCCGGTCCGAGCGCCCTTCTCGCGCCGGAATTTTCATCGGCCGCACGTGCACGCCATAGGCTTTGGTTCCCTGCAGCAGCGAGACATGCTGAAGATTGCGCGCCGCCTGCTCGAGCGGGTCCATCAGATTACGCAGCATCCGGTCGTTGAGCGTGATCTGTTCGCTATCGCGCCAGCCGGCGATAAGATCCGGCCGTTCATAGAGCGCGGCATAGATCACATGGGTCACGTGGGCCAAGGCGCTGAACGCGCGGGCACAGTCCTGCGTGTCGGTGAGGTCGACGGCGAGGCAGCGCGCCCCGAAGGTCGTATCGGGCCGCCGGCGCGACACGGCGATCACTTCGCAAGCGGGCTCGCTGGCAAAATGCTTCATGGCGGCATAGCCGACCAGGCCTGAGGCGCCCGCGACGAGAACAACCTTGCGCTGCATGCAAACTCCCAGACGCCTTGCAGGCTAACGACCCAGGCAAATATTCGTCGATCGCCACGGCGCGCGCAATTGCGCCAAGATCTCGATGGGCCATGCCGACGCGCACCCACAGGAGGTCAAACCGATGATGTCGCCCGAGCTTAGTTGCCTCCCTCGGGCCAGACGCCCGCAACAGGCGCCGACGCCAGACGATCCGGTGCGGCTGAGGCCAGCTGCGAAGCGCACGAAACTGTGGAGTGATGCAGCGAATCACTGTTGCGCTTGTCCGTTCCGCCTACAGTCGCCACGGCACGGCCAGATGGGGAACATGCGGGCGGTTCGCAGCAAAAGCATAGGCGAGGAGGTCGCTCACGGCGCTTTCCTTGGCGTTGAGCGTTCCGTCCGCGGCCTGCAATGGCGCGAACGGCTCGAGGGCCCCGCGATCAATACGGCCATCGCCATTAGCCAACGCTACGCGTTGCCGGAACTGCTCGGCCGCGTGCTGGCGGCCCGCGCAATAGGTCTCGAGGAGGTGCCAAACGTGCTCGATCCGAGCATCAAGGCCTTGATGCCGGATCCCAGCACTTTGCGCGACATGGACAAAGCCGCGGCGCGGCTGGCCGATGCTATTGCCCGTAAGGAGCAGGTGGCGATCTTTGGCGACTATGATGTCGACGGCGCCTGCTCCTCGGCATTGCTCAAGCGTTTCCTGGCAGCGCTCGGGGTCGAGGCGCGCATTTATATTCCAGATCGGATGACCGAGGGCTACGGCCCCAACCGCGAGGCCATCGAGGCCCTCATCAAGGAGGGCGCAGGGTTGATCGTGACGGTCGACTGCGGCACCACCAGCCATGTGCAGTTGCTGGCAGCCCGGGAACAGGGCGTCGACGTCGTGGTCATCGACCACCATCAGGCCGACGAGCGGCTGCCAGAGGTCTATGCTCTGATCAATGCCAACCGGCAGGATGATCTTTCCGGGTTAGGTCAGCTCTGCGCCGCTGGCGTGACCTTCATGCTGCTGGTCGCCGTCGCGCGCGAGCTGCGCCAACGCGGCATGCCTGGCGGCGACGTCCCCAACTTGCTCGGTATGCTTGACCTGGTGGCCCTCGCCACGGTTTGCGATGTGGTGCCTCTGACGGGGCTCAATCGGGCCTACGTTAGCAAGGGCCTGCAGGTCATGCGGCTGCGCGGCAACCTCGGCCTGCGCGCGCTAAGCGATGCGGCCGGACTGGCCGTTGCGCCTACCCCCTATCATCTGGGGTTTGTGCTCGGTCCGCGCATCAATGCCGGGGGGCGCATCGGCGATGCCGCACTCGGGGCGCGCTTGCTGGCCGGCGTCGACGAGGCGGAAGCCGCGCGCGTGGCAGTGTTGCTGGATAAACTGAACCGGGAACGCAAGGCCATTGAGGCGGCCATGCTCGAGGAGGCGCTCGTGGTTGCCGAGCGTCAGATCGAGCAGAACCAAGATCTGCCGATGCTGCTGATCGGCAGCGATCAGTTCCACAAGGGTGTGGTTGGCCTGGTCGCTAGTCGGCTTGTGGAGCGCTTCGGGCGACCGGCCTGCGTCATCGCCTGGAATGCCCGCGACGAGGGTACGGGTTCGCTGCGCTCCGTCGCCGGCCTCGATATCGGCGCCACCGTGCGGGAGGCCGTGGCGGCCAAGATCCTGAGCAAGGGCGGCGGGCATGCCATGGCCGCGGGGCTAACCGTGACCCGGAGCAACTTTGATAGGCTCGCGGCTTTCTTCGAGGCAAGACTTGTCTCGGGCGCGCGCGCGGCGCGGGCGGCAGCCGCCCTGTTGGTCGATGGTGCTCTGACGCCAAGCAGCGTGACGGACGACCTGATGGCGCTGATCGACAAGGCTGGTCCGTTCGGCCAGGGCAATCCCCAGCCGCGCTTTGCCTTCCCGGCGCACCGCGTGAAGTTTGCAAAAAGGATCGGGGAGGTGCATGTACGCTGCGCGCTCGAAGCGGGCGATGGCTCACGGCTCGATGCCGTCGCCTTTCGCGCTGCGGGCCAACCGCTGGGGGAGGCTCTGCTCGATACGGCAGGATTGCCGCTGCACGTGGCCGGCTATTTGCGGCGCGACACTTGGAATGGCCGCAACCGGCGCGAGTTGGTGATCGAGGACGTGGCCGACCCGCGTCGGCAAAACCACGGCTAGTCGCTCGCTATGGTGAAAAAGGCCAAGACGCAAACGCGCAGGGTCAATCCGGTCGCGGGCAGCCTTGCGTTTGCCGGTGACGGCACCGCGCGTCGTAAAGCCAGGGCAAGGCAAGGGTAGCTACAGCCGCAAAGGGCGGGGCCGCGGGCCGGCGACCGACGCCGGGGTGGGCTCGGAATGACTTTAGGCCAAGAACGAGCGGTATGATCAGGGGATCTGTCGCGCCCACCGGCCGAGCCTCGCCAACTCTGTTAACTATTGATTTACTGAGACAAAGACCGGTGCACCCAGATGCCGGATGGCATCGGCCGCGGTCCGCTCGTGGGCAGACCGCAAGCAAGCGGTGGGATTCGGAGCTGCTGCGCGTTACAATGACGTCCCGACCCCCTGGACACGCGCGGAGAAAAGTCATGGCTCAGCCCCAGCCGTTCGAAATACCTCAGCAGCTTCGTGAATTGGCCGAGAAGAACGTGGAAACGGCGCGTGCGGCCTACGGGCAGTTCATGGACGCGGTGGCCCAGGCCATGGGCGTGTGGACCAGCGCCACGCCGGCGAATGCGGTGACCTCCAGCTTCCAGGTGGTGCAGGATCGCGCCGTCAAGTTTGCCAAACAGAACGCGGAGGCTTGTTTCAATCTCGCAAGCGAGCTGGCCAACGCCAAGGACGTAACCGACGTGATCGGCATCCAAAGCCGCCATGCCCAAACGCAAATGCAAAATTACACGCTGCAGGCCCAGGAGCTCGGCCGCCTGATGATGGAGGCAACGCAGAGCATACGCCCCAAGAGCTGACGCGCCTGTCGCGGTGACAATGGACTTACGCGGCCTGAACGCTGGGGCGCTGAAGAAAATGCCACCCCACTGGGCGTCAGGCCGGCGCTGATCCTTTTGATCGAAGCCCCAGGCGGGCTATGGGACCCGTGGATCTTGCGGCCGGGTCGAAGTAGGGGCAGCCTTGAGCCTCCGTCCGGCCATGGTGGGTTGTGAATTTCTGCTCGCCCCAGTGAGGATGCTCTAGAAGCCCGTTGGCTCAGCGGCGGCTTTCTTTGCGGAGGTCAGCGGCCCTCTTCGTAAAAGATATGCAGCAAGGCCATTGCGTTGCGATTAGCTGGCGGGAAATTGAGACAGGGAGGCGTGCAATGGATCGTATCTGGCTGAAGAACTATCCACCCGGTGTGCCGGCCGACATCGATGCTGGGCAATACCCTTCGCTGGTGTCGCTGTTTGAAGAAAGTTTTGCCAAGTACCAAGACAGAGATGCCTACGCTTGCATGGACAAGCGGTTGACCTACGGCAATTTCGATATGCTCTCGCGTGCCCTGGGAGCTTGGTTGCAAAGCAAGGGACTAGCAGCGGGTGAACGCGTTGCCGTCATGCTGCCCAATATCCTGCAGAACCCCGTGTGCATCACCGGTATCCTGCGGGCCGGTTACGTCGTGGTGAACGTCAATCCCCTCTACACACCCCGGGAACTCGAGCATCAGCTGAAGGATTCCGGTGCGCGGGCGATCATCGTTTTGGAGAACTTTGCCAGGACGCTGCAGCAGGTCATTGCCAAGACGAGCGTCACACATGTGGTGGTCGCCAGCATGGGCGACCTGCTGGGCTTCGCCAAAGGCGCGATCGTCAACCTCGTCGTGCGTCGCCTCAAGAAGATGGTGCCGGCTTATAGCCTTCCCGCCGCCACCAAGTTCAACGACGCCATCGCGGCCGGCAAGGGCATGACGCTAAAGAAACCGGACCTCAAGCCCGACGATGTCGCGTTCCTACAGTACACGGGGGGCACCACCGGTATCTCCAAGGGCGCGACGCTGCTCCACCGCAACGTCATCGCTAACGTGCTGCAAAACGAGGCCTGGCTACAGCCCGCCTTGAGTAAGGGCAAGCCGGTCGAGCAGATGGTTATTGTGACCGCGCTGCCGCTCTATCACATCTTTGCACTGACGGTGTGCAGCCTGCTCGGCATGCGCATTGGCGGTATGTGCGTGCTGATCCCGAACCCGCGCGACATCCCGGGCTTCGTCAAGGAGCTGGCCAAATACCCGTTCAACATGCTGCCCGCTGTGAACACGCTTTACAACGCCCTGCTCAACAACCCTGAATTTGCCAAGCTTGATTTTAACACCCTCAAGGCCGCGAACGGCGGTGGCATGGCCGTGCAGCGCGCGGTTGCCGAGCGCTTCTTCAAACTCACGGGATGCCCGATCGTCGAGGGCTATGGCTTATCCGAGACCGCCCCGACGCTGACCTGCAATCGCGCCGACAACAACGAATATACCGGCACTATCGGGTTGCCGGTGCCATCGACTTCAATCTCAATTCGCGACGATGACGGCAAGGAGGTGCCGCTCGGCCAGCCGGGAGAGATCTGCGCGCGCGGGCCGCAAGTCATGTCGGGTTATTGGCAGCGCCCCGATGAGACGGCGAAGGTGATGTCGGCGGACGGCTACTTCAAGACAGGCGACATCGGGGTGATGGATGCCGGTGGCCAGGTCAAAATCGTCGACCGGAAGAAGGACATGGTTCTCGTCTCAGGCTTCAACGTCTTTCCAAATGAAGTTGAGGATGTGGTGGCGAGCCATCCGGGCGTGCTCGAATGCGCGGTGGTCGGAGTGCCGGATGCGGCGAGCGGCGAGGCCGTGGTGCTGTTCGTTGCCAAAAAAGACCCAGCGCTTACCGAGCAGGCGTTGATGAAATTCTGTAGCGAACAGCTGACGGGCTACAAGAAGCCGAAATACATCATCTTTCAGCAAGAACTGCCCAAGACCAACGTGGGCAAGGTCTTGCGTCGTGAGCTACGCGAGGTGGCATTGAAAGCGACGCGGAGTGCGGCTTAACGCACGGTCCTTATTTACCGTTAAGACGACCGAGCTTAACCTGAGCGCCCGCATCGCCAAGGGCGACGGCTCGCTCATACCATCGCTTCGCCTCGGCGACGTCGGGCATCAAACCCTGCACATTCAAACGCCGAAGCTCGTTGGGGTCATAGGTTTCGGCCAGTCTAAGGGCTGCGCGTGCCATCCCAGCCTGAGCAGCCCGCAGATAGTATTGGCGCGCGACCACCACGTTGCCGTTAACTAAATGTCGATCTCCCTGAGTAATGAGCTGGTCCAGCCGATCCTGGGCCAGGGAGGGGGTCGGCTCCTTTATTGACGGGCGTTGGTCCAAGGCGGCGACCGCCCGCGAGCCTTCAGCGGTGCGCTGCGCGGGCGGGCTACGCTCATCGGCCACCTTGGTCGCCTCGGCCACGCGAAGCGACTCCTCGGCGCGTTTGGCTTCGGCGATGCTACGCTCCTCTTCGGCCTTGCGGGCCTCGGCCAGCTTACGTGCCTCCTCGGCCTTTTTGGCTTCCTCGAGCCTTGCCTCTTCGGCGCGCTTGGCCTCGGCGATACGACGCTCCTCTTCGGCGCGCTTGGCCTCTGCCAGCTTGCGAGCCTCTTCGGCCTTCTTGGCTTCCTCGGCAAGCCTTGTCTCTTCGGCGCGTTTGGCCTCGGCCAGCTTGCGCGCCTCTTCGGCCTTTTTGGCTTCCTCGGCGAGCCTTGCCTCTTCGGCGCGCTTGGCCTGGGCGATGCGTCGCTCCTCTTCGGCGCGCTGGGCCTCGACCAGCTTACGTGCCTCCTCGGCCTTGCGGGCCTCGGCCAGCTTGCGCGCCTCCTCGGCCTTTTTGGCCTCTTCGGCACGCTTGGCCTGCGCGATCTGTTGCTCCTCTTCCGCCTTGCGGGTCTCAGCCTGCTTGCGCATATCACCGATCTGGCCAACAGCTCCAGGCTCGGCGCGCCCGGGTGCTGCATCGACAACAAGAGCGGAGCGTGCCGATGCGAGAACCACCGTGTACTTCTCGCTATTGTGCGTTAACAGGATAACGAGATCGGATCGGCCCTTGATGTCGGCAGGAACCTTGACCTTGAGGCCCGCTATCGCGCCCAGCGGAACTTCCCAGGTTCCGCGTACGATGGCGCGTCCGGCCGAGAACGTGACGTCCGGTGGCAAACCCGAGATGAGGACTACGCTTGCTGCCGGAGCGCTCTCGGCCTCGTCTACCCTCACCCCAAACTCAACTTCCGACGGGGACAGCGCCTGTACTGAAGGTGGGATGACGATGGCCGGCTTGCCCGCGGCCAAACCTTTCGCACTACAAAGGGCAAACAGGACCGCAATGGCGGCCCCCCAAATGCAGGAGGCCACGTACGCTGGGGCGGACAAGGGCGCCAGACGCATCCGTAAACGCCGCTCGCCGCAACAATGAATTGTGTACCTGTGTGCCATCGGCTATTTGCCAATCACTATCGACGCGTTGCAGAAGGTAGTGGTTGCGAGCGCAGAAAGCGTTGCAGCAACCTTGTCTGTTCGGCCTCGTTGCCCGGAGCCAGCCGCGCAATCGCCTCTTTCAATTTGGCTCCATCGTCGGCGCGAAAATCTGTGTCGGCAGCCGCCGATGCAACGAGCTTGTCTTGCACGGCTCCGAAGCGCTGCCAGCCAGGGACCGCCGCGGCAAGGTTCAAGTCCCGCCATTTGGGATGGAAGCCAGCCTCTGTTTGCAGTCTGGGCAAACGCTCGAACAGATAGTCGACAAATCGCACCATGCGGCGGTAGCGGTCGCTTTGCACAGGCCAATTGTAGACGGCGAGCACGGCCGGAACGCTCACCGTTTGCACAATCTGGCCCTGCGGGATGAGATCGGGATAGTCCGACGGCTCCAGTTGGGCCGGCAGATAGTACTCTTCGAGCTTCTCGGTCAGAGGCACAGGCAGAAACTTGAAACCTTCAGGCCACTTTCGGCGTGCGAAGGGTTCGACCGGCTTGGATGTCACGAAGACAATCGCCGCGTATTTGTCGCTCTTGGCAATCTCCGCCAGCGCCGAGGGATGCGGATCAAAGCGCGCATCCACTTTGATGCCAAGGCGATCGAAAATCAGTGGACCCGAGTAGGCCGCAGCCGTGCCGCGTGTATTGAAGTTGACCGGCTTGCCGGCGAGATCCTCCAAACTCTTAATTTCCGGGCGCACGAAGACGTGCAGTTCAGATGGGAAAAGGTGCGTCAAATAATTGATGCGTTTGTCGATTTGCCCGATCTTCGGGTCGTTCTTAAAGTGCTCGAGGACATCGCCGTAGATGATCGCCGCGTCGATACCCTTGAGATACAAGAGGTCATGCACGTTCTCGAACGGCCCGCGTGTCACGATCGGGAGGACCCGCATATTGGTGCCGTCGTCGACCACACGCGCAAGTTCGACGGCAAACCGCAGCGGCGCCCCCTCGGGAAGGCCTGCAGCCAGCCCGATCGTGGCCTCGTTGGTCTTGCCGTGCATTTCGCGCTCATAACTGGTGCGCTTGGCAGATGATTGCGCTGCGGCTTGGTTAAAGGCTGAAGCCGCACAGAGGACGGCGAGGAGAACAGCAGTTAGGCAACGCATGGTTTCGCACCCCGACTTTCGAAATTTGGCAGCACGCTTCGTCCTCAGTGTGACCAGAACCGCAAAAAGGTTTCGGACGAGGCCAAGCGGAAAGTACGCGCATTGTTCGTCACGAGAAAGCCGGGGCGTGAAATCAAGTTACCCGCCCATACGCCCTGCGGCCCGGACGGCCGCCGCCCTGCCTCCGCGGCCACGGGAATAGACCCCCTGCAGCAGGCCCGCGCCTAAAGCTTGCACCAAGATTGGTGCCGTCCATGCCGTCCAGGTCAACTGACCAAAGGGCAGTGCACGGACCGCACCGGCGCGGCGAGGGGGTCTTTGACCGGCCCCAAAGCCAAGTGTTTGACATATTTCTGTATTTACAACAATCAGGGCGCGCCTTGGACCTTAGTCAGAGCGTCATTCCAGCCCTTACGTCCGATTGTCTATTGCACCGGACGACCTTATGCTGGACGGCCGAATAAGCCTGCCTGCGGTCCCGTCCGCAGGATGCAATTGGCTGTGGGATTGAGTGAGGCGATGTCGATACAGTCAGGTTCGAAGCTTAAGAATGCGCGCCCTGTCGCCAGCATTCCGGTATCGCCGATAGCTCCCGCATCAACGGTCAACGAGCTCACCCTGCTCGACCGGATATCGATCCTGGCCAGTATCCTGTTGTCGCTCGAACAGACGTTCGCAGGCACGGCGGCGGTGGCGCAGGCCGCCTCGGTGGAGGCCACTGGGGGGGATGGGGCGAGCAGCGAGACCGGCACGGCTGGGGACGTGGTCATCAGCCCACCGCAGGCCATCGAGATCGCACGTCTGTCTGAAAGGCTCAGTACGGACAGCCACGCGCCCACTCAGGGTCACGCCAATCCCGCAGGTGTCGGCGAGTACCGCCTGGCGGCGGAGGCAGGAGCCGATCCCCTTGCACCGCTCGCCCCACCCGCCGATGCCTTGCTAAAGCCAATCGCGCGCCATGGCTCCTCGACGTCCCCGTCGCTGCTCAAGATCGACGTCGTCGACGATAAGGCCGACCCAGGACCCCTGTCCCTGGAAAAGCTGGTAGGGGCACCGCCGATTGGCGATGTCATCGTCAGCTCGCTTCCGAAAACCACCTTTGTATTCACAGGCACGCCCGGGCCCGGCAACTTCAACGCCTTTGTCGGCACCGGGCGGGGCAATACGATCGATTTCTCCCAGATTACGGACTTGGCGCAGCCGGCCACGCAAGCTGGGGCGGAAAATGGCATTAAGCAGGATACCTCGGCGCCGAACGGCGTTCTTGTAAATCTATCGGCCGAAGGCCAGACGCAAGCCTGGCTACTCGATGGCGAGGGCAAGGCCTCGACGCCGTTGGCCCATCTTGAGAATATTGACAATGTCATCGGCACCATTGGCAACGACACCGTCATAGGCAACGCCAACGCTAATACGTTCACTTATACGGCGGCCGACGGTACCGACAATGGGCCCGCCAGCTATGGCTTCGACATCTACTATGGCGGGCCAACTAACGCGGCCGGCGACCTAGGGGATACCGCCGATTTCAGCCGGCTCGGTACCGAGGCCAGCGCCGCGGCGGCGCCAGCGGGTTCCGAGCCAATCCTGCTGCCGCACGACGCCAAGGGTATCAGCGTCGACCTGGCCCGATCGGTGACGATTGCGACCGTCGATGCCATGACCGGCGAAGCTTCGACCGTCACGGGCTCGCTGGTGTCCACCGTCGGTGGTGCCGAGCAGACCGACCTCGCCCTGTTGGCCTGGAGCGCCACGCCGGAAAGTAGAGAGGCGCACGCCACCATCGAGGACATCATCGGCACCGGCGGCAGCGATGTCGTTCGGGGTGATGCTCAAGACAACACCTATGTCGCCGTCGGCGGCGGTGAAAATGGCGCCAGCGTCTTCGACGGCCGGGGCGGCAACGATACCGTTGATTTTAGCCAGGTGACGCCAGGGGCCCAGGCCGCGGCTCATGCGGGGGCCGAGGCTGCCTCGGCCGCCGACGTTGTGCCCAACGGGATCTATGTCAATCTCGCTTCGGTTGAACACAGCGCCGATAGTTCCGTTGGCGAGGTCACCGTACAGGCGTGGACCATTGGGGCCGACGGTGCCGCCGATACCGCGCTCGCGCATCTCGAACACGTCGAAACCGTGGTTGGGACCGTCGGCAGCGATGTTCTGGTCGGCGATGGCGAGGCCAACACATTCGTCTATACGGCCGCCGACGATGCCAGCATCGATGCGTCAGGGCATATCTCAACCGGAGCGGACGCGAGCTACGGTTTCGACATCTATCATGGCGGTGATCGGGCCGGCAGCGCGCCCGACGCGCATGACACCGCCGACTTTAGTGCGCTGGGGTCGCAGGAAAGCGTGGCGGCGGCGCTGGCGGAGGG
>DATMZT010000046.1:0-30944 GCA_035573335.1 Hyphomicrobiaceae bacterium | reverse complement strand
TCATATAGCGCTCCAGATAGAGCGCGGTCATGTCCGGGTTGTCGGGATTGTCGAACCATTGGCGCGAGCGCAGCTTCTTCTTCTGGGCGGCGGTGGGCTTGGTCATGAGCGTTTCCCGGAGGGTTTGCCGGGGTCTCCGGCCTTTGAGGAGAGGCGCAGTGTAACCAGTTCCGAGGCGCTGTGAAGCAGCTCCGGCCTAGTTGCTGCGGCTCGGCGCGCCGGGCGCAGGCGCCGGCGCCGCGGCGCGATCAGCCAGCCAGTCCACGGCCGCATCGAGCACAGGGTCGGCGCCGTTGGCGTAGGGCAGGGGGCGCGCCACCTCGAGATCGGGAGCAACGCCCGGGCCTTCCAAGATTTCGCCATCGATCTCCAGACCCGTGACGGCGAGATAGAGCAGGTCGCCACCTGGCATGAGGTGGGCGGCGGCCGCGCTCACGGCGCCGGCCGTGCGCGTGCCGATCAGCGGCCCCTGTCGTTCGCGCTTGTAGGAATGCACGAACAGCTCCCCCGTGCTACGCGTGTGGTGATCGATCAATACCGCCGTGCGCCCCCTGAGCGCGTTGCGCACCCGCTCCTTGGCATCCTTGTTGCGCGACCGCATGAGGGGCCCGCGCGGGTCGATGACGTCCAGATAGCGCCCGGCGTTCTGGCCGGTGCCGCCAATTTTGCCGCGCATGTCGATGATGACCCCGTCGAGCGCGGGCGCCGTTGCAGCCTCGCGCTTGTGCTCGCGATCCTCATCCTTTTCGCCCCTGACACTGTCGAGCGCTTCCTTGAGCGCGTCCGTCGATTGCTCGCCGACCGAGGCCCACACGTGCACGTAACCGATGCGGCGGCCCTCGCGTTCGAGCACCCGCGCACTGGCGGCGGTGGCATCGCGAAATGCCTGCAGCGGCGCAATACTGATGACCTCGACCTCGAGCTCTTGCGGCGCGGCCGCGGGGGAGCGTCGTAGCTTGATGCGTACCTTGTCGCCGACCTTGTCGCGGAAGGAGCGGATCGGATGGTAGGGGGCAGCATCGACGCTCAGAATTTCGTCACCGACCTTCAGGCCGGCGCGCTCGGCCGGCGAGCCTTCGAGCACGGCATCGACAAAGTCGCGCCCATCGATCTGCGCCGAGAAAAAACCCGCGCCAGCGTAGCGCACGCCGCTGCCCCAAAACCGCTGCGAAACGAATTCGCGCACGCGGTTTCCTCCCGAGAACACATCGAGCAGGATGTAGTATTCGACGTCGTCGGGGGTCAGCAGCCCCGTATGCGAGGTCTTGAGCTCGCCGAGCAGGGCATTGATACGCCGCGCCGCCTCCGTGTGGGTCGGCGCATCGATCACGCTCTGGCGTACCTCGGCGGCGTGACGTTCCCAGCCGCTGCTGGCGATCAGATCCTTGTTCCAGAACGATTTGGAAATGCGCTCGACCACGGCATCGAACAACGGTCCGTAAGCTTTGTCGGCCTCGCCATCGAGACGATCGATCTGGCCGCGGGGCGCCTCCTGCGCCAGGCCCTGCGGCGGCGCAAGCACACAGACGGCAAGCAACCCCGCGAGGCCGAACACGGCCGCGCCTTTGCGGCGTAATAGGGCGAGGCTGCCGCCGTCGGTACCACGCGCGCCCGTCATCGAAGCTCGCCGCATTGCCATCCTTCGCCCTTTCAGGGCACGGGGCAGGATTTGAGGCCGCACGGCCGGCGCGCGCCAGTTAAAGCTTGTTAAGCTTCGGCCCGCCGCAGGCGCGCACGGGCGCCTACCACCGGCGACGGGCAGGGGGCGGCATTGCCGCTTTCTCACCCCGCAATCAGGCCGCCGTCGACCAGCACTTCCGAACCGGTGGTGAAGGAGGAGGCCGCCGACAACAGCCACACCACCGCGTTCGCCACCTCATGTGGCTGGCCCAGACGGCCAATGGGAATTTGGGCGTTGAGCTTAGCCATCGCCTTGGCTGGATCGGGGCGACCCTTGACCATGCGGTCGACCATGTCGCCCTCGATGAAGGCGGGATGCACCGAGTTGCAGCGCACGGGAGGCCGCTTGCGCGCCCCCGACAGGGCGACCGACTTGGTCAACAGGCGCACTGCACCCTTGGACGCATTGTAGGCCGCCAGGTTGGCGCCACCGACGATGCCGGAGGCCGAGGAGATGTTGACGATCGACGGCGCCTCGGATTTGGCAAGCAGCGGCATCGCATACTTGCACCCGAGGAAGACGCCGTCGGCATTGACCGCCATCACCCTTCGCCATTCGGCAAAGCTTGTCTGCTCCACGTCGCCCGGTGTGCCGACGCCGGCATTGTTGACGAGACCATCGAGGCGGCCATGACTGCGCCGGAGTTCGGCCATCACTGCCAGCCAGTTTTCCTCACTTGTCACATCGAGAGCAATGTCGGGCTCGCCGCGCTGAGCCAGGTCGCTGCGAATGGCGGTGCCGCCGGCCGCCTCAATCGCCCGGCACATGGCGCTGCCAAGCGTACCCAGCGCACCGGTTACCAGCACGACATGCCCCTTGAGGCCAAGATCACTCATGGTCCACCCCTTCGCGGTTCACGCTTCCGGCGCCGCGCGCGGCGCTCGCCGATCGCCCGGCCGATTGAAAACGTCGCATAGTACATCGTCAGGTTCAGGATCAGGCTAAACAACAGTTCGAGCCGCGCGCCAGGCCCTCCGAGCAGCGTCTGAAAGTAGAAAAATTGCCCCGCCGCAACGGTGCAGGCGATCACCGCCGGCAGCCACCAATCGAGCCGCTTGTAGCCAAGAACACCGGTCAGAACGGCACCCGCCCAAAACAGCAAATCAACCTCCTTCAGGACCCCTGCCCATGTTTGCGCGCAAACCGCGCCGGCGTCGACGGGGCCGGCCCTGGGCAGAGACCGGGGGCGCGGCGGTGGCGACGGCACGCCAGGCTTTTTCCTTTCAGGGGCTGGCCAAGCCCGCAAGCCTCCTCCAAGTCTCCTCCAAGTCTCCTCCAAGTCTCCTGGCACCTTCGACGCCAAGCCGCTACTGTGGCCGCCACGCCGGCCATCAGCCGGCTTGAGAGCGCCTCTGGCCGGCGCCTCGGTCGACCGGGGAAAATCGTTTCGCCTTTTAGTTTCAAAAGCCATGGCAAATAACACCGATGCCTAGCCTTGCCGACCACATGGCCGTTGCCGCCACCCTGCCTCGCGACGGCACCGCCGGTGCCCTCGCCGGCCGCGTCTGGCTGCCCGCGGCAGAGGGCCCCGCCGTCGTCGCCGTGCGCGCCGATGGCCTCTACGACATTTCGCGACTGGCGCCGACCATGCGCGATTTAGCCGAGGCCGCCGAACCCGCGCGCATGCTGCAGGCGGGGACAGGCGAGCGCATTGGCGGGCTAACGGAGATCCTCGCCAACACGCCCGAGGCAACGCGCGACCCGCGCCAGCCCTGGCTGTTGGCCCCGATCGATCTTGCGGCCCTCAAGGCGGCCGGGGTCACATTTCCGCGCTCGATGCTGGAGCGGGTCATCGAGGAGCAAGCCCGCGGCGCGCCGGAGAGGGCGGAGGCAATTCGCAAAAGCGTGGCGGCCCACTTCGGCGGCAACCTGGCCAATCTCGTTCCCGGCAGCAAAGAGGCCGCCGAACTCAAGCGCGTGCTGATCGCCGAGGGCGCCTGGTCGCAATATCTCGAGGTCGGCATCGGGCCGGACGCGGAAATCTTCACCAAGGCGCAGCCGATGGCGGCGGTCGGCCACGGCATGGATGCGGGCCTGCACCCGATATCGACCTGGAATAATCCGGAGCCGGAGGTGGTACTGCTGGTCACGTCGCAAGGCACCATCGTCGGCGCCACGCTCGGCAACGACGTCAATCTGCGCGACGTCGAGGGGCGCTCGGCGCTGCTACTCTCCAAGGCCAAGGACAACAATGCCTCCACCGCGCTCGGCCCGTTCGTGCGCTTCTTTGACGGCACGTTCTCGCTCGAAGATGTGCGCCGCATCGAGGTGAGCCTCAGGGTCGAGGGCGAGGATGGCTTTGTGCTGAACGGGCGCTCCTCGATGCGCGAGATCGCCCGCGACCCGGCGGACCTCGTCAAGCAAATGCTGGGGCGGCATCACCAGTATCCGGATGGTGCGGCGTTGTTCCTCGGCACCATGTTCGCCCCGATCGAAGATCGTGAGGTGCCCGGGCAGGGGTTCACGCACAAGTTGGGGGACGTCACCACCATCGCGGCGCCGGAGCTTGGCGTGCTCGCCAACCGCATGACGCTGTCGACCGCGGCGCCGCCGTGGACCTTCGGCACCGGCGCCCTGATGCGCAACCTCGCGCGACGCGGTCTCTTGTAGGGCTGGTTTAAGCAGGAGCGCGCGCCGTGATGCAAGCCCTCGCCGGCACCCTCGTCGTCTCCCTCGATCAGGCCGTCGCCGCGCCGATGACGGCGCGGCGGCTCGCCGATGCCGGCGCGCGCGTGATCAAGCTCGAGCGTCCCGAGGGCGACTTCGCGCGCGACTACGACAAGGCCGTGCACGGGGAATGCACGCATTTCGTCTGGTTGAACCGCGGCAAGGAATCCGTCGTCGTCGACCTGCGCCAAAGCGAGGACCGCCGCCTGTTCGAGGCCCTGCTGGCGAGGGCCGACGTATTCCTGCAAAACCTCAAGCCCGGCGCTCTTGCCAAGCTCGGTTACGGCATCGAAACCCTGCGCCAGCGCTACCCACGCCTGATTTGTTGCTCCATCACCGGTTACGGCGATGAGGGGCCGTTTCGCGAGCGCAAGGCCTATGATCTGCTGGTCCAGGCCGAGTGTGGTCTGGCTTCCCTGACCGGCGGCCCCGAGGCGCCGGCCCGCGTCGGCGTCTCCCTCGTCGACATTGGCACCGGGCTGCACGCCTACGAGGCCATTCTCGAAGCCCTGCTCGGGCGCCATGCCACCGGCCAGGGCGCCGACATCCGCGTCTCCATGTTCGATGCCATGATGGAATGGATGACGGTTCCCTTGCTGTTTGCCGAGCACGGGCAGCCGCCACGCCGCTCGGGCCTCACCCACCCCTCGCTCGCGCCCTATGGGGTCTTCAGCACGGCCGACGGGGTCCCCATCCTCATCTCCATCCAGAACGATCGCGAGTGGGTGGCGCTATGTAACAAGGTGCTGGACCGGCCCGCACTCGGCACCGATCCGCGCTTCGCCACCAGTCCTGCCCGCCTCGCCCACCGCGCGGAGACGGATGGCGTGGTGGCGGACTGCTTCGGTCGGCTCGATGTCCGCAGCCTGAGCCGGCAGCTGGAGGCGGCCGAAATTGCCTTCGCCCGCGTCAACGAGGTCGCTGACGTGCTCAAACATCCGCATCTGCGCCGCCTCAGCGTCGAGACGCCCTCGGGTTCCATCCTGCTGCCGGCGCCGGCCGCCCGGGTCGACGGCGCGGCGAGCGAGTTCGAGGCCGTCCCTGCGCTCGGGGCCCATACCGACGCCGTCCGCCGCGAATTTCTCGGCGGCCAGGGCGCTTAGGTCGGCGGCGGCGCACGCGGCGCCCCAGCTTCCACAGTTCCAACATAACGCAAACCGATACTGAATCGGCGGCTGGGCGACCAGTGCACGAAACCGGACCACGGTGTTAGGCGTTTCCAAAACCCTATGGACTATGGTGCCAAGTATGCAGAAGCCCTGGCGTGGTGCCGGGCGCGCTCGTCATCGGCGCTGCTTTCGCTGTCGAAGGCGGTCGCCGCCCTATCGACCAAGCTTTCCGTGGTGGCGGTTCTGGGCATCGGCGTCGTCTCCATACTGCCGCAGCAGGCCGCTTCCACCCTGCGCTGGTCAAAGCTGGCCGCCACCTCGCCAGCGATCGAGATCGTGCGCCCCAAGCAGGTGATCATCGACGAGGCGGAGCCGGCCGACGGCGTGGAGCTGGTGGCTAGCCGCCGCCAGCGGCGCCGCGTCAGCGAGCCCGAACGGCCCGCGCCGGTGCGCAAGGATTCGGCGATCGCCGTCGAGCCCGAACCGACTGTGCCCCCGGAAGCGCCGGCCGAAGCGGCACAAGGTGAACCGCCCAAGCCCGACCTGTGGTCGGATGCGGAAGTGATCGGCGCGCTGCGCGACTGCGTCAAACTCCTGGCGCCGATTGCAGCCGAAGTCGATCTCGCCCCACCGGTCAAGCAGGATCAGTGTGGCGCCGCCGCCCCCGTCATGCTGCGTCGCGTGGCGAGCGGGAGCAACCGTGTCGAGATCAAGCCGCCCGCCATGCTCAACTGCGCCATGGTCGTACACCTGCACGAGTGGATCACCACCGTGCTGCAACCGGCGGCCGAGCAGGCTTTCGGCAGTCCAATCACCCGCTTGGCCAATGCCTCGGGATACGCGTGCCGGCAGCGCAACGGCAGCCAAAGCCATAGCGAGCGATTGAGCGAACACGCGCTGGCCAACGCCATCGACATTGCCGGCTTCGTCACGGCGGATGGACGCTCGATCGAGGTGGCGCGCCATTGGGGGCCGACGTTGCGCGATCAGAAGGAGGCCGCCGGCGCCGCCGCACGGGCCAAGGAGAGTAAAGACCCCGCCGCCAAGGTGGAAGCCGCGAAGGCCCCAGTTCGCACCCCCAGTGCCATCTCGCGCCAGGACGGCGACCAGCGCAAGCTGGCCCAGGGCCCGGACAATGCTTCGCGCGGCCCGTCCTTGCAGCGTCTTGGCCGGAGCGCGGAGACACAGGCTGAGGCCAAGGGTGACGCGAAGGGCGCAGCGCCGCTGGCGGAAGCTCGCGAGGAGGCGCAAAAGAGCCCCGAGGGAACGTTCCTGCGCCGGCTGCACAAAGGCGCCTGCGGGATATTTGGCACCGTGTTGGGACCGGAGGCGAACGAGGCCCACCGCGACCACTTCCATCTCGACTTGGCACCGCGCCGGCGCAGCGCCTTTTGCGAATAGGCCGGCCCCCGACCTTGCGTGAGCGCGTAGACCGCGATGACGTCCGCGCCTAAAGTGACCGCGCGCAACCCAGCGGCGCGCGCGCCGCGAACCAAGGCAGACAGCTATGGAGCAGATCCCCGTCGAAAGCGCAGAACGCCAAGCCTTCTACGAGCGCATCGACAAGCAGAACATGACCGCCCTGTGGACCGTGATGGGCGCGCTGATCACGCCGGAGCCCAAGAGCGCCTGCGTGCCGGCGGCGTGGCGCTTTGCTGCCATTCGCGCGGCCATGCTCGAGGCGGGCAAACTCATCACGGCAAAGGAGGCGGAACGGCGCGTCCTGGTGCTGGAGAACCCCGGCCTGCGCGGCCAATCCAAGATCACGACCTCGCTTTATGCCGGTGTCCAGCTTGTCATGCCCCACGAAGTGGCCCCCGCGCACCGCCATTCGCAATCGGCCTTGCGATTTGTGCTCGACGGCCGGGGTGCCTACACCACGGTCAACGGTGAGCGCACACTCATGCAACCCGGTGATTTTATTATCACCCCCTACATGGCGTGGCACGACCACGGCAACGACACCGACGAGCCGATGTTCTGGCTGGACGGGCTCGACATCCCGCTTATTCAATTCTTGGATGCCTCGTTCGTGGAGCGGCTGGACGAGGAGGTGCAGCCGGTCGGAAAGCCCGAAGGGGATTCGCTGGCGCGCTACGGAGCCAACCTGCTCCCCGTCGACCACAAGATGAGCTCGGCAACCTCGCCGATTTTCAACTACCCCTACGAGCGCACGCGCGAGGCCCTTGAGCGGTTGGCGCGGGCCGGGGAGTACGACGCCTGTCACGGCATCAAAATGCGCTACTGCAACCCCGTGACCGGCGACCATGCCATGCCGACCATGGGGACATTCATGCAGTCGCTGCCGCGCGGCTTCCGCACCAGCCGCTACCGCTGCACCGATGCTTCCGTGTTCGTGGCCATGGAGGGAGCGGGCCGCACGCACGTCGGCGATACCACCCTGGAGTGGGGGCCGAAGGACATTTTCGTGGTGCCGAGCTGGCGGCCGGTTGTGCACGAGGCAGACAGTGAATGCGTGCTTTTCAGCTTTTCCGATCGTCCCGTGCAAGAACGGATCGGTGTCTGGCGCGAGGATCGCGGCAATGCCTGAGGTTTGCCCGTCATTGATCGGCGGGGGAGCGCCAGGCTAGCCCCACCCTTGGCCGGGCTCCGGGCGCGCGCCACCGCCCGCCCTTGGCCCGCGCCGATCGGGGCCCTGGTGCGAGATTGGCGGGGGAGGTGCATTGCCAAGTCCCGGCGCGGGGGCCAACCCGACGGCCCGGGTCGCGCCAGATGCGGGCTCGCGCCAGATGCAGGCACGTGCCAGAACCCAGATGCAGGCTCGCGCCAGAAGAAAAGGGGCCACTCGCGCATGCCATCCTCCACCGAGGTCATGATCATCGGCGCCGGCATCGGCGGCCTGACGCTGGCGCTGGCGCTGGCGCAGCGCGCCATCCCCGTCCACGTCTACGAAGCGGCACCCGAGCCAAAGCCGATCGGCGCTGGGCTAAACCTGCTTCCCCAGGCGGTGGCCGAGCTCGCCGCGCTCGACCTCTTGCCTGTGCTCGCGGAGCGGGCCGTGCTCACCAAGGAAGCTGCATTTTTCAATCGCTTCGGCCAGCTCATTCACCGCGAGCCGGCGGGCCGGCATGCCGGCCAGCAATGGCCGCAGCTTTCGCTGCATCGTGGCGATGCGCAGGCCGTGCTGCTCGAGGCGGCCGAGCGGCGGCTCGGTCCCGAGCGCCTGCATTTCGGTTGGCGCTGCACAGGGGCAACCGAAGCCGGTGATCAGATCCGGGCGCGGTTTGCGGACGCGGCCGGCGCGCCCCTGGCAGACCAGGTCGCCAGCCTCCTGATCGCCTGCGACGGCATTCATTCGAGCATCCGCCGCCAGCTCTACCCGCAGGAGAGCGAACCCATCTATTCCGGCGTCAACATGTGGCGCGGGGTAACGCGCCAGGACGCGTTCCTGACGGGCGCCAGCATGGTGCGCGCCGGTTGGCTCAGCACTGGCAAGATGGTTATCTACCCCGTGCGCAACCATCAAGACGGCAGCCAGCTCATCAACTGGGTGGCCGAACTCGAAACGCCGCGCTATCGGCGTTGGGACTGGAACCGCCCGGGCCGGCTCGACGATTTCATTGCCGCCTTCGCCGACTGGTCCTTCGATTGGCTCGACGTGCCGGCGATGATCCGCGGCGCGCAGTCGATCCTCGAATTTCCCATGGTCGACCGAGATCCGCTGCCGCGCTGGAGTTTCGGGCGCATGACGCTGCTCGGCGACGCCGCCCATCCCATGCTGCCGCGCGGCTCCAACGGCGCCGTGCAGGCCATTCTCGACGCGCGTGACCTGGCCGACCGCCTCGCCGCGAATTCCGACTGGGTGGGCGCGCTCGCGGGCTACGATCAGCGGCGGCGGGCGGCGACAACGGCCATAGTGCTTGCCAACCGCAGCCATCCCCCCGACGCCATATTAAGAGAGATTTATCTCCGCACCGGCGATCGTCCGTTCGGCAACATCGATGAGGTCATCAGCGCCGCCGAGCTGATGGAGATTTCCGACCGCTACAAGCGGCTATCGGGTTACCCCGGCGGCGCGCCGGCAACGGCGCCGGCCGCAAAAGCCTGAGCCGTCGCAGGCAACACCTTGTCGAGGCCCGCGCCCGGCTTAAGCTAGGCCGCCAGACGGGCCAAGGACCACGGCCAGGGACCACGGCCAAGGGATCACGGCCGAGGGACCGATGCGGCGAACGGAAACGAGGGGCGGAGCTGAGACATGACACGGCGCAACCTGTCACGAAGGCAATTCGGCAAGGCCGCCCTCGGCCTGACCCTCCTGCCGCGGCCGCTGGCCGCTGAGAAGTTGTCGGACCGCCCGATCACAATCGTGGTGCCGTTCACCGCCGGCACCGGCATCGACATTCTTGCGCGCATCCTCGGCGAGGAGCTGCAACAGCGCTGGGGCCAGGCGGTCACCATCGAAAACCGCCCGGGTGCCAGCGGCAACATCGGCTCGCAGTACGCGGCTACGCGCGCGCCCGACGGGCACACCGTTATGATGACGGTGAACACCTTCGTCATGAATGTCAGCCTATTCAAATCCGTACCCTATGATCCGCAAAAGAGCTTCGCGCCCATCGTCGAGGTGGCAAGCGGCGCGCTGGCGCTTGCCGTACACCCCTCGCTGGCGGCGCCCTCCGCCCAGGCCCTCGTTGCTCAGGCCAAGGCCAATCCCGGCAAGATCGCCTACGCCTCGCCCGGCCGCGGCACACCACAGCATTTGGCCATGGAGCTGCTCAAGCTGACGGCCCAGATCGACCTCGTGCATGTACCCTATTCCGGCTCGGCCGGCGCCGTGCGCGACCTGGTCGGTGGACACGTCGGCGCCATGTTCATTCCTCTGCATACGGTGTTGCCGCTCGCCCGTGATCAGCAGCTGCGCCTGCTGGCGGTCGGCAGCGATGTCCGCTCCGCCCTCGCGCCGGAGGTGCCGACCTTCGCCGAGGAGGGGCTTGCCGGCGTAAACATCGACTTGTGGTATGCCTTGCTGGCGCCGGCGGACACCCCCGCCGACATCATCGGCCGCTACAATCAGGTCGTGAACGATATCTTGAGAATGCCCAAGGTGCGCGATGCCCTGAGCATGCAAGGGCTTACCGCGCGCGGCGGATCGCCGGCCGACCTGGCGCAGCTCATCGCCAGCGATATGGCGCGCTGGGCCAAGGTGGTGAAGGACGCAAAGATCGCCCCGACAGAATGACATGCCGAGCCGGCCTTGGTCCCCACATCGGCCCAGCCGTCGCCCGCCGGTGCGTGGGCAACGGTGGCCGCGGCGCGACGGCGGGCCCCCATGCGACCTGCGGCGGGACCCGCGGATTGTCCGCCGAGCAAGCAAAGGGGCCGCCCACCAACATTGGGGGGCGCGCGTGCGCGGGTTGGCCTCGGCGCCGCGGGCGTGGGCCAACTCTCCTTTTTGGCTCGCGCGCAAGATTGGCCCAATCGAATCGCCGCGGGCTTTGCCGTCCCGTGGCATTCGCCGACAAGGCTGCCGGCACCTTGCGCCGCGCTCGCCGGCTTGCGCCGGTTAGCCCGCGCTGCTAGCCAAAACCCAGGAGCATCCCTAGCCGGCTCCTGGAAGAGGAGGCTCGATGATCCCCAACGACTTCCCCACGCTCAATTTCGATCTCGGCGAAACCGCCGAGCAGCTGCGCCACAGCGTGCGCGGTTTCACCAGCGATAAGATCGCGCCGATGGCGGCCGAACTCGACAAGAGCAACGCGTTCCCGCGTGAGCTGTGGCCGAAGCTCGGCGAGCTTGGGGTGCTGGGCATCACGGTCGAGGAAGAGTACGGGGGCGCGGGCCTCGGCTACCTCGAGCATTGCCTTGCCATGGAGGAGATCAGTCGCGGTTCGGCCGCCGTTGGCCTTTCCTACGGCGCCCATTCCAATCTTTGTGTGAACCAGATCCGGCGCAATGGCAGCGAGGTACAAAAGCGCGCCTATCTGCCGAAGCTGATCTCCGGTGAGCACATCGGCGCCCTTGCCATGTCGGAGACCGGCGCCGGCTCCGATGTCGTGTCCATGCGGCTGCGTGCCGACAAGAAAAGCGACCGCTACGTCCTCAACGGCAGCAAAATGTGGATCACCAATGGACCGTGCGCGGATGTGCTGGTCGTCTATGCCAAGACCGCGCCCGAGGCCGGCCCGCGCGGCATCAGCGCCTTCCTGATCGAGCGTGGCTTCAAGGGTTTCACGAGCTCGCAAAAACTCGACAAGATGGGCATGCGGGGGTCGGACACCGGTGAACTGGTGTTCGAGGACTGCGAGGTGCCGGCGGAAAACCTGCTGGGCGAGGTCAACCGCGGGGTCAACGTCCTCATGAGCGGTCTTGACTACGAACGCGCCGTGCTGGCGGCGGGACCACTTGGCATCATGCAGGCGGCGATGGACGTGGTCATCCCCTACGTGCATCAGCGAAAGCAATTCGGCGAGCCGATCGGTAGCTTCCAGCTCGTACAAGGCAAGCTCGCCGATATGTACACCACCATGAACGCGTGTCGCGCCTACGTCTACGCCGTGGCCAAGGCCTGCGACCGTGGCGAGACCGCCCGCAAGGACGCCGCGGGTGCCATCCTTTATGCCGCCGAAAAAGCAACACAGATCGCGCTCGATGCAGTGCAGCTCCTGGGTGGCAACGGTTACATCAATGATTTCCCGACCGGCCGCCTGCTGCGCGACGCCAAACTCTACGAAATCGGCGCCGGCACCAGCGAGATCCGCCGCTGGTTGATCGGCCGCGAGCTGTTCGACGAGACGGCCTAGCGCCGCCCGCGGGGCGGCAAGGCGGCGGCCATCGCCTGCCCGCGTGGCCGCCACATTGATCAAGGTGCGCCGGGCAAGCCCGTCACTCAAAACGCGAGCAAGGACATGACCACAGCGGCCGAGGATCCAATCGTCATCGTCGGCATGGCGCGCACGCCGATCGGCGCATTCCAGGGCAGACTTGCCGCGCTCAGTGCACCCCAGCTCGGCAGTGCCGCCATCAAGGCGGCGTTGCAGCGCGCCGGCGTCGGGGCCGCCGACGTCAACGAAGTCTTGATGGGCTGCGTGCTGGCCGCCGGCCTCGGGCAGGCGCCCGCCCGCCAGGCAGCGCTGGCGGCCGGTTTGCCCAACGGCGTTCCCGCTACCACCGTCAACAAGATGTGCGGCTCGGGCATGAAGGCGGTCATGCTGGCCTACGACGGGCTGCACGCGCGCCCCGACGAGGTCGTCGTTGCCGGCGGCATGGAAAGCATGACCAATGCGCCCTATCTGCTGCCCAAGCTGCGTGGCGGCGCGCGGCTCGGACACGCCGAAGTCAAGGATCATATGTTTCTCGACGGCCTCGAAGATGCCTATGAGAAGGGCCGCTTGATGGGCAGCTTTGCCGAGGATTGCGCCCAGACCTATCAGTTCACCCGCGCGGCGCAGGACGCCTTTGCGACCGAGAGCCTCAGGCGGTCGCGCCAAGCCAACGAGGATGGTTCCTTTGCCGCCGAGATCGTGCCGGTCACCGTGAAAGGGCGCGCCGGCGCGACGGAGGTGAGCCTGGACGAGCAACCGTTCACGGCAGATCTCGCCAAGATCCCCAAACTCAAACCGGCATTTCGCGAGGGCGGCACGGTCACGCCCGCCAATTCCAGCTCCATCTCCGACGGCGCCGCCGCCCTGGTCTTGATGCGGCAAAGTCAGGCAGCGCGGCGCCAGCTCAAGCCCTTGGCCAAGGTGGTGGGCGTTGCCAGCGCGGCGCAGGCGCCGGCCCTCTTCACCACTGCGCCGATCGCCGCGATCAAGACGCTGCTGAGGGCTGTCGGCTGGTCGGCGGCCGATGTGGGTCTCTACGAAATCAACGAGGCGTTCGCCGTCGTCAGCATGGCCGCCATGCGCGACCTGGCGCTGCCGGCGGACCGCGTCAACGTGCACGGGGGCGCCTGCGCGCTCGGCCACCCAATCGGGGCCTCGGGCGCGCGCATTTTGGTCACGCTGCTGGCGGCCATGCACAAGTACCGGCAAAGCAAGGGCGTTGCTGCCCTTTGTATCGGCGGCGGGGAGGCTACCGCGGTTGCCGTCGAGGCCTGCGCCCCCGCCTCCCGCCCCACCTGAGGCCTGCAACCCGGCGCGGCGGCGGGCACGTCCGCCGCGCCCAGGAGCCGGCCGCCGGCGATGCTGGGGCAACCGGCGGCTCACGCACGGCCAAGGGGGATGGTTGCTCAAAAGTTGTAGCTAAGCCGAGCAAAAGGCGCGACCTGCCGGCAGCGGCCGATCTCTACTTGCGAATGATTTGCAAGAAGGGTATTGTGGCGTCGCGGATGTGGAGGGGTGCCGGAGCGGCCCATGCTCAATAAACTCGATCGGGATCTGCAAGGGGTCCTTGCAGGTGACGCGAAAGGCTGGCGGCGCGCCCGGGGCGATGCACCGCTGACCGAGGTCAATCGCACCATTTCCGTCCGTGGCGCGACCGTCGGTCGCCGCCTGGTGGCGTTCCTGGGACCGGGCTACCTGGTCGCGGTCGGCTACATGGACCCGGGCAACTGGGCGACCTCGTTGGCGGGGGGCTCCAAGTTCGGCTACACGCTGCTGGTCGTCGCCCTGATTTCCAACATCATGGCCATCATCCTGCAGGCGCTCTGCGCCCGCCTGGCGATCGCCTCCGGCCGCGACCTGGCGCAGGCGTGCCGCGACGCCTACCCGACGTGGGCTGCCTATCCGCTGTGGCTCGCCGCGGAGGTCGCCATTATTGCGACCGACATTGCCGAAGTGATCGGCACGGCCATCGGCCTCAATTTGCTGTTTGGAATACCGCTCGAGATCGGCGTGCTCTTGACCGCGCTCGACGTGTTCTTGATCCTCTATCTGCAAAAGCTCGGATTTCGTTTCCTCGAAGCCTTCATCATCACCCTGCTCGGCGTCATTACCGCCTGCTTTGCCATCCAAATTGCCCTCGCCAACCCTGAGCTCGGGCCCTTGATCCGCGGCTTTGCCCCGACCACCGAGATCGTGCGCAATCCGGAAATGCTCTATCTGGCGATGGGCATTCTCGGTGCCACGGTCATGCCGCACAATCTTTATCTGCACTCGGCCATCGTGCAGACGCGGGCTTACGGAGAAACGCTGCCCGCCAAGCGCGAAGCCCTGAAGTACGCGACCATCGACTCCACTATTGCCCTGATGTTCGCGCTCCTGATCAACGCCGCCATCCTGATCCTGGCCGCGGCGAGCTTCCACAAGGCCGGCCACACCGAGGTGGTGGAACTGGGCCAGGCCCAGGCGTTGCTGGCTCCCCTGCTCGGGTCGTCCTTGGCCCCGATGCTGTTCGGCCTGGCGCTGCTGTGCTGTGGCCTCAGTTCCACGGTCACGGCAACCTTGGCCGGCCAAGCCGTGATGGAGGGCTTTCTCGATATTCGTTTGCCGGCTTGGCTGCGCCGCCTGATCACGCGCGCGATCGCCATCATTCCCGCGGCCGGCGTCGCGCTGATTTATGGCGAGGCAGAGACCGGCAAGCTCTTGATCTTGAGTCAAGTCATGCTCAGCCTGCAGCTGCCTTTCGCGGTCGTACCGCTGGTCCAATTCACGGCCGACCGCGCCAAGATGGGCGCACTGGTCGCCCCGCGCTGGCTGGTCGCCTCGGCCGCCGCAATTGCCGCTATCATCATTGCGCTCAATCTCAAGCTGTTGTGGCACCAGTTCGTCGGTTGATCGGCGGACGCCTGCAGTTAATATCCCGTGCGAACCCGCGCGCCTACCTCGAGGTGGTGTGCGCAAGAACGTCGCGCCTCGTCGCCCGGCACGGGCGCGGTGGTGCCGCCGAGGGCCGCGACGACAGCGACGGGTTCACCTCATCGCCGCCGTTGCTTTTGATGGATGGGGGCATAAACCTCCAGCGCGCCGGCGAGGAACCCGCGATTTTGCGCGGCGTTAATTAGTTGAGAGTGAGAAAGGACGAACGATGCAAAGCAGGAAACTGGCCTTGATCGGAGCCTGTGGCGTCGCCAGCGTGGCGCTATGGTCTGTTGGTGCAGAGGCGGCACCGGCTGCCTCGAATCTCATGCCAACCACGGCGGCCGCGGTCGGCGCCCAGTCCGCAGTGCAGGACGTTGCCTATCGGCGCTGCTGGTGGCAATACGGCCAGCGCCATTGTCGCTGGTCTGAACCACGCTACCGCGGTCACGGCTACCGCTATTATGGGCCGCTTTATCCCGAGGCCTATCCGACCGGCTCCAACCGTTGGTGGCAGGAAATGGACCGCGACGATCGCGGCGGTCGTGGCCGTCCGTAGGGTTCGCGACGAACCGACTTTCCCAGCCTATTGTTTCAGAGATGTGCACGGGGTGCGGCAACGCCGCACCCCGTGCACCCTTGATGATCATCGGCCGCGACGTCCAAACCGGGCTACAAGCAGGGGCCAGGGCAAGGCCAGGGCAATCAGGGAAAGGACCAAACCGACGCAGCTCAAACCTTGCGCGGCTAGAAAGCCCTGGTCACGGGCTGCGAGTTCCGGCAGCGGCCGCGCGGTGGCCATCGCCCCTGGGCGGGCCGGCGCCGATCTGCTCGTCAATTAATCCCGCGTAAGTGTCCGCGACGGTGGCGGCGGTTGGCCACACGGGCGCTGCTGCGCTAGCGCACAGGCGCCAATGCCCCCGGTGCCATTAGGACCCGCATCAACCGACCAGCCTGGGAAAGCAAGCAAACCCTACGCCGATGGCGCTCGTTCGCTGCGGCCGCTTTGGCGAACCCAAGGCTCTTGCTTGTGCCGCCGCCTGGCTTGCCTGCGATGCCTCCCACTACATTGTCGGCACGACGCATTTCATCGATGGCGGCATGCCGCTCTATCCGGGCTTGGCCGGTAACGGCTGAGCGGGCCCAGGGGATGGTCGGGCGCCGGAGCGCTGCTCGGCGGGTTTATCCGGCTTGGCCAGGTTATAGGCCGTGTTGATCAGGGCGACGTGGGAGAAGGCCTGTGGAAAGTTGCCGAGCATGCGCTTGGCGACGGGATCGTACTCCTCTGCGAGCAGGCCCACGTCGTTGCGCAGCGTGAGAAGATGCTCGAACAGCTCCTGCGCTTCCTGCCGACGGCCCAGCAGCACCAGGTTGTCGGCAAACCAGAAGCTGCAGGCGAGAAACGCGCCCTCGCCGGCCGGCAGACCATCGGCGCTGCGGTGCGTATCGTAGCGGTGCACCAGTCCCTCGACCATCAGGTGCCGCCTGATCGCCTCCAGCGTCGAGGACACGCGTGGATCGTGCGGCGGCAGGAAGCCGACAAGCGGAATAAGAAGCGCGCTCGCATCAAGATCGGTGGTGCCGTAGCTTTGCACGAATGCGCCGAGCGTCGGGTTGTAGCCGCGCTCACAAACCTCGGCGTGGATTTGCTCGCGCAGCTTGCGCCAGCGGGCGAGCGGTCCTTTAACGTGAAAACTTTCGATACTCTTGACGGCACGGTCGAGCGCGACCCAGGCCATCACCTTGGAGTGTGTGAACTGGCGCGGCCCGCCACGCACCTCCCACAGGCCCTGATCGGGTTCTTGCCAGATCGTCTCCAGATGCTCGACCAGCTTCACTTGCAAGTTCCACTCGGTGCTCTCGGGCGCCAAGCCGCCGTCGGCGCTCTGAAACAGCGCGTCCATGACCTCACCGAAGATATCGATTTGCAGCTGTTTGGCGGCCGCATTGCCGATGCGCACGGGCCTTGCACCCTGGTAACCGCTTAGGTTTGCAATTTCCCACTCGTCGAGGCGCCGTTCGCCGGCCAGGCCATACATGATTTGTACCTGCGCAGGATTGCCGGCAACGGCGTGCTGCAACCAGGTCCTCCAGGCTTCGGCCTCGCCCTCGAAGCCACCATTCATCAGGGCGAGGAGGGTGAAGGTGGCGTCGCGCAGCCAACAATAGCGGTAGTCCCAGTTGCGGCTTCCGCCGGGGTTTTCCGGCAGCGAGGTGGTGGGCGCGGCGACGATGCCCCCGGTCGGACGGTAGGTGAGGGCCTTGAGCGTTATCAGCGAGCGCAGCACCTCCTCGGCGTATCTGCCCGCGGGCCGATAGCCCGCCGTCCATTCCCCCCAGGCCTGTTCGGTCTCAGCGAGGGCGGCAAGCGGGGCGATAGCTTCGGGCAAGGCGTGGAAGGAGGGTCCGTAGCCGAGCACGAAGGTCGCCGTCTCGCCGGCGGCCACGCTAAATTGGGCGCGATGGCTAAAGCCATCCGCTTTCAGGTCTACGTTTGTGCGCAGCACGGCCATGTCTGGCCCGGCGATGGCCTTGATGGTGTTGTCGTCAAGCCTGGTTACCCAGGGCACGATTGAGCCATAGTCGAAACGCAGGATCAGGCGGGTGTGCATGGCGACGCGGCCGCGGCGACCTTGCACGATGCGCACGATATGGCTGGTGCCCTGCGCCCGCAGCGGCATGAATTCGATGAGCGTGGCCGCGCCGTCGGCAGTCACCAATTCGGTTTCCAAAACCAGGGTGTTGCCCCGGTATCTTCGCGACCGCCGGGCGCTGGCGTCGGTCGGTGCGATCTGCCAATGGCCATTGTCGCAATCGCCGACGAGGGCGGCGAACACGGCACCCGAATCGAAGCGCGGCCAGCACAACCAGTCGATCGACCCGTCGCTGCCGACCAGAGCGGCGGTCTCGCAGTCCCCGATCAGCGCATAGTCTTCGATACGACCTGCCATGGCGAAGGCCTTCCAAACAAAGACAACAAAATCAACGAGGCAGGAGCCGGTGGTGTTCCTTGCGGCTGGCGCGGCGCGCGGAAAAGTTATCGGCCCGCCGTGCCCCACAACGTTCGGCCGGTCGCTTTGCTGTCGCAGCCCGCCCTGGAACAACAATGCTAAACTGGGCACGGCTTTCCGCCTTGACAGATCAGCACGCCATGGCTCGACCACTCAAGCTCGTCTCCTTCAATATTCTCGAGGGGCTGCGGCCCCGCAACGACCGCGAGGCCGAGCGCCGGTTGCTCGACCGGCAGCGGCGCGCCGCGGCCCTAACGCTCGTGCGCGAGCTCGATCCCGACATCTTGGTGCTGAACGAAGCGCTGTTTTGCCGCGCGCACGCCGGCACGGCGATCGACTATGGCGACCTCTTCGCTTTTCGCCACCAGGCGGCCGCCCTTTACGATGGCGCCTGGGGCAACGCGATCTTGAGCCAGCATCCCATAACGCGCGCGCAGGAGCTCAACATCTACAATCGCGGTGGGCTCACTGCCGTGCTCGCCACGCCGCTCGGGGCCCTGACCGTGGCATCCTATCACCCCCACCCCCTGCGCCGTCCGGAAAACAAAGCCGATGATTTTGCCGCCATGGTCGCCGCCCTTGCGGGGCCCCTGCTGGTGTGCGGCGATTTCAACGCCATTAGTCCGGAGGACGCCGTTGATCGCCCGCAATTGATTGCGGCCTTCCGCGCCTTTGCCAGCGAGCCCGAGCAAGCCGTCGATCGATTTATCGAAAGCGGGAGGCAGGTGTTTACTCGGCTCGCCGCATTCGGTCTGCGCGACGCCATTCCGCGCTCCGGACGGCGCTACTCGATCCCGACGGATCTCATCAATCACGACAAGAGCTCGGGCATCCGCATCGACCACATCCTTGCCAATGGGGCAATCGAGGTCATCGCCGGCGAGGTCGTGCATAACCCCGCCAGCAATCGTGCCAGCGACCACCATCCCGTCATGCTCGAGTTTCGCATCAAAGCAGGCTAGCCGCGGCCGGGGCAACGCCGCGGCAGCCATGTCGGCGGCGCAAGCTCAGGCGACCCTGTCCATTTGCGAAAGCGGCGAGAACAAGAGGCTGCGGATCTGCTCCTCTGGCACGGCGCTGCCGATGTAGAAGCCCTGCACCTCGGTGATACTGCGTTCGCGCGCGATCAGCGCCAGCTGCTCGCGGGTCTCGACGCCCTCGACGGTCACCGCCAGGTCGAGCTCGGCGCTGAGGCGCGCGACGCCATAAAGCAGGCTCAACGAGCGACTGCTTGCCTGCAAGCCTTGCAGGAACGACCGATCGATCTTCACCTTGTTGAGCGGGAAACTATGCAGGTAGCTTAGACTGGAATAGCCCGTGCCGAAATCATCGAGCGAAATACGAACGCCCAAATCCTGCAATTGATCGAGCCACAGGCGCGTCACCTCGCTGTCGTCGAGAAAGGCGGACTCGGTGA
Organism: Hyphomicrobiaceae bacterium; assembly: GCA_035573335.1. Taxonomy (GTDB): domain Bacteria; phylum Pseudomonadota; class Alphaproteobacteria; order Rhizobiales; family Hyphomicrobiaceae; genus AWTP1-13. Next base: position 11,364 of record DATMZT010000046.1, on the reverse strand, counting down.
TTTCGATCTCCAGGCGATCGGGAGCCAGGTTGGCGGCCTGCAGCGCCTCGCGGATGGTAGTTGCCATGTCATCGCGCCGGAACTGAATGGCCGATAGATTTACCGCGACGCGCACGTCGTTGGGCCATCTCGCGCATTCGATACAGGCCTTGCGCAGGACCAGCCTGCCGATCTCGACGATCAGCCCCATTTCCTCGGCGATCGGAATGAACTCGCCCGGCGGTACCATGCCGCGCTCGGGATGGGGCCAGCGCAGCAGCGCTTCACAGGTGGCAATGCGCTTGGTACGCAGGTTGTAGAGCGGCTGATAGTGCACCAGAAAGGCGTCCGCCGCGAGGGCATTGCGCAAATCGAGCTGCAGATTGCGCCGCGCGTGCGCCTTCACGTCCATGCCCTGCTCAAAAAACTGCCAGGAGCCGCGGCCATTCAACTTGACGCGGTAGAGCGCCATATCGGCGTTCTTCAGGAGCAGGTCGGCGCTGTCGCCATCGCGCGGCGCCACGGCTATGCCGATGCTGGCACCGACCACGATCTGGTGTCCGTTGATTTGGAACGCCCGGCCGAGCACATCCACGATTTGCTCGGCCAAGGCCGCGCTTTCATCGAGGTCGCCCAGCGGATACTGCAGCACTACGAACTCGTCGCCGCCGAAACGCGCGACCATATCGGAGCCGCGTACGACGCTGCGCAACCGGTCGGCCACCGCGCACAGCAAGGCGTCACCACAGGTGTGGCCCAAGGTGTCGTTGACCTGCTTGAAGTCGTCGAGGTCCACGAACAGGGTGGCGAATGGGCCGCGCCGCTTCAAGGCGGCCAGCGCGGCTTCGGTTTGATCGTGCAGGAAGGCCCGGTTCGGTAACCCGGTCAGCGTGTCGAAGCGGGCCAACTGGTGGATCTTGGCCTCGGCGATTTGCCGATCGGTAACATCTTCGAACAGCAGCACCGCGCCGCCCTCCGCCATCGGATTGACGGTGATGGCGAGCATGCGCTGATGCTCGGTGTCGATCAGAACTTCGCCGTCGGCACTACCCGCCAATCGGTTCTCGAGTCCCAGCGCCAGGCGTTCTGCGCGCTCGCTTGCCAAGGCCCCGGCGGCGGCGGACTCGTTGATGAGGGCGCGTACTGGCAGGCGCCGAGGCGTAACGCTCTCGGGCAAGCTGAGCAATTCGCGCAACCGCCTATTGCAAACGACGACCTGTCCCTTGACATCGACCATGCAAAGGCCGTGCGGCATGTTGTTGAGGGCCGTGTCGAAGCGGCCGGCGAGCAGGCTCACATCCCGACCGGCAATCACGGCATCGAGCAGCACGCGGCGTAGCCGGTCGGAAATGAATTTGAGGGAGGCGAAGAAGGGAATGAGAACAAAGGCGAAAATGGCGTAGTACCAGCCACCGACCAGCAGCAGCGCCGCCGTCATCGGGACGCCGGCGCAGACAATCTGTGCCAGCACCAGGAGGTTACTGGCGAAATTGCGCCCCGAGATGCCGATCATGTAGGCCAGCGTCAGGGCGAAGCTGAAAATCTGTACAAACGGATCGGAGGTCTTGATGAAGGCAACGAGACACCACATACCGAGCAACATGACGTGCGCGGCGGCGCCGGCCACATAGCGGCGCTCCCATTTGGCGGCCTCATCGATGCTGACGATGCGCGCCCGACGCTTCTGATACCTGCCGACGTCCAATCCGCGCGCGCAGGCGACGAGCGCGATCGTCAGCGAGCACAGGTAGAGTAAAGCCTCACCGCTCTTGTAGGCGGTGATCAGCGCCGTGCCGGAAGCGGCAATCGCCCCCACAAACAGGGAACGAAAGTCGTTGTAGAGGGCATTGACCAGCGAGACATAAATCTCGGGCGGCAATGAGCGATCGGGGCACCGCCTCGCCTGCTGCCAGTTTTCCATGCCCAATTTGCCCCTGCGGCCTCTTTCGCAGCAGGCAGCTTCGGGCAAGCAAATAAATTTTGGCTCAACTCAGCATCCGCGCCGGCGGCTGGGCCCGGCAACGTGGTAAATCCTCCCTTGCCGGAAGGGGAAACGGGCGCTGGGACGCAAATTCCCAGTCTTATACAAGATAACGTTTATATGATCAGGAATTGATTTGCCATATTCTGGTCAAAATCGTTGCATGCTCAACCAAGGCGCTGCTGTGTTATTGTATTGGCTCACTTCGGTGCGCCGCTTAACCAGCTATTAACCCTACTGCCGGCCTTATTGTCGCCCGTTCATTTGGCTCTTTACAGAACTTAACTGCATGTTAACCTTACTATTATGCGTGGCGGGCGCGAGAGGAGAAATTGCAAGTGTGTGTTTCTGCGTCGGTTTCAGAGCTACCGGGCCTCAGCCTGGTGGACCGAGTTATGAAGTTGCTCAATCGGGTGGACTATCGGCGGATCGAGACCGCAGAGGAAAAAGACTCGGTATTCAGGCTGCGCTACCAGGCCTACATGCGCGAGGGGGCGATCGCCCCCAACGCCAGCGAGACGTTTTCTGACGGCCTCGATAACTCGCCGAATGTCTCGATTTTTGGCGTCTACCTCGACGGCAAGCTTGCCAGTTCCATTCGCCTGCACGTGGCTTCGCCCGCCTGCGGGGAGCTTCCGGCCCTCAACGTCTTTGCCGACATCCTGGGGCCGCAACTTGCGGCCGGACGCACGATTATCGACCCCACCAGGTTTGTGGCCGATCGGGAACTTTCTCGTCGGTACCCGGAACTTTGCTACGTGACGACGCGGCTGGCTTGGTTGGCCTCGGAGTACTTCGAGACCGACGTGCTGCTGGCCACAGTGCGCCTTGAGCACCAGGCCTTCTACCGTCGCACCTTCGGGCACCAGGCGATTTGCCCGGCGCGGCATTACCCGTCCCTGACCAAGCCGATCTCCTTGATGGCGCTCGATTATGCCGCCTCCCGGGTGGCCGTGCCACGACGCTATCCATTCTTCCACTCCACGCATTTCGAGCGGCGCATGCTGTTTGGCCGCGAGACCATGGTGGCCCTGGCGACAGCCGCCTAGTTTGGGGTTTGGCTCGGCGCGCGCGGCCCCGGCAACGAGCACTCCGGCGCCTCCACGCCCTCCCCCGGGTGGCGCCGCTTGTGGTAATGGGATACCTCTGCACGGGACGCCAGAACCTAGGGGCCGTTCGGGGGCGCCGCGGCGCACCGCGTGGCCGGCTTGGACAAACAGCCCGCCTCGCGGCATGCTGCGGCTGCGACCGGAGCAATGCCGCTCGCGATCGATTTGAGGACGATGCGCTCCCCCGACGCCGATCGCGGCGAAACTTCCCTTCACTATCCAGGCTGGCGCGTGGTCGTCATGTGTTTTGTCATGGCTCTCCTGTGCTGGGGGCTCGGCTTTTACGGCCACGGCTTCTACCTCGCTGAACTCAGGCGCCAGCATGGCTGGTCGACGGCGTTGATCTCGAGCGCCAGTACCGCCTGCTACCTCGTCAGCGCCGTGCTCGTCATCTTCATCAGCGATGCCATCCGCCGCTTTGGCGTGCGCGGCTGCGTTCTCATTGGCAGCGCCGCGTTTGCCGCCTCGGCGGCAGCCTTGCCCTTCATCACTGAGCCTTGGCAATTGTTTGCCGTGTACCTGGTCATGGCGCTGGGGTGGGCGAATATGAGCGTGGGCGCCATCACCAACATTCTGGGGCTATGGTTCGAGCAAAAGCGCGGGCTTGCCATCTCGCTGGCGCTCAATGGCGCCAGTTTCAGCGGCGTCGTCGTCGTCCCCTTTCTGGTCCTGCTCACGGACGCCCGGGACTTCGCGACGGCCATGCTCGTCAGCGCCCTTATCATCGTTGGCCTGATCGTCCCGCTGTTGGCGCTGATTCCGGCCGGCGGCCGGGCGCGTGCGAGCCCCATCAGCATGGCGAACGAGAGCGCGCCCGTGACCTGGACCCGCAGCTCCGCCCTCAGAAGCTTGGCGTTCTGGAGCGTCTCGGCCCCGTTTGCGCTGGCGATCTTTTCGCAGGCCGGCTTTCTTGTGCACCAGATCGCATTCCTGGAGCCAGCGCTCGGCCGCAACCCCGCCGGTATCGCCGTCGCCATCACCACCGCCATGGCGATTTTCGGTCGGCTGACGCTCGGTGCGTTTGCCGACCGCATCAACCAGCGCGTCGCCAGCGCCCTCTCCCTCATCAGCCAAGCGGCGGCGTTGGCGCTGATGGCGAGCTCAACCGACCGGGCGGTGCTGTTTGCCGCCTCCGCGCTCTACGGCTTTTCGGTCGGCAACATCATCACCTTCCCCGCCCTGATCGTTCAGCGCGAATTCGATGGCGCTGCCTTCGGCATGCTGGTGGGACTGGCAACGGGCCTTAGCCAGTTCACCTATGCGTTCGGCCCCGCGGTGCTGGGCATCGTGCGCGATGCCAGCGGCGGCTATTGGGCACCGCTGTGGCTGTGTATCGCCCTCAACATCCTGGCCGCCGCCATCGTCGTCCGCCGACCCGGGGCGAGGCGCTGGGCGGTCGCCAGCTGACCGCGCCCTATGCCCGCAAAATGCAGCCCTGCACCGCGGCCGGGCCGCTTGACCGCGGCCCGCCGAGCCCGGATTGTGCCCGCCCCATGACCAGGTCTGCCCAATCCGTAGGCGCCCCGACCGGCACGGTGGAGTCCGCCTATGCCTGGCTTCGCCTCCTTACCGCCATGCTGCTTGGGACCATCGGCGGCGTCGGCATGTGGTCGTTCGTGGTGCAGTTGCCGGTCGTCCAGGCCGACCTCGGCATTGCCCGCGCCGACGCCTCGCTGCCCTACACCACCGGCATGCTGGGCTTTGCCGCGGGCGCAGTCGCCATCGGCCGCTTGGTCGACCGCTTTGGCGTCATAGCGCCTTTGGTCCTTAGCACGCTGCTCTTGTGCGTTGCCTATATCGGGTCCGCCTTCGCCGCCAACATTTGGCAGCTGGCGATTGCGCACGGCTGCATCGGCTTGGGCAGTTCCGCCACCTTTGCTCCCCTGATTGCCGACATCTCGCACTGGTTCGCGCGACGGCGGGGTTTGGCCGTGTCGATCTGCGCCACCGGCAGCTACCTCGCGGGTACACTCTGGCCGCCGATCGTGAACCAATTCGTCGCCAGCGATGGCTGGAGGCAGACCCAAGTCGGCATCGGCCTATTCTGCCTGATCAGCATGCTGCCGCTGATCACGCTCCTGAAGCCGCGCATCGCCCTGTCTGAAGCCGCGACGGATGCCGATCGGGGCACCGCGCGCAATTCGCTCGGTCTCTCGCCAGCCGTACTGCAAACATTGATCCTTGTCGCCGGCCTGGCCTGTTGCGTGGCCATGTCGATGCCGCAGGTACACATCGTCGCCTATTGTGGTGATCTCGGCTACGGGGTGGCGCGCGGCGCCGAGATGCTCTCCGTCATGCTGGGCTTCGGCATCATCAGCCGCGTCGGCTCGGGTTTCATCGCCGACCGCATCGGCGGGCTGGCGACCATGCTTTTGGGTTCCGCCCTGCAGGCCTCGGCGCTGTTGCTTTACCTCTGGTTCGATGGGCTCACCTCGCTTTATGTGATCTCGGCTTTCTTCGGCCTGGTGCAGGGCGGCATCATCCCGATGTATGCCGTCATCGTGCGCGATTTTTTTGCCCCGCAGGAAGCCGGCACGCGCGTGGGCCTTGCGGTGATGGCCACCATTGTCGGCATGGCATTCGGGGGCTGGCTGTCCGGTGCAATTTTCGACCTGACGGGTTCGTACGCCCAGGCCTTCAGCAATGGCATTGCCTGGAACCTGCTCAATGTCTCGATCGTCGGCTTTTTGATGCTGCGACAGGCGGGACGCCGACAAATCGCCGCCGCCACCTGACCGACGACCCGCCGCGGGCCCGCCCCGAACCTTTCGCCGGCGCGGCCCCCCAAAAAAGTTCCTCGCAAGCAAACAGGGCGCGGCGGACACCCCACTTTCAAACTGCAGGCCCTGGGCGGGACTCACACGGGACTCAGGCGGGACTCAGGCGGGGCAGAACGCGAGCTTGTCCGGTTGCCGCGGCAGCGACTGCGGGGCCCCATCGCGCTTACCTGGCAGCCACAGCGTCACCGCAAGTACGACGGCGAGCATGATCACGCCCGTCAGCAGCACGCGTCGGCGAGCACGGCGCACGCCCAGCGCCGGGCTGTCGGCGTCGGGCGTGCGCCAGGGCAGGCTTGCCCAAGGCAGCGGGCGCCGCAGCAGCCACAAATCGGCAAGCCGGAAGACGAAGGCAACGAGCCCGCCGCCGTGGTAGCGATCGTGCAGCGTCTCAACGGGGCCCTCTACGCGCTCAAATCTCGGATGATCCGTCATGAGCAATGCCTCTTCCTTCGGCTTGCCGTCGGCGCCCGCCGCATCCAAGTTGCAGGTTATTGGCAGCGACAAAATCGCGCTGTGTCCTGGAGCACAGGCCGATTGGATCGGGCCTGGCGCCATGGAGCTGGTGACGGGCTTGGCGCGGCGTCGATGGCGGTGGGTGCAGCTCAGCGCCGCACCGTCCCGCTCGTGGCAAGGCCGGCAAACCCGACCATGGTGAGGGCGGCAACCCCGAGGAATGGCGCGGTATAGCCACCACTCAACTCATAGGCGAGACCAATCAAGGCAGGGCCGCCCGCGACGCCGACCATGGTCACGAGCTGACTGGTCGAGTAGATCCGGCCGTAGTCGCGCGTGCCAAAGGTCTCCGCCAGCAATAGGGGATGCATCATCAGCGAATTGCCGATGGTGAGGCCAAACAGGACCACGCTGGCGAGCACGAGCACGGGCTCGAAGCTGACCGCCAGCAGCGCCAAGCCGAGGGCCTGCGCGGCCATCAGCGCCAGTGCGAAGGTCCTGACGGGCAGCCGCAGTGTGATGAGCCCGCCGAGAAGACGACCGATGGTGCTGGCCATGGCCATGCTGGCAAGCGCCAGGGCGGCCGTCTCAAGACCGCTCCGGCTGCTGACCAGGCGGTAAAGATGGGCGATGGCGCCGACCTGCGCGCCGAGCAGAAAGAGATAGGCGATCGATACGGCGTAGAAGTAGCGCGTGCGGATGGCATGGGCAAAAAGGCTCGAGCCGAGGGCGGATGTGTTGGCCTTGCTGCTGGCCAGCGGCGCCCCATCCGCGGCCAAGCCCATGGCCTGCGGCCAGGGGCGCAGCACCAGGAGCGTGACCGGTACGATGCCAAGGAAAAGTGCGGCCCCCATGTACGGCGCCGCCCCGGCCAGACCCAGGCTCTGGATGCCGACGGCGACGATCGGGGCAATGACGATGCCACCCAGCGACAGGCCCGTCGATGCCACGGAAAACGCCAGCGCCCGGCGCACATTGAACCATCGCGCGAGCACTGTGGTGACCGGCACCAAACCGCTGCAGCCGTGCGCGAAGCCGAAGACAACATGGAATAGGAAAAGCTGCCAGGCTTCGTAGAGCAGGCCGACCGAGCCCAGCACGATCGCGCCAATGCTGGCGTTGACGGCAATGACGATACGGGCATCAACGCGATCGACGAGGCGCCCGGAGATGGCACCACCGATGCCGCTGGCCAGAAAAAATGTCGCCGTGGCGCTGGACGCCAGCGCGACGGGAAAGCCGCGTTCGCTGACGAAGGCGGCGAGCAGGATTGAGAGATTGTAAAAGGCAAGGCCGGACGTCGTCGTCGTAATGAGCGCGATCGCCGCTACCACATACCAGCCGTAAAAGATTGGGCCGGGTGCCGGCGATTGGGATGGCGGGAGCGGGACAACGGGGTCATGCTGCTGCAAGGGGGGCTCGGGGTCGGTCGGCGGAGGTTGGCAAGGCCAGTGCCCGCGTGGCGCTGGGTCTGCTAGCAGATACAAAAATTTGCCCAGCCGACCTACCCCTGAACAGCCAACAGCGGGCAATTGCGCGCTAACTGAACCGGGGCGGGCGAAAGCGCCCCGCATTTGCGCACCCGCCAGCGCCGCAGCGGGTTGCCGCCGCCAACGGTTGTGCGCCATCACATCCCGGAGCATGCTGCCGGCCCACCACGGCTTGGAGAACCTCAGATGAGGAAAGAGCGCTTCGAGGCCGCGCAAAAACGCGAGCCGCTTTCGGCAAGCCGCGCGGGAGGCTCGACGGCACGATGAGCAGGAGCGCGCCGCTGCGACGCATTTATCTGGCGGGACCCGAAGTCTTCCTACCGAGCGCTCGCGCCCTTGGCACCGCCAAGTGCCGATTGCTCACGGCCGCCGGCTTCGAAGGGGTATTTCCTTATGATGCGGCCCTCGCGCGGGAGGGTATGAGCAAGCGCGTGCAGGCGGAGCGCATTTTTGCTGCAAACACGGCGCTGATGCGTTCGTGCGGTGCCATGATCGCCAACCTGACGCCGTTCCGAGGGGTGTCCGCCGATGCCGGCACGGCCTTCGAAGTGGGCTTCATGCGTGGCCTGGGACGGCCGGTGTCGGCTTACACCAACGTCGCGGCGGACTACCACGCCCGCGCCATGGCCTTCCGCGCGCGGCGATCCACGCTTGAGGATTCCGACCGGCCGGACTGCGCCGTTGAGGACCATGACCTCGGCGATAACCTGATGCTGGAGATGGCCGTCCTTGCTTCGGGCTGCGCCCTGGTCCGGCATCAGGGCGCGGCCGACATGGCCGACCTCACCGCTTTTCGCCAATGCCTTGCTGACATCGCACGCGTCTTCAAGTCATGAGGAGGCCGCTGCATCACCGCTGGGTGCGGCCGCGGCATGCCCCTGCAGCGACCAGGTCTCCCAAGCGGCGACGACCACCAGCACCACGGTGGTGGCCGCTCCCAGCAGGAGGGGAGGGAGGGATGCCGCCACCGCCCCCAGACCAGTGAGCAGGGCGAGCCCCACGAGATGGGATAGCGCCAGGCGAGGGGCGGTTGTGCGTTTGAACAAAATATTGCCGAGCAGATAGAGCGCCGGTCCGCCGAGGATGACCGCGATGGTCGAGGGCTTGGTATGCCCCAGCGGATGCGAAAGGACGAGCTCGTCGGCAACGGCGCTGACGATAATGCCGGCAATCAGCACAATATGCAGGTAGGTGTATGCTAGTCGGGCCAGGCGGCCGGGATCGGAGGAGGCCATGATGCGCGCGCTGGCCCGCTCGGCCCCGATGTTGAAATAGATCCACCACATGGCCACCGTCGCGAAGAAGGCGACGAGGAATGCCGCCACCGTCGTGCCCGTCCAGGCCAGGTCGGCGAACTTCGCCCCCGTGACGACGATCGACTCGCCCAGCGCGATGATAACGAATAGGCCGCAGCGCTCGGCCAGGTGGCCACCTTCCACGTCCCAATCCACGGTCCTTGATCGACCCAAGCCCGGCGTCCAGAATCCGAGCGCCGGCGAGGCGTAGTCGAGGATCAGGGCCAGCGTCCAGAGCAGCAGGCGCTGGCTGGGGTCCACCCAGGCTCCGGCGAGCCAGAACAATGCCGATAGGCCGAGCCAGAGGGTAACGCGTTGGAAGTTGCGAAAATTGCCGGGGCTGCGGCCGGCCAGGGCCCACAGCATAAAGAGCGAGCGACCGACCTGCATGGCCACGTAGGCGCCGGCAAAGGCCCAGCCCCGCGCGTCGAAGGCCTTGGGCAGCGACGTCGACAGCACCAGGCCCGCAAGCATCAGGGCGAACAACATCAGCCGAACCGGGGTGGTCTCCGGCTCGAGCCAGTTCGTGACCCAGGAGGTGTAGATCCACACCCACCACACCGCCAGCAGCAGCAGCGCCGTTTGCAGGGCGCCAAGCAGGGACAGGTGCTCGAGCAGGGCGTGCGAGAGCTGGGTGGCGGCAAAGACGAACACCAGGTCGAAGAACAGTTCGACGAAGGTGACGCGGTGGTGGCCGTTCTCAGGCTTGCCGCGCAACAGGCTGGTGGCGCCGCCCCCGATCACCCTGCCCCCCAGGCCGCGCGACCGGCGTGCGGGTCCACTAGCGCAGGGCCCAGGTGACGTAGATTTTCACCTCGAGCCGCTGGGTTCCGGGTTCGATCGGTACATCGCCGGCGGCCAGCGAGCTGCGCGCCATCGGGCGCGGACCGGGTGCGGGTGCATCTTCCGAAATCGTCACCACCGGTCCGATCTCGGCGCCGGCGCTGGAGGCATATAGCCGCGCTCGGCGCAGTGCATTGGTCATCGCCGCCTTGCGCGCCTCATCCCTCAGTTCTTCGGCCTTCGACACCTCGAAGGCGATACCGCCAACTTGATTGACGCCGAGGCTGACGATCTGATCCAGCACCTCGCCCAACCGCTTCAAATCGCGCGCCGTAATGCGCACCTGATTGACGACCTGGTAGCCAACAATGACTGGGGCCTGATCTTTGGCGCTGCGGTAGCGCGGTTCGACGTTGACCGCCGTGGTGCGAATGTCCTGGGCGGAAATGCCGAGCGCCTTCAGGCCTTCGATCACCTTGGCCATCGTCGCGGTGTTACGCGACAAGGCTTCGCGCGCCGTTTCGGCTTCCGACACGACCCCCGTCGAGATGGTTGCAAGATCGGGCTCGGCTGCCACGCTGCCCGTTGCCGAAACGCTGACCGTGCGGTCGTGCTGCTGGTCGGGTTCTGCCGCCATTACCACCCCGCCGGCGCAAAGGCAGGCTGCCAACAGGGCACTCCCCAAGGCAACCGCCAAGTTGTGTGTACCCATGCCATCCTCGTCATAGCCCAGCCGTTCCCCCCAGGATACACAGGTTTTTTGGCTGAAGCATGCCGCGCCGCGGCCATTCCAAGCCGACGCCCGCGGGTGTTATAGAGACGCTTCCCCTGGGGCCCGTAGCTCAATGGTTAGAGCCGGCGGCTCATAACCGTCTGGTTGCAGGTTCGAGTCCTGCCGGGCCCACCACGCGGGGTATTGTCCGGGCCGCGAAATTCGAGCCCGCCGGCGGCAAGATTGCTGCGGCGCGGAAAGCCCGTAGGACCAGCGAGCAAGCATCACGCAGCCATCAACCAGCTGAGGGCACGCGCCCGATGGCGCGCTTGGCACTCGCGGAAGGGTGGCAGCGGCTGAAACCGGACGCCGCCTCAGTGCGGCGGCGGACCGAACACCAACACGGCATTGAGGCCGCCAAACGCGAATGAGTTCGACATGGCGTAGGTCACAGCCTGGTCGCGGCCGACGTTGGGCACGTAGTCGAGATCGCAGTCGGGGTCGGGCTCGTCGAGACCTGCGGTCGGTGGCACCCAGTTTTCCTGCATGGCCTTGATACAGGCGATGGCCTCGATGCCGCCCCCGGCCCCCAAGGGATGCCCGTGCATCGATTTGGTCGAGGATACGGCGAGCTCAAAGGCGTGCTTGCCGAACACGTTCTTGATGGCGTTGGTCTCGTTTTTGTCGTTGATGGTTGTGGCCGTACCGTGGGCGTTAAGGTAGTCGATGTCACCGGGTGCCAGTTTGGCGTCGGCCAGGGCCAGTCGCATGGCCTCGCTCGG
>DATMZT010000045.1:0-5024 GCA_035573335.1 Hyphomicrobiaceae bacterium | reverse complement strand
CACGGCATTGTGCTTGTCGGGTTGATTGAAAATCATCCAGCCGATGCCATCCTCGACGCGGCCGATCATCTTCGCTGTGCCGGTATCCACGATTGCTGCCTCCGATTGACGCGCGCCTCACCTGGCCCCGCGACCTAAATGACCTTCTTGCTGCGCAGCGCCTTGATGTCGTTGGCGCCGTAGCCGAGCGCCGTCAAGATTTCCTCGCTGTGCTCACCCAGTCCCGCCGTTGGCCGATTGATCACACTGGGGGTCCTCGACAAGTCCACGGCTTGGTTCACCACGCCCGCATCCTCGCGCGTTGGATGCGGCATCGGCACGGCCATCCGCACATGCTGGACCTGTGGATCGGCGAACATCTGCCCGATATCGTAGATCGGGCCGGACGGCACCCCCGCCGCGTTCAGCCGCTCCACCAAGTCCAGACTGGTGTGGGCTCGCGTGAAGCTGCCGATTTCCGCATTGAGCCGCTGACGATTTTGCGAGCGCTTTTCGCCGCTGGCGAAATCCGGGTCGTCGAGCAACCGCTCGGCGCCCATGGCCTTGCACATGCGCGCAAAAATGTGCTGGCCAGAGGCGGCGATATTGATGTGCCCATCACTGGTCGGAAACACCCCGGTGGGGATCGAGGTGGGATGATCGTTGCCCGCTTGCTTGGGCACGTCGCGAGCCACGGTCCAGCGCGCCGCCTGAAAGTCGAGCATCGAGATCTGGGCCTGCAGCAGCGAAGTCTGCACCCACTGCCCCTCGCCCGAGACTTCGCGCTCGAGCAAGGCAATAAAGGCTCCCATCGCCGCATAGTTGCCGCTCGAGAGGTCGGCGATCGGGATGCCGACGCGCACCGGGCCCTGACCCGGCAGACCGGTAATCGACATCAAGCCGCCCATACCCTGCGCGACTTGGTCGAACCCGGGGCGGTTGGCGTAGGGGCCGGTCTGGCCGAAGCCCGATAGGCTGACGTAGACCAGCCGCGGGTTGAGTTTGCGCAAGGTCTCATAGTCGATGCCGAGCCGCTTCTTCACGTCCGGCCGGTAGTTCTCGATCAACACGTCGGCGGTCTCGGCCAGCTTCTTGAGGATCGCAACGCCTTCGGGGGTCTTGAGGTTGAGGGCGAGGCTGCGCTTGTTGCGATGCAAATTGAAAAAATCGGGGCCGTGCCGGGACCCGCCCAGCCCATCTTCCTCCGATTCGATGGGCATCTCGACCTTGATGACGTCGGCGCCCCAATCGGCGAAATGGCGCGCCGCCGTCGGCCCGGCGCGGGCGCGGGTCAAATCGATCACCTTGAAGCGGGACAGCGGACCTTTGCGCTCTTGGACCATTATCGAACAAGCCTTTTTTGCGAACTGTCGAACGCTTGCAGCATACGCCGGCAAGCTCACATCGTCAGCACGATCTTGCCGAAATGCGCGTTGGCGCGCATGTGCGCCAGCGCCGCGGCGGCCTGATCGAGCGAAAAGGTACGGTCGATCGGCAGCCGCAGTCGACCCGCCTCGATGTCGCTCCACAAATCCGCGCGCATGCGCCGCACGATCTCGCGGACCTCCTCGACCGTGCGCGTGCGGAAGGTGACGCCGATGTAGTCGATACGGCGCAGCGCGTGCAGGTCGAAATCAAATTCACCCTTGAAACCTCCGAGCCGGCCGACGTTGACGATGCGCCCGCGAATGGCGGTCGCCTTCAGGTTTTCGTTGGCGACGCTGGCGGACACCTGATCGACAATGAGATCCACGCCCACACCATCGGTAGCCTCCAACACGCGGGCCGACCAATTGGGCTCTGTCGTGTCGACCGCAAGGTCGGCGCCGAACTCGGCGAGCCGCGTACGGCGGGCGGCGTTGGTCGAGGTGCCGATGACGAGGCGCGCACCCTTGAGCTTGGCGATTTGCAGGCCCATCAGCCCCACACCGGAGCTGGCACCCTGAATCAGCACGGCTTCACCGGCCTTGAGCCGCCCGTTGCTCACCACGGCATCGTGCATGGTCTGCAAGGCTACGGGCAGCGTCGCCGCCGCTTCGTAGCCCATGTTGTTGGCTGGGATCGGCGAAACGCGGCCCCAGTCCGCCACCGCATACTCTGCGTAGCCGCCGTTGCCCGAGCACATCACGCGCTCGCCCGGTCGAACCGATGTCACCTCGCTGCCGACCGCCTCGACCTCGCCGGCGAACTCGAGCCCGAGCACGGTGCCGGGTCCGCCGGCGTTGCCGTGACGCGCCCCCGACGCCATGATCAAGTCGGCCCGATTGAGGCCTGCGGCACGCACTTTCACCAGCACCTGCGATGGTCCCGGAACCGGCCTTGTAAGCTCGCGGATCTCGACCCCGTTTTCGCCGAGCACGGCAGCTTTCATCGCTTGTTCTCCACAATCACAATCTGCTTGGCCTCAGGCGCGCGTCGGTGCCCAGCCGCAGGTGATGAGAAAATCGGCAACCCGCCGATTGAAAACCTGGGCTCGCTCGAAATAGGCCGAATGGCCGGCATCGGCAATATGCGTCACCTCGGCGCGCGGCAGCAGCGCGGCAAGCGCATCGGCGGCAAAGGGCGGCATGACGATATCCTCGTCCCCCGAAAGCAAGAGGATCGGGCAGACCACCGCGCCGAGCTCGGCGGGCGCGCGCCTGCGCGCGGCCAGCAGCCGGGCCCGCAACGCCTCCTTGTCGAGGCCGGCATTCGCCTCATCGATGTGGCAATAGAGCAGATGCAGGGCCGGCTGCTCGCGGGCCATGCGCGCGCCGCAGGCGAGGTGGATATTGTCCCGCATGAGCTCACCGCGCACCGTTTCGCTGGCCTGACGCCAATCCTCAAGGCGTTGGCGCCAGGGCTCGGACTCATCGAGGCAAGCGGGATCGATGCTTCCCGTGGTGGCGGCAAGCACGAGGGCGCCCAGTTTCCCCTTGCCCTGCGCGGCATACTCGATGGCCGTCCAACCGCCCATGGATTGGGCGACGATTGCCACCTCGGCAAGGCCAAGATGATCGATCAGGGCGGCGAGGTCTTCGGCGTAGTCGCCGGGGTCGGGCCCACCGGCAATCGCCGAAGATGGGGAGAAGCCGCGGTGGGCAAAGGTCACGCAGGCATAGCCTGTGGCAAAGTGCGCGACCTGCTGCCACCAGGAGGCGTGATTGCCGCCAAGGCCGTGCGCAAACACGATCGCACGACCCTCGCCGGTGACTTCGTAATAAAGGCCACCGCCCGGCCGCGCCAGCATGCCGCGCCGCCGCACTGCCGCGGCCCGCGCCTTGCCCGAGCCGCTCTTTGCCAATGACTGCGTTGCCAAGTCTGGGCCGCGGCTCACGGCCTTAGAACCTGGAGACGGTCACTTCCTTACTGGTGATGAACTCGAGCAGCGCCGGCTGCCCCTTCTCGGTCGCCGCGATGCCGCGCTTGATCGCCGGGACGATGTCGCCCGGCTTCTCGACGCGCTCGCCGTAGCCGCCGAAGGCCCGCGCCATCGCCGCGTAGTCGCCGGAAATGTCGGTTGCCCGATACTTCTCGGTCGAAATCGGCATCACCTTGAGCTCGATCGCCATCGAGAAATTGTTGAGCAGAATGGAAAGGATGGGGATGCGCTCGCGCACCGCCGTCTCGAAATCCATGCCCGTAAAGCCGATGGCCGCGTCGCCCCACACGTTGATGCAGAGCTTGTCCGGCTTGGCGAGCTTGGCCCCCATGGCGAGCCCCAAACCGTAGCCGAGCTGGGTGGTCTTGCCCCAGCCCAAATAGGACAAGGGCGTCGTCGGCCGCCAGAACGGGGAGAGCTGGTCGCGTGGGCTGCCGGCATCGTGGGTAATAATGGTATTGGCGACGTCGACGGTCTGCTGCAGGTCCCAGAGCACGCGATAGGGGTTGAGGGGAGCGGCGTCCTCGGTGAGCTTCGGCATCCACTTGGCAAGCCAGGCGTCGTGCACCTCGCGGATTTCGGCGGCCACCTTGCCGGCATCGCGCGGGCTCTTCTGGCTGCGCCGCAGTTCGTCGAGGACGGCCGCGAGCACCAGTTTGGCATCGCCCAGGACGCCCAAGGCACAGGGGACGTTGAGGTTGATGTCGGCCGCATCCAGCGTGGCATGGATGACGGTTTTGCCCTTCGGCATGGCCACGCCGAAGTTCGTTTGCCCGAAGCTGCAGCCGATGCCGAAGATCAGGTCCGCTTCCTTGAGGAAGTGGTGCACCGAACCCGGGATGGCGAGACCGCCCGAACCGAGCGCCAGCGGGTGCGTCTCGGGAAAGGCGCTCTTGCCTTCCAAGCTGGTGCAGACAGGAATGGCGAGGAGCTCGGCCAGCGCCTTGAGTTCGTCCCAGGCCTCCGCCCAATGCACGCCCTGTCCGGCATAGAGTACGGGACGTTTCGCCTTCAGGAGCATCGCCGCGGCCTGGCGCACGGCCTCCAGGTCTGGACCTGATCGCAAGCGCGGACCGGGCACGTGATCGATGCTGTCGATCTCTTCGGCGAACACGTCGACCGGCACCTCGACCAGCACGGGACCGCCGCGTCCACTTTTGAGCTGGGTAAAGGCGCGGCGGAAGATGCCCGCCAGATCCTTGGCCGCCGTCACCGGTTCGGCTGACTTGGTGATGTTGCGCATACTGAGGCTAGAATTGTAGTTCCGGCTGACATGGGCGAGGTGGCGGGCATAGCCCATGGGCATCACCAGAATCGGGATCGATTCGCTGTAGGCCTGGGCAACGCCGCCATAGGCATTCTCGCTGCCCGGCCCGTGCTGCATGCAGAAGACGCCGACTTTGCGCCCGGAGGTGACGCGCGAGATGGCATCGGCCATGTGCAGCCCGGTCCGCTCCTGGCGCACGATGATGGGGCGGATGCCCGCGGCCGCGGCGCGCTCCAGGATGTGGTTGACCGGATAGCCGATCACCCATTCAACCTCTTCACGCTTCAGGATCTCGGCAATGGCGTCCGGGGTCTTCATGTGTCCTCCAACTGGGTCTGGCACGTCCTCGCTCACCTTGCGGCCGTCCTTAGCGTAGGGCCAGGAAGGCCCCCTCGTCGAGGGTCTCTGTCCTTCCGG
>DATMZT010000044.1:0-30526 GCA_035573335.1 Hyphomicrobiaceae bacterium | reverse complement strand
CCTGTGCCGTCATCTTCTCCGCAAATTCGGCTTCCTTGCCGGGTTTGGCGGTGAGGTAGGCAAGGATCGCACGCATGGCATTCTCCTGTTTCAGTGGTTGCCGGTCACGTCGAAGGGCGGCCGCAAGCGGCCACGGGGTGAGGCGCTTGGTTTTTCGTCCCTCAGCTGGAGATGAATTTGAAGCCGTCGTCCCAACGCGTCATGCGGCCGGTCGACGGCGAGGGGAAATGGGCCATGCAGAACAGCGTCGGCGTATCGCAGAAGCGGCCGAACAGTTCGCGCCGAGACACGCCCGCTTGCTTGGAGTCATAGTCAACGCGCATGCCGAGTTCTGGATAGCGCGCCTGGATCGGCGAATGGATCATGTCGCCGGTGATGACGGCATCCTGGCCGGATTTGCCGACCTGAACCGAAAAATGATCGATGGTGTGGCCTGGGGTGGGAATGAGCTGCACCAGATCGTTCAAGGTGTGGTTGCTCTTGACGATTTCTGTGCGCCTGGCTTCCACGATGGGCAGGACGGAATCCGTGATCCAGGGATGGTTGGCGGGATCCTCCTGCTGCTTCTTCGTCCAGTGCGCCAGTTCACGCTCGGCGAACACGTACTTGGCCTTCGGGAACGTGGGAACCCAGCGGCCATTTTCCAGGCGCGTGTTCCATCCCACGTGATCGACGTGCAAATGCGTGCACATGACGTAGTCGATGTCGTTCAAGGTGAGGCCGGTGGCCGCCAGGCCCTTTTCGTAGCGGTCGCTGTTCAGCATGTTCCACATCGGGCGTTGCGGTCGCGGCTTGTGATTGCCGACGCAGGTATCGATCATGATGGTGTGCTGGGGCGTTTGCACAATGTAGCTCTGAATGCACAGCACGAGCTTGCCGGTGGCGGGATCTATGAAGGTTGGCTCCAGCCAGGACCGGTTCTCCTCCAACAGCTCCTTGCTGAGGCTGGGAAAGAACTCCAGCGCATCGAAAATCGGCGCCTGCTGCTCGACCACACGGTGGATGGTGATATTGCCAAGTTTGATCGCAGACGCCATCGCTCAATCGCTCCTTGACTGGCCCCGCCAAAAAGGGGGTGCGCTCATTTCCGCGATGGTCCGCCAAAATTGCCTTAACTGCAAGGCTCCGCTCAGGCGCCGAGATAAGCGCTCTTGACGTGCGGGTTGTTGAGCAGGGCGCCCCCGGTCCCCGTCAGCGTGACGCGGCCCTGCTCCAACACGTAGGAGCGGTCGGAAAGCTCGAGCGCTGCATAGGCATTTTGCTCGACCATAACCACCGTCGTGCCCTGGCGGCGGATCTCCTTGATAATCTCGAAGGTGCGCTCGACGAGGTTCGGTGCGAGGCCCAGTGACGGCTCGTCGAACAAGACCAGTTTGGGGCGTGACATCAGCGCGCGCGAAATCGCCAGCATCTGCTGCTCGCCGCCCGACAAGGTGCCGGCCGCCTGCTCGGCCCGCTCGCGCAGAATCGGAAAGCGTGCGAGGAGCCCTTCCAGATCGGCGGCAATCTGGGCCTTGTCGCGGCGCAAATAGCAGCCCATTTCCAGGTTCTCGCGCACGCTCATGTAGGGAAAGATGCGACGCCCCTCGGGGCAATGCGCCATGCCAAGCGCGAGAATGCGCCGCGCGCTGGCGCGCGTGATGTCTTGGCCCAGAAAAGTGACGCGCCCGGCCGTGGCTTGAATGAGGCCCGACACTGCCTTGAGCGTCGTGGTCTTGCCCGCCCCGTTGGCGCCGATCAGGCTGACGAGTTCGCCCTCACCCACCCTGAGCGACAACTCACGGACGGCAACGACCTTGCCGTAGCAGCAGGTGAGGCCTTCAATCTCGAGCACGATTTTGTTCTCGTTGCTGGCGCCGAGCAGCGGCGGGTTGGCGCGCGCGTGCCATTAGCTCGCCAGCCGGGCGATCGCCTCGACCTCCAACAAAAATTCGGGCTTCACCAGCCGGTCGACCACCAGCAGCGTATTGGGCGGGTATTTGCCGCCCGGAAACAGCTTCGGGAAAATTTCGCCGCGGGCCGTCATGAAGGCCGGGATGCTGTCGGCGCGAGTGAGGTAGGTCGTGAATTGCACCACCGCCTCGAAGCCGACGCCGAGATCACCGAGAATGACCCCGAGATTGGCGAACACCTGCTCGACTTGGCTGCGCACATCCCCTACGCCGACGGCGCTTCCCTTGGCATCGATGGCCACCTGGCCGGCAATGAAGGCAAGCTCACCGGGCGCGACGCGCGCAACGTGCGAATACATGCCCTGCACCGGCGGGGCACTCGGCGGGTTGAGATAGGAAACGGCGGATTGGGCCATCGTCGAAAGTGCCTCCTTGTTGCTGCCGCGTGCGGCTCGTGGCCGGACCATGCCTTGACCGGGCGTCGCCGGGCAAATGTTACTTCGCCAGGCAGATGTTACCTGGCCGCGACCGCCTGGGAAGAGGCTTGGCCCTGCGCACGGCCGGGCATGGCAGGACGCCAAACCATCCCCCGCGCGCGCCAGCCCGACCGGCCGCTGTGCCAGCGCTCGCGGGCGGGCCGATCCGACGGCAGAACTGGACACGGGCAGGATCCTCGTCCAAACTCGTAACTCTAGGGGTCAACTAACCAGAACGTGGGCAGCTTTTGATGCTCCTTGTCCATTTGGGGCATTGCGCACGAGCGCGGAGCCGACGCGGCCCACGACGTGGCAGTATGTAACAACGATGACGCCGGTCTTGCGGTATCGAAATCCCGGCGCCGCGGCGCGCTGGTTGTGCGACGCCTTCGGCTTCCGTGAGCACGAGAGTGCCCAGGAGTCCGACGACCACGTCAAATACATCCTGCTGCGGCTGGGTGACAGCGGCGTTCTCGTGCGCCCCGTCTCCAACTCGGTGTTTGATGATCTCATGGTCGAGCCGAGCGCGGTGGGCGGCGGCAACACACACGTGCTCTATCTGCCGATCCCCGATGCCGAGCTGCATTGCGAACGCGCCAAAGCGGCCGGCGCGAAGGTCGAGCTCGAGCCGCAGGGCGATGGTTTGGGCGGCCGCTTTTATACCTGCCGCGACCCCGAGGGGCACCTTTGGAGCTTCGGCACCAAGGACTACGGCTTGGGCGCTCCGCCGGACGTCTCGGCGCCGCTGCGCGCCGCCCTAGCGCCGACCCGGCTCGCAGCCAGCGGCCGGGATGAGAAACGGAGCCTGTTCGCGCGCAGCCTTGTCATCGTCATCATGCTGGGGGCCCTTTCAGCCGGCTGGATGCTTTACGAGGCCTATACGCAGGGCGCCTTCGAAGCCGGCACGGCCATGACCGTCGCGGTTGAGCGCGGCCAAAGTGCCAGCGACCAGCCCGCCGCCGGCGGCCCGGTCTCCCCGCAAGCTGTCGCCGGCAATGTGGCCGGGCAGCTCACCGAAGAGCGCGGCCGCCGGCTGGCGGCCGAGGCGGCCTTTGCCGAGGCGACGGCAAAACTGGCCGAGGAGCAGGCGCGCAGGTTGGCGGCGGAAACCCGCGCCACCGATGCAGAGACACACCTGTCGCAGAGCAGCGCCACCGCGGCCGAGACGCGCCAGACCGCGCAACGCTTGGAAACGGAGGCCGCGCGCGAACGGCGCGAGGCGAAGGAAGCGCTCACCGCCGCCGAGCGGCGGCTCGCCGAGCAGCTGGCCCAGGCGGCCCGCGACAAGGAGGCGGCCAGCAAGGCCTTGCGCGAGGCGCAGCAACTGCTGCGCGATGAGAACGCGGCCGGCGCCCGCGCCCAGGCCGCCCTCGAGGCCGTGCAGGCTGAGGCGGCAAGCGAGCGGTCACGCCAGGCGGCCGCCGCCATTGCGGCCAGCGCCGAGGCCGCCGCCGCCCGCGAGCAGCTGGCCGAACTCAAACAGGAAAAGGGCAAGCAAGCCACCGAGCTTGAGGGCGCCTACACCATGCTCAAGGCCATTCGCACGGAGATCGAGGCCCTGCGCGCCTCCCAGGCCGAGGCGCTGCGGGAGGCGACAAGCGGGCCCGCCGCGCTGGTGGCCGCCGTCGAGCCCCAAGCCTTGCTCGCGCCGCCTGCGGAGGCCAAACGGGAGGCGGCAGCCGAGCCCACCCGGCCGGTAGCCGCCGTCGAGCCCCAGGCCGCGTCCGCGCCGTTAGCCAGCGCGCCGCCGCCGGCCACGCCCCTGTCGGCGCGCGCCACCACGCCCTGTGCGCAAGCGGTTCAGGGCAGGGTGCGGCTAGGCCCCAAGGGATCACGCGTTTGGCCGGAGGGCAGCTTGGCGCAGCTTTGTCACGGCGCGGAGACGTCCGTCGAGCCGGCGCGCTGCTTTGATGAACTGATGCGGGGCAAGATTAGCTGGGGAACCGGCACTACCTGGACGGTCTCGAATGCCTTGATCCTCTGCGCCGGCTCGCGCAATGCGCGCCAAACGCTCGATTGCTTTGCCACCAATATTGCTGGCAATGAAACCTGGGCCTCGGCGATCAACGCCTGCCGCTTGGCCAAGCAGCCGTGACGCCGCCCGCGCGGCAAGCGCGCACGACAGGCCGCCAGCGCGCGCAGCGCCGCCCACCAAGGCAGGGAGCTAGCCGAGGCCTCCTTGGCGCTCGACAAAGCCGGCGATGGCCGGGACGCCCTCGCCCGTCTTCAGGTTGCTAAAGACGAAAGGCCGCTCGCCGCGCATGCGCTTGGTGTCGCTTGCCATCACGGCCAAGGAAGCCCCCACATGCGGGGCCAGGTCCGTCTTGTTAATGACCAACAGATCCGAACGGGTGATGCCGGGGCCACCCTTGCGCGGGATTTTCTCGCCCTGGGCGACATCAATCACGTAGATGGTGAGGTCGGCCAGCTCGGGCGAGAAGGTGGCGGCCAAGTTGTCGCCGCCGGATTCGATCAGCACCAGGTCGAGCTTGGGAAAGGCGCGCTGCATTTGTGCGACGGCGGCCAAATTGATGGACGCATCCTCCCGGATCGCCGTATGCGGACAGCCGCCGGTCTCGACGCCCAGAA
The DNA here is from genome assembly GCA_035573335.1 of Hyphomicrobiaceae bacterium. Lineage (GTDB taxonomy): Bacteria > Pseudomonadota > Alphaproteobacteria > Rhizobiales > Hyphomicrobiaceae > AWTP1-13. The sequence goes on along the minus strand of DATMZT010000044.1, from coordinate 25,569 downwards.
TGCGCGCTTCGGGCAAGGCCCCCGCGCGAGTGAGGATCAGGGCGTCCTCTTTGGTGTAGATGTCGTTGGTGATGGCGCAGATGTCGTAACGGTCGCGAAAGGCCTTGCACAACCCTTCCATCAAGGCCGTCTTACCCGAGCCGACCGGACCACCGATGCCAACCCGCAGCGGACCGTTGGGTGATTTTGCCATACCTCCTCCTTCATGACCTGAAGAGCCGCGTATACTGGGTCTCGTGCCGCATCGAGGCGATGTCGACCAGGATGGCGGCGCCGCCGACGTCTTCAAGCCGGGCCGCCAGGGCGGTGGCAACGAGCCTTGGCAGCAAGGGCTCGAGCCGGGCCTGCACGCGCAGGCCATCGGTCTGGCCGAGCGGCACCAGCCGCACGCCGGCCGAGACGAGATTGGCCGCAAACGCCTGCAGGAAGGCGTGCGCCGAAGCCGCAAGCGGCAGCCCGTGCGCCGCCGTGCTGGCGCCGACGGCAACGGGATAGGCGATCTCGGCGCCTGCTTGGAAGGCGGCCAGAAGCGCGGGGTGCGGCCACACCGTGCCAACGGCGGCGAGGAAGGCCGTGCCCTGCCCCAGCGTCTCGAGCCGCCGTTCCGCCGAAACGGCAAAGGCCGCCGCCAGCTCGGCGACGTGCCGGAGCCGTGGCGTGTCGGCGGCAGCTAGCGCACGCCAGGCCTCGGCGAAAAAGATGAGATCGCTGCAGCCGGCACCGTGCACCAGCACATCTGCAATCCAACCCTCGAGCGCCGCAGCATCCCTGATGCGGCCCCCTTCCACCACCCACTCCAGTCCATGCGAATAGCTGTAACCGCCCACCGGGAACGCCGGCGACAGCCATAGCATCAGGCGGCTGAGGTCGGCGGCCGCGGCAGCTTGCAGCCGCCCGTCGACGCTGCGCGCCACGGCTGCGGGCTCCCCGACCGGCGGCATAACCCCGGGCCCCGCGCCTTCCCCGCCCCCGCGCCAGGCCGCGCGATTGTGCTCCGATCCCGCCATCAGCGCTCGTTGTCTCGGTCTTGCCGGCTTGAGGCCAGGCCTGAGGCCCGACTTAGGGAGTGATCATGGTGGTGGCCGTGCCCGTGACCTTGGCCGTGGTGGGAGGCGTGCGAGGCCGTCGCGTAGGCACCGCCTTCCGGGTTGAAGGGGCCCTCGTGTTCGCGAACGCTGGCGCCGAGGCCCCGAACCATATCGGCAATGACGTGGTCTGCCCGGATCAACAGGCTGCCCTCGCCGATTTCGCAAGGCAAATGCCGGTTGCCCAGATGCCAGCCAATGCGGGCCAGCGCCCGCGCATCGCCGCAGACGATTTCCAGCAGGCGCTCGGCGGCGGCCTCGACGCCGACGATACGCCCATCCTCGAGCTTGAGGCCGTCACCGGCGGCGAGCACGGGCGCCTTGGCCAAATCCAATAGGAAGACGAGGCCGGCGTTGCCCGAGAGCGCTATCCGCCGGCGGGTGCGCCGGTCGTAGTCGAGGCGCACGACGTCGGCGGGCGGCCCGAGCCATTGGCCGGCCGGCACGATTTCAGTGGCTCGCAGCATCTCTTCCACCTCGTCTTTGGCACCTCGTCTTTGGCACCTCGTCTTTGGCACCTCGTGTTTGGCACCCGCGACCGGCCACGCCGCCCCGCCTCACCTCGCAAGCGCTTAAAAACCGCCGCTCGCACCGGTTGCCACGCGGCTGGGGGCCTCAGAACAAGAAATAGCGCTGCGTCATGGGCAGCGACTTGGCGGGCTCGCAGGTCAAAAGCTCACCGTCGGCGCGCACCTCGTAGGTTTCGGCATCGACTTCGATGTTGGGTGTGGCGTCGTTGAGAAGCATGGACTTCTTCGAGATGCCGCCGCGGGTGTTTTTCACCGCGAGCAGTCGCTTGGCGAGGCCGAGTTTGCCGGCAAGGCCGCCGGCGGCGGCCGCCGCGCTGACGAAGGTCACCGCCGAGGAGGCCACCGCCCGTCCGAAGCTGGCAAACATCGGCCGATAGTGCACTGGCTGTGGCGTCGGGATCGATGCATTGGGATCTCCCATCGGGGCGGCGGCGATACTACCGCCAAGCAAGACCAGATCGGGCTTCACCCCGAAAAAGGCGGGGTTCCACAGCACCAGGTCGGCCCGCTTGCCGACCTCCAGGGACCCCAGCTCGTGCGCAATGCCCTGTGCGATCGCGGGATTGATGGTGTACTTGGCGATATAGCGGCGAACGCGAAAGTTGTCGTTGCCCGGCCGATCCTCCTTGAGCTGCCCACGCTGCGTCTTCATTTTGTGCGCCGTCTGCCAGCAGCGGATGATGACTTCCCCCACGCGCCCCATCGCCTGGCTGTCGGAGGAGATCATCGAGAGGGCGCCGAGATCGTGCAGGATGTCCTCCGCCGCGATCGTCTCGCGCCGGATACGGCTTTCGGCGAAGGCGATGTCCTCGGGGATATTGGCATCGAGGTGGTGGCACACCATGAGCATGTCGAGATGCTCTTCCAGCGTGTTGACCGTGAACGGTCGCGTCGGATTGGTCGAGGAGGGCAGAACATTCCTGAGCCCGGCCACCTTGATGATATCGGGCGCATGGCCTCCGCCTGCGCCTTCGGTGTGAAAGGCATGGATGGTGCGGCCCTTGAAGGCGGCAATCGTATCCTCGACGAAACCAGACTCATTCAGCGTATCGGTGTGGATCATCACCTGCACGTCGTGATCGTCGGCCACCGCCAGCGCGCAGTCGATGGCGGCCGGGGTGGTTCCCCAATCCTCGTGCAGTTTGAGGCAAGCGGCGCCGCCGGTGATCATTTCCACCAACGCCTTGGGATCGGAGGCGTTGCCCTTGCCAGCGAAGGCCAGGTTCATGGGGAAGGCATCGGCGGCCTCGAGCATGCGCGCCAAATGCCAGGGGCCGGGCGTGCAAGTCGTCGCCGCCGTGCCCGTGGCGGGACCGGTGCCGCCGCCGATCATCGTCGTGATGCCGGAGTTGAGCGCCTCTTCGATCTGCTGCGGACAGATGAAGTGGATATGGCTGTCGCAGCCCCCCGCCGTCAGGATCTTGCCTTCGCCGGCGATCGCCTCGGTACCGGGGCCGATGATGATGTCGACCCCGGGCTGCGTATCTGGATTGCCGGCCTTGCCAAGCGCGGCGATGCGGCCGTCGAGAAGACCGACGTCGGCCTTGTAGATCCCCGTGTGATCAATGATGAGCGCGTTGGTGATGACGGTGTCGACGGCACCATCGGCGCGGCAAACCTGGCTCTGCCCCATGCCGTCGCGGATCACCTTGCCGCCGCCAAACTTTACCTCTTCGCCGTAGCTGGTGAGGTCCTTCTCGACCTCGACGATCAGATCGGTATCGGCGAGGCGCACGCGGTCGCCGGTGGTGGGACCGAACATATCGGCGTAGGCCCGGCGCGACAGCTTCATCGGCATCAGTCGAGCTCCCCCATCACGGCACCTTGAAATCCCAAGACGCGGCGTCGGCCGGCAAAGGCCACCAGGGTGACCTCCCGCGTCTGGCCTGGTTCGAAGCGCACCGCCGTGCCTGCGGCAATGTCCAAGCGAAAGCCGCGCGCCTGCTCACGGTCGAATTTGAGCGCGCCGTTGGTCTCGGCAAAATGATAGTGCGAGCCCACCTGGATCGGGCGGTCGCCGGTGTTGGCAACCAACAGCGTAATGACCTGGCGGCCGGCGTTGATCTCGATATCGCCGGCGGCGCTAATGATTTCGCCTGGAACCACGTGCCCACCTCCTTAAGAACGCTGCACGGGGGCGCGCGATGGCGACGTGCTGCGCCCCGCCCGAACGCTCCCCGCACCGGGCTCAGCGACACGGCACCCGGTCGCAATCAACGCCCGCTTGGTCCACCTCGGTGCGCCACCACCCCGGCCTCTTCGCACCTGTTGCACTCCTATCGGATCGGCTGGTGGACGGTGACGAGTTTGACCCCGTCCGGAAAGGTCGCTTCCACCTGCACATCGGCGATCATCTCGGCGATGCCATCCATGACTTGCTCCCGGCTCACCACATGGGCACCGGCTTCCATCAGGTCGGCAACGCTGCGACCATCGCGCGCGCCCTCGACTAGGAAATCCGAGATCAGCGCTACCGCCTCTGGATAGTTCAGCTTGACGCCGCGTTCGAGCCGGCGTCGCGCGACCAGGGCGGCCATGGAAATCAAGAGCTTGTCCTTTTCGCGCGCAGTCAGGTTCATCTCTCACCCCGGCTCTTCAGCAGGCCCAAACGCGCGGCAGCGGCTGGCCGTGCAACGCTTCGATGAGCGGCGCCAGTTTGGCCTTGAGGCTGCGCCCGTCCGCAGCCGCAGCCCGCGCCACCAGCACGCCGTTGACGTAACTGACGCCCGCCGCAGCGCCCGCAGAGTGCAGGATGGCGCGCGCAGTTTCGAGGCGCTCCTGTGCAGCAGGCGCCGCATAAAGCAAGAGCCCGGTGGCGCCGGCGCCGTCCAGCACGGCAGGTCGGGCGAGCAGTTCGGCGATCGGGCCCTCGAGCCGCAGCGCGTCGGCGAACAGCAAAGCCCCCTGGCGGCGCACCCGCCAGGCATCGCGCAGGCTGCCTTCCCGCACCGTTTCGCCCATGGCGGCGCGCCCAAAGATCAGCATCTCCAGCCCGAGGAAGGTTGCCCCGGCGCTCAAGTCGACCCGCGTCATACGCTCAAGACAGGCGCGGTCGAACACGATTGTTGGCTGCGGCAGCCACGCCAACTTGGCGTTGCCGGCAACCGACAGCGCGACGGAGATCGCGACCGCGTCTTGGCGCGCGCGATAGATCTTCTCGGCGGCGGCCGTGGTCAGCACGGCGCTGGCGCCGTCACCGAGCGAGGCTGCGATTGTGAGGCTGTCGCCACCCGTCAAGCCGCCGGCGGTATTGATGAGCACGGCCTCGCAGGGCTCGCCCGGCCCAGTCTTGGGAAATCGCACGCGCGCAGCGCCGCTCTGCTCGAGCACGGCCAGGCGCGTGCGCCCCTCGCGATAGACCAGGTCCAGTCGAACCGATCCTTCGCTGCGCGGCAGCCAGTGCATGGCCTGGAGCACGGGCGACGATCCTTTTTGCAAAGCTGCAGGCTCAGACCGTAAGGTAGCGCCGAACCTCGGTCTCAACCATGGTTTTCCCCTCGCCGGCAAGTACCACCTCGCCGCGCTCCATCACCGCATAGGTATCGGCAAGCTCGCGCGCGAAGTCGAAGTATTGCTCGACCAGGATAATCGCCATCTTGCCCTCATCGCGCAGATACCTGATGGCGCGGCCGATATCCTTGATGATTGAGGGCTGAATGCCTTCGGTCGGTTCGTCGAGCACAATCAGCTTCGGCTGCATCATCAGCGCGCGAGCGATGGCCAGCTGCTGTTGCTGCCCACCCGAAAGATCGCCGCCGCGCCGGCCAAGCATGGACTTGAGCACCGGAAACAAATTGAAAAGTTCGCTCTTAAGTTTGCGATCTGGCCGCGGCAGGCGCGCGTAGCCCGTTTCCAGGTTCTCTCGCACCGTCAGCAAGGGAAAAATCTCCCGACCCTGCGGCACGTAGGACATGCCGAGCCGTGCGCGTTCGTGCGTCTTCAGCCGGGTGACCTCGCCGCCATTGAAGACGATGCGGCCACGGCTGACCGGCTGCAAACCGATGATCGCCCGCAGCAAGGAACTCTTGCCGACGCCGTTGCGACCGAGCACGCAGGTGATCTTGCCCGGTTCAGCCGTCAACGAAACGTCGCGAAGGGCCTGCGCGGCACCATAATGAAGATCGATGTTTTCGACGCTCAGCATTCCCTTGCACCTCAATGCCCGCACTCCGCAAGCCCGCCCGCCCAAGCTGGCCCAGGCTGGCTCAGGCTGGCCCGAGATGGTCAAGGGGCGGTGAAGAAGCCGGCGCGCGGGCAGCGCCGGGCCTGCCACCCGCCCTCGCAGGCCTAACGCCCCAGATACACCTCCACCACGCGCGTGTTGGCGCTCACCTCGTCGATGCTGCCTTCGGCCAGCACCGAGCCTTCGTGCAGCACGGTTACCTTCACGCCAAGCCGGCGCACGAATTCCATGTCGTGCTCCACGACGATGACGGTGTGGTCCTTGGCGATGTCCTTGAGGAGTTCGGCCGTGGTCATGGTCTCGGCATCGGTCATGCCGGCGACCGGCTCATCGACGAGCAGCAATTTGGGATCCTGTGCGATCAGCATGCCGATCTCGAGCCACTGCTTTTGGCCGTGCGAGAGCGAACCGGCCAGGCGCTGGCGCTGGCCGGTGAGGCCGATGGTCTGCAAGATCTCGCCGATGCGCTCGGCCTCGTACGCCGTGGAAAACCAGGCAAGGTTGCCGCGCACGCTGCGGTCCCCCTTGAGCGACAGCAAAACGTTGTCTGCCACCGTGTGATGGTCGAACACGGTGGGCTTTTGGAATTTGCGCCCGATGCCGAGCTGGGCAATGGCGGCCTCGTCCTTGCTGGTGAGGTCGATACCCTTGTCGAACAGCACCGCGCCGCTGTCCGGCCGGGTCCTGCCCGTCACCACATCCATCATCGTCGTCTTGCCGGCCCCGTTCGGCCCAATGATGGCGCGCATTTCGCCGGGCGAGATATCGAGCGAAAGATTGTTGAGCGCGCGAAAGCCGTCGAAACTCACGGTCACGCCATCGAGATAGAGCAGGCTTGGCGTGATCTCGTGCGGCTTGGCAAAGCTCAGATCCATGGGGCTCACTCGGCGGGCTGGGGCAAGCCGGTCGCCGGCGGGCGAGCCGTTGCGCGGGCGTCGCGGTTCAATTCGTGGGAGGCTGGGCCCCCGAGCGACGGGCTCTTGCCCGCCGGTTCCGGTCGCGGTGAGGGCCAGTCGGCGGCTGCCGGCGCCGGCAGCGCGCGCTTGGACAAGAGGCCGAGGATGCCCTTGGGCAGGAAGATCGTGACCAGCACGAACAGGCCGCCCAGCGCGAAAAGCCAATAGGGGGCGAGCAGTCCGGTGGTGAAGGTGGTCTTGGCATAGTTCACCAGGACCGCCCCGAGGGCCGCCCCGACCAGCGTGCCGCGACCACCCACCGCCACCCAAATCACGACCTCGATCGAGTTGGCGGGCGCGAACTCGCTCGGATTGATGATGCCGACTTGCGGCACATAGAGCGCGCCCGCGAGTGCCGCCATGGCGGCCGACAATGTGAACACGAAGGTCTTGTAGTTCTCCACCCGGTAACCGAGGAAGCGCGTTCGACTTTCTTCATCGCGCAGCGCGATCATGACCTTGCCCGCCTTGGAGCGCACCACCATCTGGGCGACCAGGTAGCCCGCCGCCAACGCCAGAGCGGACAAGGCAAACAAGGCCGCCCGCGTCGGCGCGGCCTGCACATTGAAGCCCAGGATGTCCTTGAAGTCCGTGAGACCGTTGTTGCCGCCGAAGCCCAGGTTGTTGCGGAAGAAGCCCAACATCAGGGCATAGGTCAGCGCCTGGGTGATGATGGACAGATAAACCCCCGTCACGCGGCTGCGGAAGGCAAACCAGCCAAACACGAAGGCGAGCGCGCCCGGCACCAGAAACACCATGAGCAGGGCATAGGCGAACCAGTTGAAGCCCCACCAATAGAACGGCAGCTCCGGCCAGTTCAGGAACACCATAAAGTCCGGCAGCACCGGATGGGCATAGACGCCGCGGCTGCCGATCTGGCGCATCAAGTACATGCCCATGGCATAGCCGCCGAGCGCGAAGAAGGCCCCGTGCCCGAGCGAGAGGATGCCGCAATAGCCCCAGACGAGATCGAGGGAGAGCGCCAGCAGCGCATAGCAAAGATACTTGCCCCACAGGGCAACCGTCGAGGTGGGCACATGCAAAGGCGATGAGGGTGGCAGCGCCAGGTTGAGCACCGGCACCACCACGGCAAGGCCCAACAGAATGGCGAGAAAGATACGGCCGCGGCCGTCGGGAGCTTCCAGGAGCCGGCGCGTGATCATGCTTCCACCGCCCGCCCCTTCAGCGCGAACAGGCCGCGCGGACGCTTCTGGATGAACAGGATCACGATGACGAGCAACAGGATCTTGCCGAGCACCGCACCGGCATAAGGCTCCAGGAACTTGTTGGCGACACCAAGCGACAGCGCGCCGACCAGGGTGCCCCAGAGGTTACCGACACCGCCGAACACCACCACCAGAAAGCTATCGATGATGTAGCCCTGCCCCAGGTTTGGGGAGACGTTGTCGATCTGCGAAAGCGCCACGCCGGCCAGGCCGGCGATGCCGGAGCCCAGGGCAAAGGTTAGGGCGTCAATGCGACCGGTGGGTATGGCCATGGCACTGGACATGCGTCGGTTCTGGGTCACCGCGCGCATGTGCAGGCCCAAAGTGGTAAAGCGCAAGGCCGCCAGCAGCAGCGCGAAGATGATGCCGGCGAACACGATAATCCAAAGTCGATTCCAGGTGATCGTCAGACCACCGAGCTCGAAGGCGCCGGACATGAAATGGGGGGCGCCGACCTCGCGATTGGTCGGCCCGAAGCTGGTGCGAACGGCCTGCTGCAGGATCAGGCTAATGCCCCAGGTGGCGAGCAGCGTCTCGAGCGGGCGGCCGTAGAGGAAGCGAATGACGCCGCGCTCGATGGCAATTCCGACCAGGCCCGCAGCCAGAAACGCCAAGGGGATGGCGATCGCCAGCGAATAGTCAAACAGCCCCGGTGCCGAACTTCGGATCACCTCCTGCACGAGGAAGGTCGTATAGGCGCCCAGCATCACCATTTCGCCGTGCGCCATGTTGATGACGCCCATCACGCCGAAGGTGATGGCAAGGCCAATGGCGGCCAGCAGCAGCACCGAGCCCAGCGAAAGGCCGTACCAGAGGTTCTGCGCCACGCTCCAGGCGGCGAGGCGGTCGTCGATGGCGGCAATGGCATCGGCAACGGTGCGCCGCAGGGACACGGAGGCATCGCCGGGAAGTGCCGCGAGCAGACCGCGCGCGTCCTGATCACCGCGTCGGCGGATTTGCGCCACAGCCTCGAGCTTCTCGCCCTCCGTAGCGGTGGGCGAATAAAGCAGCACGGCCGCCCTGGCCTCCTCCAGCGCGCGCTTGATGCCGGGATCTCCTTCCTTGCCGATCGCCTGCTCCAGCGCCGGCAGGGCCTTGCCATCCTTGGATTTGAAGACGGCCTGCGCCGCCTCCAGACGTTTGCCCGGATCGGCCGAAAGCAGGGTAAGGCCTCCCAAGGCCGCTTCGATGCTGCGCCGGATGCGGTTGTTGATGCGCACGGGTTTCAGCGCCGCCGCGGCCTCGACCGCCTTGCCGCTGGCCGCATCGATCAGCTTGCCGGCCTTGTCGCGCACGTAGATGCGTTTGTCGTCGCCGAACAACAGGCGCGCGTCCTGCAGCGCCTCAATCACGGTGGCCGCCAGCGGGTTGCCGCTGGCCGCGATGCCCGCGATGGCCGCATCGGTATCGTTGTAGGAATCGCCGGCAAACTTCTCAAGCGCGCTTTCGTAGCTCTGCGCCTGAGCGCCGAGGCTGCCCAGCAGCACCAGCGCAAGCCACAGTACGACCGCCGCCCAGCGTTCGCTCACCCGCATGCTCCTAGTTTCCCGGTATGGCAGGAGGCGGCGCTGACCGCCGCCTCCAAGGTATCAAGTGTCGTGCCGGCCTAGCTGCCGCACTTGTTGGTCTTGGTGTTGAAGTTGCCGCACTTCTTGTCGACCCAATCGGCCACCAGATCCCTGGAACCCTCCAGCTCCTTCGACCAAGCATCGCCGGGGACAAGCCCGTCGGTCTTCCACACCACGTCGAACTGGCCGTCAGCCTTGATCTCGCCGATGAACACAGGCTTGGTGATGTGATGGTTGGGCAGCATCTTTGACACACCGCCAGTCAGATTGGCCGCCTCGATGCCGGGCAAGGCGTCGATCACCTTGTCGGGATCGGTGGATTTTACTTTCTCGACCGCCTTCACCCACATATTGAAGCCGATGACGTGGGCCTCCATCGGGTCGTTGCTGACGCGCTTCGGGTTCTTGGTGAAGGCCTTCCATTTGGCGATGAACTCGTCGTTCTGCGCATCCTTGATGGACTGGAAGTAGTTCCAGGCCGCCAGATGGCCCACCAGCGGCTTGGTGTCGATGCCGGCGACCTCCTCCTCACCCACCGAGAAGGCGACGACGGGAATGTCTTTGGCGGCGATGCCCTGATTGCCGAGTTCCTTATAGAAAGGAACGTTGGCGTCGCCGTTGATGGTGGAAACCACCGCCGTCTTCTTGCCGGCCGAGCCGAATTTCTTGATGTCGGCGACGATCGTCTGCCAGTCGGAGTGCCCGAACGGCGTGTAGTTGATCATAATGTCTTCCGGCTTCACGCCCTTGGCCTTGAGGTAGGCTTCCAGGATCTTGTTGGTGGTGCGCGGATAGACGTAGTCGGTCCCGGCGAGCACCCAGCGCTTCACCTGCTCTTCTTTCATCAGGTAGTCGACGGCTGGGATGGCCTGCTGATTGGGTGCCGCACCGGTATAAAAGACGTTTCGCTCGCTCTCCTCGCCCTCATACTGCACCGGATAAAACAGGATGCTGTTCAGCTCCTTGAAGACCGGCAACACGGACTTGCGCGACACCGAGGTCCAACAGCCGAACACCGAGGCCACCTTCTCCTTGCTGATCAGCTCGCGGGCCTTCTCGGCAAACAGCGGCCAATTCGAAGCGGGATCGACCACCACGGCCTCGAGCTTCTTGCCGAGCAGGCCGCCTTTCTTGTTTTGCTCCTCGATCAGCATCAGCATCACGTCCTTCAGCGTGGTCTCACTGATGGCCATGGTGCCGGAGAGCGAGTGCAAGATGCCGACCTTGATTGTGTCCTGGGCATTGGCGCTGGGGGCCAGCGGCAAGCTCGCGAGCGCGGCCACGGACGCCGCCATCGCTGTTCGTAGGATCGTGCGCTTCATGGGTTTCAAGACACCTCTGTTGACTGGTCGAGGGCTCAACCAGGCCCCCCAGAGGTGGTTAAGAGCAACGAGCGTGCCAGCCCGAACGGGCCTGCCGCAAGATGAGGCGATTCCATGGATTTGCCGGGCGATCAGCGCGCCCGACGCTGCTCGCGGCGGCCGTTCCTGCCTATTTTATAGGCGCGCTGCTCGCGGCCCGATCAGAGCCACGCAGGCTCGGCTTGAGTGGCCGATCAACGCGCCGGTGGCGCCGCCTCGAGCCAAACGTGATTGTCGTGAAAGGCGGCGCCGCCATAGGGGCCGGGCTGATCGGCGCTGGTCAGGGTATTGATGCCCTCGCCGCCCTCGAACTGATCGTTGGGGGCGATGCATTCCACGATCACGACGCCACGGCGCAGTCCCGGGAAAGCCTCGACCGGCAGCACGATCTCGCCCCGCTCGTTGCCCATGCGCACCCGCCCCCCATCCGCCACCCCTAAGGCAGCCAGATCCTCCGGGTGCACCTTGACGCGCGGTCGGCCATGTCGAGCCCGACTGGTCGGCATCTCGTTGAAGGACGAGTTGAGGTAATCGCGCGACGGGGAGGTGGCCAGGCGGAAGGGATGCTTGGCATCGGCCTTCTCCACAACGTCCCAGTGGTCGGGCAGCGACGGCATGCCACGCTCGACGATCCAGGCGTTAGCGCGCGGCGCCGGCACGTTTTGCCAATCGGGCTTGAAGCGGAATTTGCCGTCGGGGTAGCGGAAACCCGAAATATAGTGGGCGGTGTCGAAGTCGGGCTGGCAGTCGATCCACTTATTGGGCTCAAGGTCCGCGAGCGTGCCCCAGCCCGATTTCTGCAAGGTCCAATCGATGATCTGGCGCGGCGACATGGCAAAGCCCGGATGCCGGGCGCCCAGCCGTTGCGCCAGCGCAACGATGACGTCGTGATTGGAGCGGCATTCACCCGGCGGATCGAGCAGCTTGGGGCCGAGCATGATGTGCTGATGGCCGCCGCCCTGGTAGATATCGTCGTGCTCCAGGAACATAGTGGCTGGCAGCACCACGTCGGCCATCTTGGCCGTCGCCGTCATGAACTGTTCGTGCACGCACACAAACAAATCCTCACGCGCGAAACCGGCCTTGACCTTGCGCTGCTCGGGAGCAACCTGCACCGGGTTCATGTTCTGAACAAAGAGCGCGGTGACGGCTGGCCCGTCCTTGATATCGTAGGGATCGCCGGTCAACACCGGGCCGATGCGCGATTGGTCGAGCACCCGGATATTGGGGTCGACCACGTCCAGGCCCTCGAGCAATGCCTTGTTCCAGTGATAGATGGCGCCGTTGTTGTGGAAGCCGCCACCCCCTTCGTGCAGCCAGGCGCCGGTGACGCTTGGGATGCACAAGGCCGCGTGCATGTTGTGGGCACCGTTGCGCGAGCGGGCGAAGCCGTAGCCGAGACGGAAGTAGGTCTTGGGCGTGGTACCGACCATGCGGGCGAAGGTCTCAATCTCGGCGACGCTGAGCCCGGTGATGGCGGCCGCCCACTCGGGCGTCCGCGACCGCAGGTGGGCCTCCAGCTCCCGCGGACAGTCGGTGTATTGTTGCAGGTAAGGCCAGTTGGCATAACCGTCGCGAAACAGCACGTGCATCACGGCGCAGGCGAGCGCACCATCGGTGCCCGGACGCAGGCACAGCGCCAGGTCGGCCTGCTGCATGGTGCCGTTGTGATAGATGTCGACCGCCACGATCTTGGCACCGCGCTCCTTGCGGGCGCGGGTGGCATGCGTCATCACGTTGATTTGCGTGTTGACGGGATTGGTACCCCAAATCACGACCAGATCGGACTTGGCCATCTCGCGCGGATCGGGACCGGCAAGGCGGCCGGTGCCGGCAATGTAACCGGTCCAGGCCAAAGTCGTGCAGATGGTGGCATACATCCCCGAATAGCGTTTGGCATGGCGCAAGCGATTGATGCCGTCACGCATGATGAGGCCCATGGTGCCGGCATAGTAATAGGGCCACACCGCCTCCGAACCATGGCGACGCTCGGCCGCAAGCAGGGCTTCGGCCACAAGGTCGAGGGCCGCATCCCAGCCGATGCGCTCGAATTGGCCCGAGCCCTTGGCGCCTTTGCGCCGTAAAGGATGCAGGAGACGATCGGGATGATGGATGCGTTCAGCGTAGCGGGCGACCTTGGCGCAAACAACACCGGCCGTGTAGCTATGATCGGCCGAGCCGTGCACGCGGCCGATCCGGTTGTCGCCCAGCAGCTCGACGTCGAGCGCACAGGTCGAAGGACAATCGTGCGGACAGACCGAATGGCCAATGGCAATCTTGGCTCGGGCGTTCATGGGCATCCTTCTAGAGCGGCGATCCCAGCCCCCAGGCTAAACGAGTTCGCGGCAATGGCCAACAAATGCCGCGCCGAGGAAATGGTCGGCAGATCGCGAACATCCGTCCCAGGCCGCAGCATCGGCTCAGATGCCGTAAACCAGGCCGCAATGGTGCGTTTCTGACGATTTAATGCGTCTGATCATTGAAAAGTGCGCAAGCATAGGGCGCCCCGGGCCGCGTCAGGTCATGCTTGGCCGGGCTCGGGGACCAGGTCTCCGCCAACCAACGGACCCGAGCCTGCCCCAGTCGAAGACGGCGCGGTCCAAGGTGTCGCGCTCGCCTTTGCGGTCCTCCAAGTGCGCGCGGAGAAAGGCCGACCCGGCGATCGGGGCACCCCTGAGACCAGTCGACGCCGGCAAAGTGGCGCCTCCAGAGCCGGTCCGCACACAGAACTGTCCGCCCACAGCACATGGGTAAGGCGCCATCCAAGCCGCCGAAGTCGGCCTTGCGCTCAGCCTTGCGTTCCTCCTCGCCGAGCCGGTCGGCGCAGGCATAAAGGCTTTGGCTCTGCGACCGGTCATGAGACCGGCAAGCTTGCGCAGGTCGGCAAACTGGGCAGGTAGGCAAGCTGCGCAGGTTGGCAAGCTGCGCAGGTTGGCTTGCGCGAATATGGCAGCCTCAAACGGGGAGGGTCTGCACCGACCGCGGCCCTTACCGTGGGCTAGCCGACGATGTCCTCGGCCTTGAAATTGAGGCCAATCTCGAGGTGTGCGTTCTCCGCGCTGTCGGACCCGTGCACCGAATTGCGCTCGATGCTTTCGGCGAATTCCTTGCGAATGGTGCCGGGGGCGGCCTTGGCCGGATCGGTGGCCCCCATCACGTCGCGATAGGTCTTGATCGCCTCTTCACCCTCCAGCACCTGGACCACGATGGGCCCCGATGTCATGAAGCGGACCAGGTCGGCATAGAACGGCCGCGCCTTGTGCACCTCGTAGAATTTCTCGGCCTGTTGCCTAGTCCAGCGCACCCGCTTTTGCGCAATGATGCGTAGACCAGACTTCTCAATCAGGGCATTAATGGCGCCGGTCTGGTTGCGAGCCGTGGCATCCGGCTTGAGGATCGACAAGGTGCGCTCAATCGCCATCCGTTACTCCTGAGCGTTTTTTGGCTATTGTGGCGCGGGTTATAACTTGCAGCCTTGGCGCGGTTCAAGCCAAGGCGCCCAAATTCTGCCGCGAAGGGGGATGCCGGTGCGGGCGCCCAGTCTTGGCTTTGCCTTCCCTCGGCCTTCGTTCGCTGCTAACCCCTTGGGACTTCGGCGATTGACGCCGAGGAGCTGTGCCCTGAAACTGGGAAAAAACGGGAAGCCAAGCCGTCCTGACGGCAAGCCGATGCTCGAATGACTGTCATGCCAGCGCCGTCGTCGCAACATCAGTGGTATCTGGCTCGCGATAGCCAGCAGTATGGGCCGCTCTCGGACCCCGAGCTCGCCAAGTTCGTGGAGCTTGGCCATTTACAGCCCACAGACTTGCTCTGGCGCGAGGGCTTCCCCGATTGGCGCCCGGCGCAGGTCGTGTTTCCCGCGTTGGCGGCCGGCGCGGCCGGCGCAGCCGGGCGCAAAGAAGCCTCGGCACCGGCGGGGACCAAGCCGGTCGCCACCACGTCCATCGATGCCATGCGTCCCGGCGCGGACGCGGTCGATGCAGGCAAGCGCGCCGCCGCCGCCGCCGGCAGCGACGATGACCTTGAACCGCGCCGCCGCTTCTTTGGCGGGCGCTTGCTCAAGCGCCTCCTCCTCGTCGCCATCATTCTGACCGGCGCCTGGTTTGCCTACGTCTGGCGCGCCGACCTTGGCAAGATCGTCGGCGCCCTCGGCACGCCGTCGCCCACCTCCGTAATGGCCGCGACCGATCGCAACGGCATCGACGTGCCGCCACTGCGGGGCTTCGGACCCGACGCGGCGCAGATGGACGCCAATTTGCAGGCGACGCCCCTGTGGCGCATCCTCAAGCGCGAATTTCCCGAGTGGTATAGCGAGCGCCTGAAGGAGATCGCGGCACTCACCCAGCAGAGCAAAGACGATAGCCAAATTGGCCAGCAGATGGGGCGCGCCTTGGTCACCCTGCGCCGGCAGCAAACCGACAATGCGCTCTCGGCTAGTCTGCCGAACTTGAAACGCATCGCCAGCACTTTTTATGACAACATCGCCGAGCTGCGCAAACAGAGCACGGAAGCCTGCTTTGCCTTCATCTCGCAGGGCGAAGCCAGCCCCCTCATTGTTGCCCTGCTACAGGGCTCCCCACACGCGGCACGTCTGCAAACCCAACTGGTGTCGGTGTTCGAGGCGGCCGCCGACGGGCGCAAACTGCCCCGCGTCTACCCGAAACCGCGCAAGACCGACTATGAGACGCTCGCCACCGCCTTGACGTCGCTCGGCTGGAGCCAGGCGGACATGCAGCTGTTCTCCGACGAGCGCGAGCTGGCGCGCGCGGCTCCCGACAAAATCTGCCAGCTCGTGCACGACTGGTTCGCCGCCCAGCTTGGCCTCACGGACGCCGACGTCCAATTGCGGCTGTTGGTCGATTCCTTGCGCCCGGTGGTGGCGGGCTAGGTCCCCCCGCGCCGCGGTGGCGGCCACCCGGTGCCGGCTCTGCGGAATCTGATTGCTGCTTGGCCCTTGGCCGGGCACCATCCATCTTTCTGCCTGGACGCCACCCGTGCCATCCGACAAAACGCAATGTCTGCCGCAAAAAAGGGCGCCTGCCATGAAGCTGCTGTCGAGCCTTTTGTCACCTTATGTCCGCAAGGTCCGGATTGCCGCCGCCATGAAGGGGTTGGCCGATCGCATCGAGATGGTCCCGATCGACACCAACGTCCCCGACAACCCCGAGATCAATCGGGCCAATCCCCTCGCCAAGGTGCCGGCGCTACTGGTGGGCGAGCTTGCGATCTACGACAGCCACGTCATTTGCGAATATCTCGACAGCCAGGCGCCGGCTCCCGCGCTGTTCCCGAAGGACGGCGTGGCGCGTATCAAAACGCTGACGCTTGGCGCCCTCGGCGACGGCATCCTCGATGCGGCCTTGCTGCTCGTCTATGAGAAGCGCTTCCGGCCGCAAGAAAAATGGCATGAGCCCTGGCAGCAGCGCCAGCAAGGCAAGGTCGATCGCGCCCTTGCCGGGCTCGAGCTCGGCCCGCCCAGCTGGGATCAGGGCCCCGACTACGGGCACCTGACGCTCGCCTGCGCCTTGGGCTATCTCGATTTTCGCCACGAGGGCAAATGGCGCACTGGCCATCCCAAACTGGTGGCCTGGCTCGACGGCTTTGCCCAGGCGGTGCCGGCCTTCGAGGCAACCCGGCCGCAGGCCTAACCGGCACCGCGCTTGCGCACGGGCGCGGCGGCCGACGCCGCGTCCTGTGTTGCCGCGCCCACCGCCGGCGGCAGCTCAACGGTGACGACCTCGCCGGCCTCAACCTTCAAGGCGAGGGCACCTGTTTTTAGGAGCTCGGCCTGTCTGCCGAACATTTCGTAGCGCCAACCCTTCATCGCCGCCACATCCGGGTGCTCCTCGACGGCAATGCGTTCGAGATCGTCGCCGTCGGCAATCAAGCGCGGCGCCACCTTTTCACGTGCCGCGCAACCCTTGAGCAGCACGCGCAAGAGTTCGAGCAGGGCCACCTTGTCGGCGGCCAGCGACTGGCCGGAGCGCAAAGGCGGCAGGGTGCTGAAATCGCGCGCCAGTCCCCGCTTGACGGCTTCCAGGATTTCCTTGGCGCGGGTCGAGCGGGCGAAGCCTTCGCTCAATGTTCTCAGTTCGGACAGTTCGGCGGCGGTGGCGGGCGCGTGATTGGCGATGTCGAACAGGGCCTCGTCGCGCAGAATACGGTTGCGCGGCACGTCCTGAGCCTGCGCCGCGCGCTCGCGCCAGGCGGCGAGCTCGATCAGCACCGCCAAGCCCCTGCGGTTCTTGACGCGCAGCTTGAGCCTGCGCCAGGCTTCCTCGGGCGTGGTTTGATAGGTCCTCGGATCGGTCAGCTCGGCCATCTCTTCATCGAGCCAACCCGCCCTCCCCTCCTTCTCCAGCTCGGCGCGCAGGTGCCGATAGATGTCCCTGAGGTGCGTGACGTCACCGAGCGCGTAGGTCAGCTGGCGCTGGGAGAGCGGGCGACGCGCCCAGTCGGTAAAGCGCGAGGTCTTGTCGAGATCACTGCCGGTCACCTGCTTGACGAGGTTGCTGTAGCTCACGGCCTCGCCGAAGCCGCAGACCATGGCGGCCACCTGGGTGTCGAAGATGGGGTGGGGAATAAGCCTCGCCTGTGTCCAGACGATCTCGAGATCCTGCCGGGCGGCATGAAACACCTTGGTGACGCGTTCATCCGCCATCAGCTGATAGAAGGGGGCGAGATCGAGACCATCGGCCAGGGGGTCGACGATCAGCTCCTCCTCGGGGCTTGCCATCTGGATCAGGCACAGCTTGGGCCAGAAGGTATGCTCGCGGATGAATTCAGTGTCCACGGCAACAAAATCGTGCTGGCGAAGGCGTGCGCAAGCTTCGGCAAGCTCTGAGGTTGTGACGATCGGGCGCATGAGCGCCGCCTTATAGCCCAAGCCTCGCCGATTGTCGCGACCGCTGGGGGGAGCCGGCCCCGTCGAGGGCCCCGCGCCGGGGCCGGGCGGCGGGCCCGTTGCTTAACAGCGGATCGGCACACACGCCGGCAAACCCATGAAATTGGACCAGTCCGGCGCACCGACCGGGCCACCGGTTCCGGCCGCGGGGAGGCCGGGTGCGAGAATGAGACCTCCGCCGGCTGGCGAGCCGCGCCAACATCGCGGGGCCCCCAGCCGTCCTGAGGCCGCGTCCGAGTGGCGCCGACAGCCAGCCCGAGCGCCCCTCCCGAGGACCCCTCCCGAGGACCCCTCCCGATGCCCCAAGCGCCAACGAGACCTAACCTTGACTTTGCGCTACCCCCATGTGCTTTTCCGCGGCAAACGATCCCGAACCCCTGTTGCAAACCCCATTGCACAAGGCAGCAAGTCCCATGTCCGAAAGCAAAATTGGCGGTTCCGAACCCGGACGCGTTAACCGCTATCGCTCGCACACCTGCGGCGCCCTGCGCGCAGCCGACGTCGGCAACGCCGTGCGCCTGTCGGGTTGGGTGCACCGGGTGCGCGACCATGGCGGGCTGCTCTTCATCGATCTGCGCGACCACTATGGGATCACCCAGGTCGTGGCCGATCCCGACAGTCCCGCCTTCAAGGTCGCCGAGAGCGTGCGCTCGGAGTGGGTGATCCGCGTCGAGGGCAGCGTACGCCATCGGCCCGAAGGCACCGTCAATCCGGAGCTGCCGACCGGCGCGGTGGAGGTGTTTGCCAGTGAGATCCTGGTGCTGTCGGCCGCCAAGGAGCTGCCGGTACCCGTGTTCGGGGAGCCCGACTACCCCGAGGACCTGCGGCTGCAATACCGCTTCCTCGATCTGAGGCGAGCGTCGCTGCACAACAACATCATCCTGCGCAACGAGATCATTGCCTCGATCCGGCGGCGCATGCGCGCGGCCGGCTTTTTCGAGTTCCAGACCCCGATCCTCACGGCCTCGAGCCCCGAGGGCGCGCGCGATTATCTAGTGCCCTCGCGCGTGCATCCGGGCAAATTCTACGCCCTGCCGCAGGCGCCACAGCAATTCAAACAGCTGATCATGATCGCCGGCTTCGATCGCTACTTCCAGATCGCCCCGTGCTTTCGCGACGAAGACGCGCGCGCCGACCGCTCGCCGGGCGAGTTCTATCAGCTCGACTTGGAAATGAGTTTCGTCGAGCAGGAGGATGTGTTCGCCGCCGTCGAGCCGGTGATGCGCGGCGTGTTCGAAGAGTTCGCCAACGGCAAGCCGGTCACGGCGCAATTCCCGCGCATCGCCTACGACGAGGCGATCGGGAAGTACGGCACCGACAAGCCGGATCTGCGCAACCCAATTGCCATGAGCGACGTCACCCGGCATTTCCGCGGCTCGGGATTTAAGGTGTTTGCCGGCATGATCGAGCGGGACCCCAAGGCGCGCATCTGGGCCATTCCGGCACCGGGCGGCGGCTCGCGCGCCTTTTGCGACCGCATGAACGGCTGGGCGCAGCGCGAAGGCCAGCCCGGCCTCGGCTACATCTTCTGGCGCGAGGGTGAGGCCGGCGCCGGCGCGGAGGCCTCAGGGCCGATTGCCAAGAACCTCGGACCGGAACGCACCCAGGCCTTGCAAAAGGAGCTCGGCCTCAAGGTCGGCGATGCGGTGTTCTTCGCCGCCGGCACTCCGGACAAGTTTTACCGGTTCGCCGGCGAGGCCCGCACCATGATTGGCCGCGAGCTGAAGTTGATCGACGAGAACCGCTTCGAGTTCTGCTGGATCGTCGACTTCCCAATGTTTGAGTGGAACGAAGAAGAAAAGAAGATCGACTTTTCCCATAATCCTTTCTCGATGCCGCAGGGCGGACTGGCCGCGCTGGAGGCCGCCAAGTCGAACGAAGACCAGCTAAAGATCAAAGCCTATCAGTACGACATCGTTTGCAATGGCGTGGAGCTCAGCTCAGGGGCCATCCGCAATCACCTGCCCGACATCATGTACAAAGCCTTCGCCATCGCCGGCTACGGAGCCGAGGTGCTGGAGGCCAAGTTTGGCGGCATGTTGAAAGCGCTGAGCTACGGTGCCCCCCCGCACGGCGGCATCGCGCCTGGCATCGACCGTATTGTCATGCTGCTGGCAGGCGCCAGCAACCTGCGCGACGTCATCATGTTTCCGATGAACCAACAGGCGCAGGACCTGCTGATGGGGGCGCCGAGCGAGGTCAGCGCCAAGCAATTGCGCGAGCTGCACATCCGCTTGGCCTTGCCCGACCACAAGCGCTGAGGCCACAAGCGCTGCGGCGCGTCTCGGCAACAGGTGGCAATCGGTTAGCCGGAGGCGCGGCCGCGTCCGGCCAGCAGGCGATCGACCATGGCCAGCGCCGAACCCAGATAGTTGGCGGGGTCGGTCAGCTGGCGCAGGCGCGCGGCATCGAGATGCTTGGTCACCTTATCCTCGCGCTCGAGCTCGGCCAGCAAAGGCCTACCGTTGGCGAGCGCCGAGCGCGAGGCGTGCGCAAGGATGTGGTGGGCCTCCTGCCGGCCGGTGTAGGCGGCCAGCGCCATCATCACCGCCTCGGCGACGATGGCGCCCCCCGTCAGCTCGAGGTTGCGCCGCATGCGCTCCGGCTCGACGATCAGCCCCTCCAGCATGGCCCGCGCCTGCGCAAGCGCCGCCCCGGTTGCCAGGAAGGCCTCGGGCACGGCCAGCCATTCGAGGTGCCAAGGGCCGGTCGCCCGCTCATGATCCGCCGCCATCGCATCGAACATCAGTCCCGCCTGCTGGCGCACGATCCGCGCGGCCGCGATAATCAGCTCGCAGGCGATCGGATTGCGCTTTTGCGGCATGGTCGAAGAGGAGCCCCGTCCCTCTTCGAAGGGTTCGAATGCCTCCGCGACCTCGGTCTGCATCATCAGCATGATATCGGTTGCGATCTTGGCCAGGCTGCCGGTGATCAAGGCCAGCAGCGAGACGGCTTCCGCCACGTTGTCCCTGCCCACATGCCAGGGCATGGCGGCGCTGCCGAGACCGAGCTCCCGCATCAGAGCATCGTGCACGGCAAGCCCCTTGTCGCCCAGCGAAGCCAGCGTACCCGCCGCGCCGGCGAACTGCCCGACCAATAGGCGTGGCTTGATCTCTTCGAGCCGCCGGCGATGACGCAGAACCGCACTGAGCCACACCGCGGCCTTGTAGCCAAAGGTGATCGGCAGCGCGTGCTGCAGATGCGTGCGGCCGGCCATCACCGTGCCGCGAAAAGTCTTGGCGAGTTCCGTCAGGGCGCCATCGATCGCGGCCAGGTCGCGCTCGACGATCGCCAAGGCCGCTTTGATCTGCAACACCACGGCGGTATCCATGATGTCTTGCGTGGTCGCACCCCAGTGCAGGTAGCGCCCGGCCGCGCCGCATTGCTTGGCGAGTTGGGCAACCAGCCCGACGATGGGGTAGCCGACCACGTTCGTGGCCTGCCGCAACTGAGGAAGGTCGATGTCTTTGGCGCTGGCCAGACGCTTGATGCTGTCGGCTGCGTCCTGCGGAATGATGCCGAGCCTGGCCTCGACCTGGGCAAGCGCCACCTCGACCTCGACATAGCGCGCCACCGTCGCCGGCTCCGAGAAAATCTCGCGCATGGCAGGCGTGGCGAAGGTGTCGCGGAAAATTGCAGAATCAAAGACCGTCGCTGCCATCATCCCTCCCGCCCTCATTGGCGCCACCGCCGCGGCTGGCCGTCAACGCGCCACGCACCACCCCCATCGCAAGCCCCGGCAAGCCCGCACCGAGGCGCGCCCTCCAGCCTAGCAACGCGCCCGGCGGGACAGTACAGAAACGTGCGCGTGCCGCCGCGCGTTATTTGATCAAGGTTGGCTTGTTTTGCGGTGGCGGTGGCGGCGGGGTGGCCGCCTTCGCTTGCGGGGCAACGGCCCGCACGACGCGCGGGGCGACGGCGCGGGCTGGCTCCACCGGCGAAACGGGCACCGGCCGCGGCGGGATCGGCGGCGCGGCCGCAGCCGGTCGTGCCGGTGTCGGCGGCGGCGCCGCGGCCTGAGTGGCGGGCGCCGGTTCGGCGGCCTTCGGCCCGGTCGGCGCTTGCGGCGGGTTGGCCTTGGCGGTCGCCGGCTGCGGCTTGGCTTGGGCCGCCCGATTGGCCGCGGTCAGCCGCTCGATCAGTTCCTCGGCCAGGGCGCGCAGGGTGACGCCGGATTCGCCTGGATATTTGGCGACATAGGACCGTTCCACGGGACTGAGCTGGGCCGCCACCTGCAGGGCGCTCGTGCGCGGGACGGCCTGGGAAAAACAGAGGTTGTCGGGGTTCTCCATCAGCCAGCGCTGATAGTCGGCATCGACCGAAGAGTAGGCGTCCTTCATGTTGACGATCACGCCCAGGTTGTCGGCAAAGCCCATCTCGGGGTTGAGGCCCTTGAAGCGCCGGAACACCTCCAAGCCGCAGGTGGAGACATAGTCGGGCTTGGTCGGGGAAATATGAAAGTCAGTTTCCCTGAGCCAAGACTCCGTCAACACCGATAGCCCCGGCGGACAGTCGATCAGGACGATGTCGAACACGCCGCGTACGTGCTTTAACAAGGCGCCGATGCTGCTGCGCAGCTTGCCGTGCAGGCTTTCCTTGGACACCTCGCGCTCAAATAAGGTGAGTTGCATATCGCTCGGCACCAGGTAGACCGAGCGCGCCTCGTCGACGTCCGAGACCCCTCCGACCACGAAGCGCGGCCAGTCGACGGCGACGTTGTTGAGAACGCTTGCCACCAACAGATCGACGATGGTGAGGCCATCCGATTGCAGCCGATGCAGATTGGCCGGCGTCAGCAGCATGGCGCTAACGCTGGTTTGGGCGTCGGAATCAATGATCAAAACATTCTTGCCGTAGTGCGCCGACAGCGTCTCGGCCAGCGCCAGCACCAGGGTCGATTTGCCGACCCCGCCCTTGGTATTCATGACAGCGATTGCGTTACGCATACAAACTGCCCCCCAACGCGCCGATCCGATCGCCCAGAACTTGAGCCTACCTCATCTGCCGGGCCAATATGGCATACTCCGGGTCCATGTCGAGGTGGCGTGGCGCCGGCGTCACGCGCTGCGGCGGCGGCGGCGCCCGGAGCCTGTCGGTTCGCGGTGGGCCGCCAAGGGGGAGGCGGCGGTCGGGCTCTCGCGGCGGGCCGCCTGCGGCGGCGGCTTTTCGCGGGCCCAATAGTGATAATCCGCGTTGGGCCGCAGGTCGACGGCGGCCGCCAGCCGGTTTGACATGTTGTAGAAGGCGGCCACGGCGGCGATGTCCCAGATATCGCGGTCGCTGAAACCCGCCTCGCGCAGCCTTTGGCGATCCTGAGCCTCGATCTTGTCGGGCGCCTCCGTTAACCGGACGGCAAAGTCCAGCATGGCTTTTTGGCGCGACGGAAGCTTGGCGGCCCGGTAATTCTGCGCGATTTGCTCGCCCGCAACCGGATCGTTGGCGCGTTGGCGCACGGCGGCCCCGTGCGAGGTGAGGCAGTAGTGGCAATGATTGACGGCGCTGACGGCGACGGCGATCATCTCGCGCTCGAGCTTGGAAAGACCGCTGTCGCCCAGCATCAAGTCGTCGGCCATCAGCACGAAGGCCTTGAGCTTGGCGTTGTCGAAAGCATAAGCCTGCAACACGTTGGGCACGAAGCCCAGCTTCTCGCGGCACTTCTCGAAGTAAGCGGCAAGCTCGGGCTCGAGTTCGGCCGCGGGCTCAAGATTGAGCGCCATCTTCTCTTCTTTTGCCGGCATCGCTTGCCTCCCGGAGGCTGCGTTTTTTTAGGCCATCCACGTGCGTTGGCCCGGCGCCACGGGTGCTAGGCCAGCAATGATTGTGAACGAATGATCATGCCGATTGTCAATCCCCAGCCAACGGTCCACACTTCTTCCGACACCGAAATCGAGGTTGGGATTTCGCCCCATGTCGTTGCAAGCGGTAGCGGGCAAAGGTGGCGCCTTGCGGCAGATCCTGAAGCTCTTGGGGCCCGATCCCTTGGCTGCGGCCTTTGCACCTTTGCTGCTCGGACACAACGGCGGTGACGGCTTGGAGCCGCCACGTTTAGCCGAGCTGACGCGGCAAGCCCTCGACTTTATCGCCAGCAAGCCGAGGGCCCAGCCCAAGGTCCGCCTGCGCGCCCTGTCCCCGGGCGATGCGGGCGGGGCGAGCTCGGTGCTCGAGATCAGCAACGACGACATGCCCTTCCTGGTCGATTCGATCCTCGGCGAGTTGCAGGCACGCGGGCTTGGCGTCGGCGCTCTTTTGCACCCTATCTTCAAGACCGACCGCGACGGCGCCGGTCAGCTGCGCAAAATCATAGGGCCCGGTGATCAGAATTGGAACGACGGGCATCAGGAAAGCTATATCGCCGTGCTCCTCAAGGCCGTGCCCGCCGGCGCCGGCGAGGAGGTCGTGGCGGCGATCTCGGCGATCTTGGGCGACGTCAGGGTCGTGGTCGGCGACTGGGGCAAGATGCGGCAGCGCCTGGAGGCCGCGATCGCCGAGTTCGACACCGTCCGCCCACCCGTTGCCGCGGATTTGCGCGCCGAAGCGTTGGCCTTTCTCAATTGGCTCGCCAAGGACAATTTCACCTTCCTCGGCATGCGCGAATTCGAGCTCACCGGCGACCCCGAAAGCGGTGATCTTCTCCCCCGCCAAGGCAGCGGGCTTGGCGTGTTGCGCAACCCCGCGGTCGAGGTGTTGCGGCGCGGCAGCGAGCTCGTCGCCATGACGCCCGAGATCCGCCGCTTCTACTTCGCCCCGGCGCCGCTGATCATCACCAAGGCCAATGTCGTGAGCCGGGTACACCGGCGCGCGCACATGGACTATATCGGCATCAAGACCTACCACGGCGATGGCAGGCTCAAGGGCGAGCTGCGCGTGGTCGGCCTCTTCACCTCGCAGGCTTATGTCCGCCCCCCAAGCGAGATCCCATTCCTGCGGCTCAAGGTGGCGCAGGTCCTGGCGGCGTCGGGCTACCCCCCGGCCAGCCATGCCGGCAAGGCGCTGACCAACGTCCTCAATACCTTCCCGCGTGATGAGCTGTTCCAGATCGGCGTGGAGCGGCTGGGGCAGTGGAGCGAAGGCATCCTTGATCTCGAAACGCGGCCGCGCGTCGCCGTCTTTGCCCGCGTCGATCGCTTCGATCGCTTCGTATCACTGATCATCTATGTTCCTCGTGACCGCTACAATACCGGCGTGCGCGAGCGGATCGGCGCCTTGCTGGCGACGGCCTACCATGGTCGCGTCTCCGCCTTTTATCCCTACTTTCCCGACGGCCCGCTGGTGCGCGTGCAATTCATTATCGGCCGTCACCGCGGCGCAACCCCCAAGGTCGAGCCGGCCTGGCTCGAAGCCGAGATCGCCGAGATTATCCGCACCTGGCAGGACCGGCTGGCGGAGGCCATCGCCACGCTTGGGGCCAGTGGCGAGACGCTCATTGCCAAATACGGCAACGCCTTCCCGGCGGGCTATGCGGAGGGTTTTTCGCCGCAGCGCGCGCTCAAGGATATCGAGCGCATCGAGCGGTTGGGGCCGGAGCGGCCGATCGCCGTCGACTTCTACCGCCCGGCGCAAGCGCCCGCCGACCGCCTGCACGCCGCGGTCTATCGTTTTGGCGAGCCGATCGCCCTGTCGGAGCGCGTGCCGGTGCTGGAGAACCTGGGCTTTCGCGCCATCGACGAACGCTCCTATCACCTCAAGCCGCGATTTGCCGATCAGGTCGTCGACGTCACCTTGCACGACATGGTGTTGGAACGGGCGGACGGCGGGC
>DATMZT010000043.1:0-3838 GCA_035573335.1 Hyphomicrobiaceae bacterium | reverse complement strand
GTGGCGTGCACGATGGTGGCCTGCTGCGCCTTGTAGAGGCGATATAGGTTGGGCATCGCCGCGTTGAGGGCGAAGTAGGAATCAAGGGGCAGTGCCGGTGTGGGGCCGTCCAGCACCAGAGCCCGGTTGCCACGGAGGCTAATCCAGTCCGGATCTCCAACGGGAGCCACGACACCGAGACCGTCAAGTGCGCCGCGGAGCACGATGACAAGCATACGTGGATCGCGGCCTTCGGCGCGCGCGAGCTTGGGAAACTGGGTCCACGCAAACAGGGCGCCGGAGCCGATCAGTGCCTCGCGGCGGCTCGGCAGGTGCGGGCAGGCAGCCATTGTCACCTCCTCTGGAACTCGGCCGACATGAACAACAGTGCCAGCGCCTGCTGGCGCGTCTCCGCGCGGGCCACGGCTTGTTGGGTTTCAGGCGCGATAGTCGATGCCAGCACCGTCTCGATGATGAGACGCGGATCGATGCTGCCGGCAATGCGTTCGGCGAAGATGTTGGCGATGTCCAGGCGCTGGCCAACGCCGTCGATCCAGGTGGCCTCATCGTCGGCGTAGCCCCGCGGCGACGGCGGCCGCCACAGGGGCTCGCCGAGGGTCGCCTGGCCCGCGGTGAAGCGGGCCGGGTCTGCCGTCGTGCCGGCGGCGCGCACCATGGAGATCACCCACTCGCTGGGGCGCTTGAGTTTGCGTGCGGCGAAGGTCCAGGCTTCGGGCGCGGACACGAGGGCCTTGGTGACCTCCTTGAGGTCACCGGCAGTATCGTGGAAGGTGGCCGCCAGCTTGTCGACCAATGCCGGCGGCGGCTCGTCGGCCACAAAGTGGCGGACCAGCTTGGTGGCGATGTGTTTGGCGGTCGCCTCGTGCACCGCCAGGTCGCGCAGCACGGCGCGGCCCTGCTCAACGCCGATGTCCTCATACATCTTGCCGACGACCGTCTGCGGTCCGGGCTCGTGCAGACGCCGGTTGAACGAGAACTCACCACCGTGCTCGGGATTGTCGCCGGCGGGCAGGAAGGTCCAACCGGTGAGCACCTTGGCGAAGCTAATGATGTCGTCCTGGGTGTAGACGGTGCGCACACCCAGCGTATGTAGCTCGAGGATCTCGCGCGCGAGGTTCTCGTTGAGCCCGCGTGTGCGATTGATGCCCGCGATCGAGTTGGGGCCCATCGACGCCGCCTGATCGAGATAGAAGAGCATGCACGGGTGGCTCTCGACGGCCTGTAGCAGGTCGGTGAAGCGGCCAAGAATATTGGGGCGGATGGCCTCACGCTCGTATGCGCCCGACATACTCTGGATCTTGTCGGCCGAGACGCAGAAGTGGTTCGACCAGAACCACACCAGCCGTTCGGCAAAGCCGCTCTCAGCGGCGAGCGCCGCATCGATGCGCACGCGCGCCTCGTTGAGATAGATCTGGCGCCCGGGGTCGGGAACGACTTCGGCCGCCGCTCGGGCCGCCATGTCGTTATCGGGTTGCTGATTGCCCTCGGCGGCCATGGCCGCCTCCTTCTGGACCTTCGCGGCGACGATGCGCTTGGCCTGGCGCTCGGCGTTGGCGTCGGCGACGGTGCGGAAAGCCAGCGCGCTGCCAGGAAGCCCTGGCGCCGCAACCCGCCCTACGTCGGGCTTGTCGAGCTCGGCGAGGAGGGCGCCGCGGGGATCCGACGCGATGGCGGCGATTGATCCAGCCCGCGGCCCCATTCCGAAACGATGCAGCGCAAGCGCCGCTACTGCTTTCGCGGATTCAGCCATGGCACATGTCCCAACTGGTTCGAAGCAACAAGCGTGGTGCTGGGCAATCGACGGCATTCTATGCTTTGCTAGCACGCCGACAGATCGACTTTCCTTTGGGTTCGCCCTGATTTCTCCGGCCGATTTGACTGGCGGCTCCAAGACAACTACAACATGTAACGCTACGACGCGTAGCATATGAAAATGGACCACGCAAGCGGGGCGTGCACGCCCTTTGAAACGCTCAAACGAGCGAACGGTAGTTGGAACTAGTACTGGGGCCCGAGCGCTATTCGACCGATCTTGCCATCCTTGGCCAGGCCTATCCGCCACTCTGCCGAGCCGTTGGCGAAGTAGGCGATGTAGACATCGCTGCCTAGCGACGAGACACCTCGGAAGGACACGGATCGCAGTGTGCCTAGCTTGGCTAGTATGGCCCGGTTCATCGGCAGTTGCTGGCGCGTCTCCGCCGCCACTTCGGGCGTCATTAACTGGTAGCTAGGCTCGCCGCGACCGAGCGCCTCGATATACTGACGCAAGCTTTCCTCGCTTCCGGCCATCGGCGTGGAGCGCGGCGATACTGGTCGCTCCGCCCGGTTGCCGGCGCGCGGTGCCTCGATCGTAAGATAGCGCGTCCGCTGTCCAGGCAGCACGATCTCGAGACACTGCCCCGAGGCATCGGTGACGACCCAGGGGCTGCCGACGTAGGTTAGGATCGAGGAGGACGCATCGTCGCCAATAGTGCCGTGGGGTAGCGCGCGCTTGCCGTCGCCGTCCAACCCGAACAGCTGGATGTCGCTGCCGCTGGAATTGTAAAGCAGCAGCCGGATCGGCGCCGCGCCGGCCGAGGATTTCAACATTCGCTCTTCAGAGCATGCCACCAGCCCGCCCGGCGTGTCGTCGCCGTCCGGCCGAAAGATAACGTCTTTGACTCTGCCGTCGTCACCCAAGAGGAGCCGAAACTCCGCAAAGCCGTTGGCGAACTTGACACCGTAGATGTCGTAGCCGCCGGGGCCGACGCCGCGGAAGTAAATCGACTCCACGGCGCCGAGGGCCGTCAACATTGCCTGCACCTGCGGAAGCTGGCGCTGGATCTTGGCAGCCAACTGCGGGCTCATGCGCTCATAGTTGGGAGCGCCGCGCTGCATGTTCTCGATGCCGCGAAGAATTGCCGCCTTTCCGCCCGGGGCGGGCGTCTGATCCTTGAACCGGTCGGGCACCTCGGCGATGCGGCGAAGGAATGCCTCTTCGATAGTCCTGGCCCGGTCGAGGTCGACGCGGATCGCGCGCCGCGCTCCCAGCGTCGGTTCCTGCAGCAGGAGCTGGGTGACCTTGGAGTTGCCGTCACGCAGAAAAATCACCAGGGCATCGCCGCCGGCAAAATGATCCTGGTCACCCCGGGCGACCACTTCGACCTTCGGCCGGCCGGTCTCCTGCACGAACAATCGGTCGCTCTCGCGGACTACGGCAAGCGCGCGGTTGGGGGTCAGTTCGTACCAGCCGACGTAGGTATCGAGGAGGGCCGGATCGATCCACCCTAACTGATCCTTTTGCGATGCGCCGGCGATCCAAGGCGCCCGCAAGTCGCCGCCGTGCTGGTGCAAGACCAGCTCGGGGGCGCGGCGGTCGCCATCGGCGGCAAGGGCGAAGGCGATCTGGCCGGCGACGGCCGCATAGAAAAACTTGCCGTCTCGGTCCGGGAAGATCTGCAGCCTGCGCTGCCCGGTCAGTTGCCCGAACAGGCCGGTGCCCTCCCGACTGACGGCGAAGATCGACCCTGGATTGATCAAATAGAAGCCGGTGTAACGCTCGAAGAGCCCGGCATCGAGGGCGGCCGGAGCCGGGGCGGTCGAGGCTTTGTGCTCCGACACCGATTTGGTTGCCGCGGTGCCCGATGCTGTGCCGTAGGCAAGGGTTACTGCAGACAGCGCGACCAAGGGCGCGATGGCCGCCGCGGTCCAGAGCCGCTTGCGCCATCCGATTCTCCCATGGGCTTCGGTTGCCGCCAGAATGCGTTCGACCCGCTGGCGCACCGTGGACGCCCTAGCCATCGCGAGCCCCGCAGGCGCCGGTTGCACATTGCCCGCCAGCTCGAGCAGGATCTCCGCG
>DATMZT010000042.1:0-26435 GCA_035573335.1 Hyphomicrobiaceae bacterium | reverse complement strand
GTTGCTGTTGATCGAGCACGACATGTCGGTGGTGATGGAGATTTCCGATCACATCGTGGTGCTCGAATACGGCCAGAAGATTTCCGACGGCCCACCCGATCACGTGCGCAACGACCCGAAGGTGATCGCCGCCTATCTCGGTGTCGAAGACGCGGAGGTCGAAGAGGTGGAAGCGGAGATCTCGCAATGAGTGAGCCGCTGCTGTCGGTACGCGACGTCAAGAGCTTCTACGGCAACATCATGGCGCTCAAGGGCGTTGCCATCGACGTTGCGCAAGGCGAGATCGTCACGCTGATCGGCGCCAACGGCGCCGGCAAGTCGACGCTGATGATGACGATCTTCGGCAATCCGCGCGCCCGCGAAGGACGCATCATCTATGAGGGCCGCGACATCACGCGGCTGCCGACCCACGCCATCGCCCGCTTGCGCATCGCGCAGGCTCCGGAAGGCCGGCGCATTTTCCCGCGCATGACCGTGCGCGAGAACCTGCAGATGGGCGCCGAGATCGATGACGGGCGCCACTTCGAGGAGGATCTCGCCCGCGTCTGCCAACTATTCCCGGTGCTGGCGCGCCGCCTCGAACAACGGGGTGGCACGCTGTCGGGCGGCGAACAACAGATGCTTGCCATCGCGCGCGCGCTCATGAGCCGCCCGAAGCTGCTGCTGCTCGACGAGCCCTCGCTCGGCCTTGCGCCCCTGATCGTCAAACAGATCTTCGAGGTGATCGGAGAACTCAATCGCCAGGGCATGACCGTGTTCCTGGTCGAGCAGAATGCCTTTCACGCCTTGAAGCTCGCCCATCGCGGCTACGTGATGGTGAGCGGCCTCATCACCATGAGCGGCACCGGCAAGGAGCTGTTGGCGCGGCCCGAGATCAGGGCCGCCTACTTGGAGGGCGGCCGCCAGTGATGGCATTCGGCAACGGGCTCTACGAAGGCGGCGACAATGTCCTGTGGATCTTTTTGCTGCTCACGGTGATCATCGGCGGGACGGCCGCCTACGCCTCGGGCAAGGCCATCGCCCAGACCTGGCGACCCTTTCGACAGGTGCCCCTCTACAGCCTCTTGCTGGCTGCGGGCGTGCGTTTTTGCCACTTTGCCCTGTTCGAAGAGCCCCTCCTGTCGCCTGGCAGCTACGCCGTTGATTTCCTTGTCGCTCTCTTGTTCGCTTCGCTCGGCTTCCGGCTGGTGCGCGCGCGCCAGATGGCGGCGCAGTACGGCTGGCTCTTCAGGCGCAGCGGTGTGCTCGGCTGGCGACGCGCCGGCTAGCAGCCATCTTTCGGGCGCAGATCGGCGCCATACAGCCCGGCAAATCGGCGTGACTCGGCTCTGCTTTCGTTGGATCATGCACGCCGAGGCGGGCTCGCACCGCCGGAGCCTGTCAGTGACGCATCAAACGGAGGCTTTCATGAAAAAGGTGCTTTGGCCAGCTTTGGCCATCGCCGCTGCAGCGCTCGTGGGCGCCGGCGGCGCTTCTGCCCAGCTCAAGATCGGCGTCGCCGGTCCCCTGACGGGTCCCAACGCCGCCTTCGGGGCGCAATTGAAAAACGGGGCCGAACAGGCCGCCGCCGATCTCAACGCCACCGGGGGCATCAACGGGCAAAAGATTGAACTCGTGTTCGGTGACGACGCCTCCGATCCCAAGCAGGGCGTTTCGGTTGCCAACAAGATGGCCGGCGATGGCGTCAAGTTCGTGATCGGCCACTTCAACTCTGGGGTGACCATGCCCGCCTCCGAGGTCTACCAGGAAAACGGCATCTACATGGTCACGCCGTCGGCGACCAATCCCAGGATCACCGAGCGCAACCTGTGGAACGTGTTCCGGACCTGCGGCCGCGACGATCAACAGGGCGAAGTCGCGGGCAAGTACATCCTGTCCAAGTTCAAGGGCAAGAAAGTCGCCATCATTCACGACAAGACCACCTACGGACAAGGCCTGGCGGATGAGACCAAAAAGGCCATGACCAAGGGCGGCATGAAAGAGGTGCTGTATGAGGGCATCAACATCGGTGAGAAGGACTTCTCCGCACTGGTGTCGAAGATCAAGGCTTCCGGCGCCGACGTCGTCTACTGGGGCGGCTTGCACACCGAAGGTGGGCTGATCGTGCGTCAGATGCGCGACCAGGGCGTCAAGGCGCCCCTGATGGGCGGTGACGGCATCACCTCCGACGAGTTTGCCTCGATCGGCGGCCCCGGTGTTGAAGGCACGCTGATGACCTTCGGACCCGATCCGCGCAAGAACGCGGCCGCCGCCGAAGTGGTCAAGAAGTTCGCCGCCAAGAACATCAACCCTGAGGCCTACACCCTCTACAGCTACGCGGCGATGCAGGTGATTGCCGCGGCCGCCGCCGATGCCAAGTCGCTCGACCCCAAAAAGGTCGCCGAAGCCACCAAGGCGGGCAAGGCCTTTAACACCGTGATCGGCGATCTTGCCTACAACAAGAAGGGCGACATCACGCGGCTCGACTACGTGATGTACGTGTGGAAAAAGAACCCGGAAGGCAAGATCACTTACTTCCAGGAGTGAGCCGAAAAGGCGCGAGCTAAAGCAAGCTTGGAGGCAGCCGCAGGGCTGCCTCCTTGCATTTCGGGGGTCAGGCTTGCCATTGACAGCCCGGCCCGGCGGCGGCAAAGCCAGGCCGCAGTTGCCACCGCCGGACCCCCGAGCACAGCCGGAGCAATCTGGTGCACGATCGATTGAACCTCATTACCGACCTGCCCGGCATAAAGGTCGGCCATGCCGAGGACGCGGGCGTCGCCAGCGGCGTGACGGTGATCCTCCTCGAGCGTGACAATGTCGCCTCGGGCAGCATTCGCGGCGGCGCGCCCGGCGGCCGCGACACCGCCTTGCTCGAGCCGGAAATGACGGTGACGGGCCTCGATGCCGTCGTGCTTTCGGGCGGATCGGTGTTCGGCCTCGACGCCGCCGGCGGCGTGATTTCCTTTTTGCGCGAGCAAGGCAAAGGCCTCAGGTTGGGCGCGGTCAACATCCCGGTGGCGGCCCAGGCCATCACCTTTGATCTCCTCAACGGCGGCAACAAGGATTGGGGGCGGATGCCACCCTACTGGGAGCTCGGCTGGCGCGCGGCGGCGAGCGCAACAGAGGGCAGCTTCGGCCTCGGCAGCGTCGGTGGCGGCTTGGGTGCCAACACCGCCAATCTCAAGGGTGGGCTCGGCTCGGCCAGCGCCACGACGGCTTCGGGCTTCCGCGTCGGCGCCATCGTAATCGTCAATGCCGTCGGGACGACGACGGTCGGCGAGGGCCCGCACTTTTGGGCCGCGCCCTACGAGGTTGACGGCGAGTTCGGCGGGCTCGGCTCACCGGCAAGGAGCCCCGCAGGCGCCCTCAAGATGCGCATCAAAGCCCATGCCCCACCGTCCACCAGCATCGCCTTTGTTGCCACGGACGCGATCATGACCAAGGCGCAAGCCAAACGCCTCGCCTTGATGGCCGATGACGGCCTGGCCCGCGCCATCCGCCCGGCGCACGCGCCGATGGACGGCGACATGGTGGTTGCGGCCGCCATGCTGCGCACACCCATGACCGACGGCCTCGTCGATTTGACCGAAATTGGGCTTGCCGCCGCGGACTGCATAGCCCGCTCGGTCGCCCGCGCCATCTACCAGGCGACCGCCCTGTCCTTTCCGGGTGCGCTGCCGGCCTGGCGTGACAAGTTCGCCGGCGTGGAGCCGGGGTCATGAACCGTCCGCGCCTCATCGTCGCCGCTACGCTCGTGGCGGTACTGGCTCTGCTGTTTGGCTGGCAGGCGCACCGCGAGCAGATGGTCAGAGCGTGCCTCGACAGCGGCGGCGCCTGGACCGGCACGGCCTGCGGGCCGCAGCCGCCACGGCCGATCCTGCAGCGCGATCTGCGCCGCTCATGAGCCGAACCGCTCGGGGCCGTAAGGCGCCGTGTCGGTGAACGGCGTCTCGCCGGTCATCATCTCGGCCAGCAGACGACCGGTCACCGGCCCCAGCGTAAAGCCCAAGTGATGGTGGCCGAAATTGAACCACAAGCCGCTGTGGCGCGCACCGCGACCAACCGCCGGCAGCATGTCGGGCAGACACGGACGCCGCCCGAGCCATGGCTCCGCGTCGAGCCGCTCGCCGAGCGGGAAAATCTGTCGTGCCAAGGGCTCGACCCGGGCGAGTTGCACCGGCGTCGGCGGCGCGTCGCGCAAGGCAAATTCGGCGCCGGTGGTGAGGCGGATGCCGCGCGCCATCGGCGTCAGGGCGTAACCGTACTCGGCATCGATCACTGGCCGATTGAGCGTGGCATTGCCCTCGGCCCGGTAATGCATGTGGTAGCCGCGCTTGACGCCAAACGGGATGCGGTAGCCGAGCCGGCGGTAGAGGGTGTTAGACCACGGCCCGAGCGCGATCACCACGGCGGGGGCGCTGAGGCTGCCGTTGGCCGTCTGCACCTGCCATCCCCTGGACGAGGTTTTGAGGCTGCCGGCCTCACCGCGCGCAAAGCGGCCACCGCGCTCCTGAAACAGCCGGGCGTAGGCCTTGGTGACGGCCTCAGGATCCGACACGCTGACCGGATCGGGCATGAACATGGCCCCCGCCAGTGCGCCCTTCAAATGCGGCTCCAGCGCGGCCAGGCCGCCGGCCCCCACCATCTCGAAATTGACGCCATAGGCTTCGCTGGCCGCCTTGTCTTTAAGCATGGCGCTGTCAAGCGCCGGCAGCGAGCGATACAGGCGCAGGTAGCCGGTGCGGCGCATGAGGCCGAGGGCGCCGGCTTCGCCCATCAAGGTCTCGTGTTCGATGACGCAGCGTTCGATCAGCGGTCGTGCGTGGCGCGAGGTAGCGGCGATGGCTTCGGGCGTGGAGGCCCGCCAGTAGCGAAAGAGCCAGGGCGAGATGGCGGGCAGGGCGCGCCAATCGAGGTGTGACTCGGGCAGGCGATTGAGGGCGTAGCGCAGCAGCAGCCAAACGTCGCGCGGAAATGGGTAGGGTACCACGCCCTCGCGTTGGATGATGCCGGTATTGCCGTAGCTGGTCTCCTCACCGGCGCCGCGGCGATCGACCAGCACCACGCACTGGCCGCGCTTTTGCAGATGCAGCGCCGTCGATACGCCCACCATGCCGGCGCCCAGTACGATCACATCGGTCCCAGCCATGCACGCCCCTTCGCCTTGCCGCCACCCGCGGCGCAACCTCGGCTATACGGCAAATTACCACCGGCAACCAATGGGTAGCAGACGACTGCATTGCCGCGCCCACCCCCTTCAAGACGTCAGACCGCGCCCGCGCGGCGCCGTCTGGGGCAACCGCTCAAGGCCGAGCGCGGCCAGCAAGCCGACCGCGGCCAGCCCCGCCATGGCGAGGTAGGCGCGGCCGCCGAAGTGGGCATAGAGCGGGCCGGCGAGCAGCGTTGCGCCGCCGAGCAGGATGCCCGAGGTAAACGAGGCATAGACCGCCTGGGCCGTACCGCCCTGTGCCTCGGGCACAAAGCGCGCCAGGAAGTGGATGGCGCCGACGTGGGCGGCCCCAAAGCTCAGCCCATGCAGGGCCTGCAGCCCAAACAGCAGCCAAACCGCGGGGTCGAAGGCCATCGCCAGCCATCGCGCGACGGCTGCAAGGCCCGCCAGGACGAGGATCGAAACCGGGCCGAGGCGGCGCAGCAGCGCCGCCGAATAGGCAAAAACGAGGATTTCGGCCGCGACCCCCACGCTCCACAGCTGGCCCGCAACGAGCGTGGAGTGGCCGAGCGCGCGCCAGTGCAAGGTGCCGAAGGTATAGAAGGCGGCGTGTGCTGCCTGAATGGCACCCGCGGCCAGCAAGAACACCAGGAAGGTCGGGGAGGCCAACAGGGCGGCGACATCGCGTGGGCCGAGGCGCGCTCGGTTCGAGCGCGGCGCTGCAAGCTCGGCGCCCGCGGGCTTGGCGAGCGCGTGCGCCGCGCCCGCCAGCACCATCGAGCCCGCAATCAGCAAGTAAAAGAGGGCCTGGGGGCTCGCGTGTTCCATCACCCAACCGCCCGCCAAGGCGGCCGCGGTGAAGCTGATGGACCCCCACAGGCGCATGCGGCCATAGTCGAGCCTGACCGCGTTCATGCCCCTGATGGCGATCGCCTCGGCCAAGGGCGTGATGCTGGTCCAGGCCACCGCCAGCAGCAGGGACGTCAGCAAAATCGGGAGAAACCCTCGCATTTGCGCGAGCAGCGCCTGGCTGGCCACCACCGACCAGGCGAGCAGGATCAGGAACCGGCGGTGATCACCGAGGCGATCGGCGGCAAAGGCAATTCCCGGCGTCGCCAGCACGCGCACGAACAGCGGACAGGCGCTGATGATGGCGATCTCGGGCGCGCTCAGGTCCCTCCAGGCGAGCCACACCGGTAGGTAGGGCAAAGAATTGCCGGTGACAAAAAAGATCGCGGCGAACAGCAGCGATAGGCGCACGCCAACCGCGCGCCGCTCGCCCTCGAGAGGCGCCGGCGTCATGCAGCCCGCGGCTGATCCTGGATGATGTCGGCAAACAGCGAGGGATCGATATTGCCGCCGGACAGAACCGCTGCCACGGTGCGCCCGTTGAGCGCGATCTTACCGGCCAGGATCGCCGCCAGTGAGACGGCGCCGCCGGGCTCCAGCACGAGTTTGAGCTCGCGGAAGGCAAACCGGACGGCGGCTTTGGCTTCCGCATCGCTGACGGCAAGGCCGCCGGCGAGATGACGCCGCGCCACTTCGAAGGTCATTTCACCGGGCGTCGCGGCGAGCAGTGCGTCGCAGATCGACCCCGAGAGGGCGGCATTGCGCTCGCGCTGGCCGTTGCGGAGCGAGCGGGCCAGATCGTCAAAGCCCGCCGGCTCGACGCTCCAGATTTGAGTGGTGGGGCTCTTTTCCTTTACCGCGATCGCCACGCCGCTGATCAAGCCTCCGCCCGAGGCGCCGACCAGTACCAGGTCCGGCGTAGCGCCAATGGCTGCCGCCTGTTCCATCATTTCCAGGCCGACCGTGCCCTGTCCGGCGATCACGTCCTTGTCGTCGAAGGGATGCACATAAGCCGCGCTGCGCGTCTGGCAAATCTTCTGCGCGATGGCATCGCGATCTTCCTTGACGCGATCATAGGTCACCACCTCCCCACCGAAGGCCTTGGTGCGTTCGATTTTGAGGCGCGGTGCGTCGGCCGGCATGACGATGGCCGATTTCAGGCCGCGCAGGGTCGCCGCCGCCGCCACCCCTTGGGCGTGATTGCCCGACGAGCAGGCGACCACGCCGCCCGGATAGGCGGCCTCATCGAGTTGGGCGATCTTGTTGTAGGCACCGCGAAACTTGAAGGCGCCAACGCGTTGGAGGTTCTCCGCCTTGAGCAACACCCGCCCGCCGGCCACTTGGTTGAGCGCGGGGTGCTCGATAAGGGGTGTCAGGCAGGCAAGTTCGGCAAGCCGCCGGCGCGCCGCCAGCAAGTCCTCAAAGGTCGGCAGCGACGCGGCCATGACCCAAGCCTCCAGGTTTTTCGACGCCAGCGATTGGCCCCATCAGCGCCGCGGCCGCGGTCCTGTCAAGCCGTCGCACGCGCTTTCACAAAGAAAAACCGGCCCGGATCACCGGACCGGTTTTCACTGAGCGAGCCCAACGTCCCTGGATACGTGAGCTCTGCTCTCCCCCATAGCCGTCTAGTCGACGCGCACCGCAAAATCCGTTTGGTTTCCGCGCTCCCCGCCAGGGCGCTCACCAACGTGGGTCTTGTCTCAAATTTTCGATGCGCCGGCAACCTGGCGACGGTTGATCGCGGCGACACCGTGGCGCCCTCGCCACAGCGGTTCCGCCCAGCCCGGCAAGAGCGTTGGCTGGAAGACACACCCTAACATTTGCCCAGGCCAATGGAGATTTTCGAGACTTCGAGGCCCTTGGGCGCAATGCTGATGGATTGCTTACAGTCGGACACGCTCACGTTCATGGCGGCGGTAAAATTGGCGCCCTCGATGGACAGCACGAAGTTGCTGCCCGTATAGCGGCCCGTGACCAGGCCCGTCGCCGAGTAGGTTTTTTCCTCCCAGCTGCCGGACACCTGGCTGCCTTTGATCTGCAGTTCGGCAAGCGCATTGATGCTGTAGTCGGCGCTGGCACAGCGCATGCTCTGGCGCACCTGGCCGCCCCCGTCGGAAACCTTATAGGTGACGGCGCACTTGACGCTTTCGGTCCTCCCGTTGCTGAGCGTCACCGAGCCCGAACCGGACCAGTAGCCAGACAGGTCTTCGATCGGCGCAGCCGTCAGGGTGACGGCGCCGCCTGCCAGGCTCAACGCAAACGCCACAGACGCTATGGTGGTGTGCATTCTCGTCCAATCCCCGCCAATCCCCGCGCCTCGCGCTGTGATGGCCTCACCCGCACGTACACGCACGCGCCCAAGCTCTCGAGGGCGCGCCCAACACATACGCCACAAAACACAAAATATGATGCAGAATTGCGGCACGGGGGGCAAAAGGAATCGGTCCCAGGGGCTCACAAGGGGCGGCACCCTGTGACCGCAAAGTCGATCTTGTGCCGGGGCCGCTGGGAGGCCCGACGCCGCCGCGGCAAGTCATTGTTCGGGATCGTAATTTTCAATCGGGAGTGAGGTCCTGCGGATGCCAAAGAGGCAGTCCACCGGCCCGCGGCCCTGGCCAACGCCGAGGCTGGCGCCGGCCGCTAGGCCCTGCCAGACAAAGGCCTTGGCGCCGGCGATGGCCGCTTGCAGGCCCAGGCCCCGCGCCTGCAGCGCGGCCACGGCGGCGGAGAGCACGCAGCCGCTGCCATGGCTATGCGGGGTGTCGAGCCTGGGGCGGGAGAGGCGCACAAGCTCGCTGCCGGCAAAATAAAGATCGACGGCCTCCGATCCACTGGCGTGTCCGCCCTTGAGGAGGATGGGGCAGCCCAAGCGGGCAAAGAGCGCCTTTGCCTGCGCCGCGGCAGCGGTTTCGCTGTCGGCCGGTTCGGCCCCGAGCAAGCGGGCGGCCTCCGCCAGGTTGGGCGTCAGCAGGGTGGCGAGCGGCGCCAACTCCTGCCTGATGGCGTCGATGGCATCGGCCTCCAGCAGCGCATCGCCACTGGTCGCCACCATCACCGGGTCGACGATCAAGGGCAGCGGGCGTCCGCTGCCCGTCACCTCGCGCAGGCGGCGGGCCACGGTGGTGACGATCGCGCCATTGGCGAGCATGCCCGTTTTGACGGCGCCGACGTCGAGATCCGAAAGCACCGAATTCAACTGCGCCAGCACAAACTCCGGCCGGATCGCCTCCACACCCTCAACGCCGCGGGTGTTCTGCGCCGTAAGCGCGGTGATGACGGAGGCGCCATAGACGCCGAGCGCGGTGAAGGTCTTAAGATCGGCTTGAATGCCGGCGCCACCGGAGCTGTCGGAGCCGGCAATGGTGAGGGCAATGGCGGTGCGGCCGGGCGACTGCCTCATCGGCCGGCTCCCTCCTTCAGGATCTCGGTTTGCAGCTGCTGGGGCGTGAACCACTCTTCGATGCGCGTCAAACCCGGCACGGTTTCGATCAGCCATTGCCCGAACCAGTTGAGCGAACCGGTCAGGATCAAGAGACCCGTCAAGACCAACAGCACACCCATCAGCATCTCGATGCGTCCGAGATGGCGCTTGAAGCGCTGCAGGAAGCGCACGAAGGGGCCGATGGCAGCCGCGGCGAGGATAAAGGGCAGGCCGAGGCCCAGCGAATAGACGAAGAGCAGGCGCACGCCGGTTGGGAGGCTGCCGTCCTGTGCCGCCAGGGTCAATACCGTTGCCAGCACCGGCCCGATGCAAGGGGTCCAGCCGAAGGCGAAGGCGAGACCCATGAGGAAGGCGCCAGCCAGACTTGCACCGCGCATCTCGCGATGGATCCGCGCTTCGCGATAGAGCAGGGAAATGCGCAAGATGCCCAGGAAATGCAGGCCGAAGCCGATGATGATCAGGCCGGCGACGAGCGACAGCTCGGCCCTATGGCTCTGAATCCATTGGCCCAGCACCGAGGCGCCGGCCCCCAGGGCGACGAACACCGTGGTAAAGCCCAGCACGAAAAATAAGGATGCCAGCAGCACGCGCCGGCGCAGATCGCTGCCGACATGGGCACTCGTCATCTGCTCGATGGTGGTGCCCCCGAGGTAGCCGAGGTAGGGCGGCACCAGCGGCAGCACGCACGGCGACAGAAAGCTCACCAGTCCGGCCAGCGCAACCCCCAGGTGGATGTAGATCTGTGTCAGCAATATCGCCTCTTATGGCCGCTGTGTTGCTCAGGT
The DNA here is from genome assembly GCA_035573335.1 of Hyphomicrobiaceae bacterium. Taxonomy (GTDB): domain Bacteria; phylum Pseudomonadota; class Alphaproteobacteria; order Rhizobiales; family Hyphomicrobiaceae; genus AWTP1-13. The sequence goes on along the minus strand of DATMZT010000042.1, from coordinate 16,210 downwards.
AGGACGAATGGGGAGGGGACGCAAGGCGTGAGCGGGAAGGCTCAACCACCCGCGCGCACGATCTTGACGGCATGGCGCGGGCGCGGCGTGACCTCCCGTTGGCTTTGCAGGTAGCCTGCCAGCAGGTCCCAGATCGGCGGGCCTTCCACGTTTTCGTTGACCGACCCCCAGCCCGCCACCACGTACTTCCGCGACGGCTCAAGCGGGCTTGCCGTCCGCAGCAACGTCAAATTGCCGATGCGTCCGCCGATCGGGGCATCGACATTGATGGTGTAGGCGAGCCCGCCGACGCGCACCATATCGCCTCCCTGCTGATAGTAGGGGTCGGGATTGAACAGGTTGTCGGCGACGTCTTCCAAAACCGTCTTGATGGTCTCGCCGGTCATGGTCAGGCGGTAGACCGCCGGGTAGGTGATGGCGGTCATATTGTAGACGTCCTCCCAGGTGATCGGCTGGTTGGGTGCCAGGGATGCTCCCCAGCGAAAGCCCGGCGACAGCGCGATCTCGGCGTCGCGCGCGGCGAGCAGGGCATCGCAGATCACATCATCGAAGGTGCCAGCGAAGCTGTCGCGCCGGTAGAGCAGGCCATGATTGCGGGCAAGCTCCGTGTTCAGCATTGCCTCGTGCGGAGCACGGATGCCGGCGATCAAGGCGGCCATCGCCGGGTCCGGTGCAATGGCATCCGACAGCACCGGCAGCAAGGCATAGGAAAAATCCGTGACCCGTCCGTCCGCAACCTCAAGATCAAGGCGGGAGAGGAATTTGCCGTGCGAACCCGACGCCACCAGCAGCGTGCGTCCCACCTTCAAAGGCTGCGGCAGCACATCGTGGGTGTGGGCGGTGAGAATGACATCGATACCGTGCACGCGCCGCGCCAGCTTGCGATCGACGTCAAAGCCGTTATGCGAAAGCAAGACCACCACCTGGGCCCCCAGCGTGCGCGCCAGGCCTACCGCTTTGCGGATGGCGTCCTCGCGAATGCCAAACGACCAATTCGGCACCATCCATCGCGGGTTGGCGATCCGCGTATAGGGGAAAGCCTGACCGATGACGGCCACCTTGAGCCCGCCGCGCTCGAACATGCGCCAGCCCCGAAACACGGGCTCGGCCATATCGGTGTCGCGGACATTGCCGGCGAGGAGGTTGAGGCCGGCGCTGCCCTTGCGCTCGAGCGTGCCAAAGATTTCCTTGATGCGGTGCTCGCCGAGCGTGAACTCCCAATGGCCGGTGATGGCATCGACCTTGAGCGCCTGCAGCACCGAGACCATGTCGGCGCCCTCGGACTTGAGCGCCGTATAAGACCCCTGCAGCGCATCTCCGCCCTCGAGGAACAAGACGCGGTCGGCGCCGCGCTCGGCGCGGATGGCAGACACGAGCGTGGCCAGGCGATCCATGCCGCCAACCCGCCCATAGGTGCCTGCCAAGCCCTCAAAATCGGCGGCCGTCAGCAGGTAAGCGTTTAGCGAGCCGGCCGGAATGGCGAAGGCGTCGAGAAAGTCTTGGCCGGTGAGGTGGGGGATTTTGCCCTTGGCCTCCCCGACCCCCAGGTTGAGCGAGGGCTCACGATAGTAAAGAGGCTTGAGCTGGGCATGGCTGTCGGCGACGTGCAACAACGTGAGCTGCCCCTTGGCGGGGAAGCGCAGCAGGTCCTCCTGGCCAATGGCCTGCTGCGCCGCGGCCCGGCCCAGGGGACGCGCGCTGCCGGGGAGCGCGGCGACGGCGCCCGCGACCTGCAGGAACTCGCGACGGGTGATCATCCATGGCTCCGGGGCGCCGGCGGTCGGGCCCAATCAACTATTTGTTAACCGGGCTTTCCGGTGACATCACGTAAGCGGTCAGATCGGCGATCTGCTCCAGGCTGAGAAAGCCGCTGGCCCCCATGCGCGGCATGTTTGCGCAGGGCACGGCCGCCTGCGGGTTGTAAATGCGCTCATAGACGGCCTTCACTTCGGCTTGGGCAAAAGCGCGGTTTTTGCCGTAGGCGGCAAGACTGGGACCGAGCGTGCCGTAGCTCAGCTCCTTGGGGTCGAGCTGATGGCAGGCAAAGCAATTGCCGCCGTTCTCGGCCCGCGGCGGATAGTCGGTAAAGCGCATGCCGTAACCACTTTGCGCCAGCTTCTCCCCCTTCTTCCAGTCGCCCATTAATTTGCCGTCGGCGGGATACTTGATGGACGCCTTCTCGCGGGCCGTAATGGCGGCGGCGACCGCAGGTGGCGGGTTGTTGCGGTGGAGGCTGCAGGCGGCTTGGGTCTCGTCTTGGACGAGCCGGCGCTGCCAGTCGGGCGCCAGCTGCTGCCAACTGTCCTTGATCGCCGTTTCGAGGACGGCGCGATCGAGCTCACCGGGGTTCTGCGCCAGGGCGCCGCCGACGGCGACACCGGCGATGCCGACCCCAACAAGCAGCCTTCGCATGACCGCGTCTCCTAGCGCTTTAAGCCGGGTGCCGTGATCGCCCCGCCCTTCGCCTGGTTGACGAGATACGTCGTCAGCGCCACGGTCACGTCCGAGCCGTAGTCGATGAGTGGCAGGCGCATCTGCCAGTAGCAATCGGCAAGGCGATGTTGCGGGGTCATCACGGTGCCCTGCGAGACCCGGTAGGCCGGCCACTCACCGACCACCTGGCGCGCTTCCTCGGGCTTGCTCAGGTAGGGCAAGCTCTGCAGCCGGATGCGCTTGCCGCTGTCGCCATGACAGGTGGCGCAGGCGAAATCGAGGGGGCCCTGGCGCCGGAAAAACAGCGCCTCTCCCAAGGCCAGCGCCGCGCGCTCCTTGGGATGCTGCAAGGGCGGCGCGAAGGTGGCGCCGTTGGATTTGCTGGCGATGAAGGTTGCCAGCGCCTCGAGCTCGGTGCCGCTCTGATTGGCCTTGGAGTAGGGGCGCTTGAGGAGCTCGCCGCGCGCAAAGCCCTGGAGCTTTTCCATGCACCAGACGAGGCGCGACTCCAAGTCCATCACCCTGTCGGCATCCTTGAAGTAGCGCGGCAACTCCGCAAAAGCCCCTTCGATGCGGCCCGCTCCCATGCCGAGATCGCAGCCCTCCAGCGATACCTTATTGGGCCCGCGCGCCTCCCGCCATAGCGCCTCGCCCCGATCGGCATCGAGCTGGCCCGGGTTGGACCAGGGATCGGCCTTCAGCATTTGGCGATATTTCTCCAGCTCGCGCTCGGTGGCGTCGTCGGCGGCACGCCCCGGCGCCGCCGGGCCGATGCAGGCCAGCCAAAGCGCAAGGGCGGCAAGAAGGCGTTGTCGCCAGGTCATGGTCTATGTGTGAAAGCTCCCTGCCCGGGTGTCAATGATCTGGCGCAAACCGACAACGCCCAAAGCGAGCCGCCGGCGGCCCGAGCTGATCTGCGCTCATGCGCGCGCTTGCACGAGGGCCACGATACCCGGCAGCTCGCGCCCTTCCAGCCATTCGAGGAAGGCGCCTCCGGCGGTGGAAACATAGCTGAAATCCTCGGTCACACCGGCGGCGTTGAGAGCGGCCACGGTGTCACCGCCACCGGCGACGGACACCAGTCGTCCGGCCTTGGTGAGCTTGGCGACCGCCCGCGCCAGCGCGATGGTACCCCGAGCGAACGGCTCGACTTCGAAGGCGCCGAGCGGACCGTTCCACAGCAGCGTTTTGGCGCCTTCGATCACGCCGCTATAACGGGCCACCGTCTTGGGTCCAACGTCAAGGATCATCTGATCGGCGGGGGTCTCCAGCGCCGGCACGGTGCGTGCGGTCACCCCGGCCGCCAACCGCTCGGCGACCACGACATCGTCCGGCAGCAGAACTTGGCAACGGCGCTCCTTGGCCGCCCCGATGATCTCGAGCGCGGTTTGGGCGAGATCGGGCTCGGCCAACGAGGTGCCGATCTTGCACCCCTGCGCCAGCAAGAAGGTGTTGGCCATGCCGCCGCCGACGATCAACGTGTCGACCTTGCCAGCCAGGTTCTTCAGCACCGGGATTTTGCTCGAGACCTTGGCGCCACCGATCACGGCCGCCGTCGGCCGCTTGGGGTTTTCCAGCACGCCGTTGAGCGCGTTGATCTCCTCCAGCAACAGCGGTCCGGCATAGGACGGCAGCAAGCCGGCGAGTGCCGCGGTCGAGGCATGGGCGCGGTGCGCCGCAGAAAAGGCGTCGTTGACGAAGACGTCCCCGAGCGCGGCCAAGCGCTCGGCGAAGGCGGGATCGTTTTCCTCTTCGCCCTTATGAAAGCGCAAATTCTCCAGCACCGCGATGCCACCGGGCGGCAGCGCGGCGACCGTCCGCTCGGCCGACCCGCCGACACAATCGGCGGCAAAAGCCACGGGTTGGCCCAATAGCTCGCCCAGCTTGCCGGCCACGGGCGCCAGGCTCAGGCGCGGATCGCGTCCGTCTTGCGGGCGCCCGAAGTGGGAGATGACAACCACGCGCGCGCCCCTTTGCGCCAGTTCCGTGAGCCCCGGCAGCAGGCGTTCGAGCCGCGTTGCGTCGCTGACTTTGCCGTCCTTGACCGGCACATTGAGATCGGCGCGGACCAGTACGCGCTTGCCCTTGAGGTCGAGGCCGGCTGTCGATTTGAGCTTGCCGAAGGTCATGGACGCTTGATCAGTTGGCGGGCCGCCGCGGCCACCTGGGCGGCCGTGATGCCGAAATGCTCAAACAGCTTGGCTGCCGGCGCCGAGGCGCCAAACCCCGACATGCCGATGAAGCTGCCACCTTCGCCCAGCCAGCGCTCCCAGCCCTGCGCGACCGCAGCCTCGACGGCAACGCGCGGCCCGTGACCCAGCACCTGGGCGCGGTAGGCAACACTTTGCCCAGCAAACAGTTCCCAACACGGCATCGACACGACCGCCGCCCCGATCCCATCCTTGGCGAGCGCCTCACGCGCCTCCATGGCAACGCCAACCTCCGATCCCGTCGCCAACAGCGTCACGTCACGCGCGCCGGCTTGTGCCTCGGCCAGGACGTAGGCGCCCTTGGCCGACCGGTTCTCTGCCGCCCCGTCGCTGCGCAAGGCCGGCACCGCCTGCCGCGTCAGCGCCAGGATCGAGGGCGTCTTGGCGGCCGCCAGCGCCAGCTCCCAGCACTCGGCCACCTCGAGAGCGTCGGCGGGCCGGAACACGTTGAGGTTGGGGATGGCGCGGAGCGCGGCCAGATGCTCGACGGGTTGGTGGGTCGGGCCATCCTCGCCGAGCCCGATCGAATCGTGCGTCATCAGGTAGATCACGCGCACGCCCATCAGCGCGGCGAGGCGAATCGCCGGGCGGCAATAGTCTGTAAAGACGAGGAAGGTGCCGCCGTAGGGCACGATGCCACCGTGCAGCGCCATGCCGTTCATGGCCGCGGCCATGGCGTGCTCGCGGACGCCGTAGTGGATGTAGTTGCCGCTGAAATCCTGCGGCGTGACGGGCTTGTGATGCTTGGTGCGGGTGCCATTCGAGGTCGTCAGGTCGGCCGAGCCGCCGATCAGCGCGGGCAGGGCGGGCACCAGCTTTTCCAGCACCTTCTGCGAGGCCACGCGCGTGGCGAGTTTGGGGGGCGTCGTCGAAAACTCGCCCTTGATCTCGGCGATGGCCGTCTTCAGGGCTGGGCTGCCGATCAGAGCCTCCGCATCGGGCAACCCAGGCCGTCCCCGGGCGCGATCTTCCCAGGCCTGGCGCGCCGCGGCGCCGCGGCGTCCGGCGCCGCGCCAGGCGGCCAGCACGGCTTCAGGCAGCTCGAAGGCACCGTAGGGCCAGCCCAGGGTCTGCCGGGCGCCCTTGATTTCGTCGGCTCCCAAGGGTTCCCCGTGGGCGGAGGCCTTACCCTGCTTGCCGGGGGCGCCGAAACCGATGGTGGTCTTGCAGGCGATCAGTTGCGGCCGCTCGGACCCCTGCGCGGCGGCCAAGGCCGCGCCAATGGCCGCCGGGTCGTGGCCATCGATGGCTTGGACGGCCCAGCCGGAGGCCTCGAACCGCTGCAATTGCTGGTCGGATTGGGCGAGCGTGGTGGGCCCGTCAATGGAAATGGAATTGTCGTCGAATAGCGCGATCAGCTTGCCGAGCTTAAGGTGGCCGGCGAGCGAGATCGCTTCCTGGCTGATGCCCTCCATCAGGCAGCCGTCGCCGACGATCACATAGGTGTGGTGATCGACGAGGGCATCACCGAAGCGTTGGTTGAGCAGGCGTTCGGCCAGAGCCATGCCGACGGCATTGGCGAGACCCTGGCCCAAGGGACCGGTCGTCGTTTCGATGCCGGGGGCATGGCCATACTCGGGATGGCCAGCGGTTTTGGCCCCAAGTTGGCGGAAGTTGCGCAGCTCGGCCAGGCTCACGCCGGGGAAGCCCGTGAGGTGGAGAAGCGCGTAGAGCAGCATCGAGCCGTGGCCCGCGGACAGCACGAAGCGGTCCCGGTCCGGCCAGGCAGGATCGCCGGCATCGAACTTCAGAAATTGCCTGAACAGCACCGTTGCCACGTCCGCCATCCCCATGGGCATGCCGGGGTGGCCCGATTTGGCGGCTTCGACGGCGTCCATCGCCAGCGCACGAATGGCATTGGCCATGTCCGCATGGGCCACCCCCGTTGGCGGGCTTGAGTTTGCCCCCGGCTTCACCATGGGTCCTCGCAGGTCGCTTTGGCCGATCGCGGCCGAGCATTAGCCGCCGCTGCGCGCCGCGTCTAGGAGCCTTGAGGAGGCGCATCGGCGCAGGCCCGACCCGGCCGCGCCGGCGGCCGCCTATTGCCCGCCAGGCGGTGCAAAAACGGCCGCATTCTTAAGGGCTTGCCCCGGGATAGGGATTTGCCGGGGAGGTTTGCCCGAAGGATTGGCCGGGGACATTTGCCGGGGACAATTTACGAGCAGGGGTCCCCGTCCCCGTTCGGGGGGAAGCTTTCTGGCCTCGGGGCACCCGGCGCGGTCTTTTAGTTCTTCTCCAGGTGTTGCATCGGATCGACCGGCCTGGAGCCCTGGCGCAGCTCGAAGTGCAGCTGCGGCTGATCGACCGATCCGGTCTTGCCGGCCTTGGCGATCACCTGGCCTCGGCGCACGAGATCGTCGCGCTTGACCAGCAGTTGGTCGTTATGAGCGTAGGCCGACACCCAACCGTTGTCGTGACGGATCAGGATCAGATTGCCGTAGCCTTTGAGCTCATTGCCGGCGTAGGCGACCTTGCCGGCTTCGCTCGCGTGCACTTCGGCGCCCTGCGGCAGGGCCAAATTGATGCCGTCGTTTTGGGTGCCGTCGGAACGCCGGCCGTAAGCGGCGATCACGCGCCCGCGTGCCGGCCAGCGGAACCGGCCGCTCGTCGGGTCGCTGGCGGTGGGGTTGGCCGCGGCCGAGGCGGTAACCGGGTCGGCGTCCGACACCTGATCGCTGCGCGCGGCCACCACCTTTCGCTCGTTCGGCGCATTGATGATTTTGGGGGTCGCCGGGGTTTCCTGGGCAAGCTCGCGCGTTGGCGCTGGCTCTGCTGGGAGCCTCGCCGCTGCGCCTGGCACTTGCAAGGTCGTCCCGACCTTCACCCGCAATGGGCTGTCGATGCCGTTGACGCGTTGCAGCTCGGCCAGGCTCACCCGGTGCTGGCGGGCGATGCCATACAGGGACTCTCCGGCCTTGATGGTGTGGCGGCCCTCCCAGCCGGCGGTGGTGGCAGACGGCGTTGCGGTCGGGGCGGGCGGCGTTGCGGCCGAGGTGGATGGCGGGGCCGCTTGGGGGCTGGGGTCGAGGCCCGGGGCCGTGACCGGCACCTTGGCGACGGGCACCAGCGCAACGGAGGGTTTGCCACGCGCCTCGCGCCGCGCCTGCCTGGCCAGCGTGCCGGTCGGCAGCACGATCTGCTGGCCCGGCTTGAGGCTCGTCCCATGATGCAGGCCGTTGGCCTCGATAAGATCGGCGAGGGCCACGCCGTAGCGTTTGGAAAGGCTATAGAGCGTGTCACCCTGCTCGACCTGGATGGTGTCAGCCGCCGCGGACGTACCCATGCTTTGTGGCGCGGGCTCGCGGCGCGCCATCGCGACGCGTTCGGGCGCGGCATCGGGCGCCAAGGCTTGGCGCGGACGTTCGGGCGCAGAGGTGGTGTCATTTTGCGGCGCCGGCCGGTGCTCGGGCACGAGCGGTGGCAGGGTGGTCGTTTGCGGTTGGGTGTCGCGGGCGCTGGCGAGCCGCTCGCCTTGGTAGCTACCACCGTAGATCGTGGCCGGCGGCGCATCCACGGCGCCGACGCCGCGCGGTGGCGCGCCGGGGGGCGCATCGAAGCTCTGACCGGGACGCTGCGCGTAGCCCGGCGATCCCGGCAGCGCGCCCGTCGGGGCGTTGTTTTCGGCGACGTTGAAGGCCGGAAAATCGAAGCGGGTCACGTCGGCGCTGCAGGCGCCAACGCACAAGCAAGCCGCAACCGCAAGACCCCGGCCTGCGTGGGCCTGGGACACGGCGGAGCGCCAACGCGCGTTACTCGACATGGGGTACACCTCTTACTCCCATCGTCCATTAACCCTTAACGAGTTAAGGGGCCGTTAATGGAGCTCGAAATCGCGGACGCTGAACGCCAAGAGAACTCGCGGCTGGCCGCCGCACTCATGCCCGGTCAGCGGCGAGCCCCTGTTGAGCGCTGGCGGCTGCGATCGCGAATACGCGAGCAGGCGCGCGCCCGGCACCGGACTTTGCCACACCCTGGTTCGGCTGCCGCCGCGGGCCCTGCGGGTGGTGAATTTTTTCCCCTGTGCGGGGCCTTATTGGCGGCCCCACCGCGCCCCTCGCCTCAGCTCGGTTCGCCTTCCAACAGGCTTTTTAGCGTTTGGCGCAAACTATGATGCGTGAGGTCCAGGTAGAGCGGCGTGACGGAAATCCGCCCGGCATAGATGGCGCGCAGGTCGCTGCCCTCCGATGCCACCGAGCGGCGCCGCTCGAAAGCCAGCCAGTAGTAGGGATTGCCCCAGGTATCCTGTCGCTCGTCGATGTGCAGCAAGCCTGGGTCGCGGCGGCCCTGGCTCGTCACGCTCACCCCCGCCACCTCGTTGGGCTCGCGATCGGGAAAGTTGATGTTCATCGTCGTCGACGGCGGCCATTCGGTCGCCAGCAACTTGCGGATGAGCCCCGGCGCGTGGGCGATGGCGGTTTGCCAGCGCACAGCCTTGCCAGGCTCGAAGCCGAAGGCCTGCGAGAGCGCGATGGACCGAACGCCGAGAATGGTGCCTTCGAAGGCGCCAGCGATGGTGCCCGAGTAGGTGACGTCCTCGGCCATATTGCCGCCGCGGTTGACACCGGACAGGATCAGGTCTGGCGGTTCGTGCTTGAGAACATGGCGCACGCCCATGATGACGCTATCGGTGGGCGTGCCGCGGATAGCGAAGGCGCGCTCGTCGACCGAGCGCATACGCAAGGGTTCGTGCAAGGTCAGCGAGTGACTGGCGCCGGACTGGTTGGTTTCGGGGGCAAAGACCCAGATATCCTCGCTGAGTTGGCGGGCGATCTCGCGCAGCGCGTGCAGGCCGGGGGCGTCGATACCGTCGTCGTTGGTCAAAAGAATGCGCATGCCGCAACTGTATAGGGCCATGGAATTGGCGCAACGTGTTAGAGCCACACAGGGCGCCCCGGCCGTGCCGGCGCATGTGGCAGCGCGCCATGCCTGTCGCGCGCATGGCGCTGTTCAAGGCTTCTCGATGCGGGTCACGCCCCCCATGTAGGGCACCAACGCCTCGGGAATTGCCACGGAACCATCTGGCTGCTGATAGTTTTCCAGGATGGCAATCAACGTGCGGCCGACCGCCAAACCGGAACCGTTCAGCGTGTGCACGTATTCCGGTTTGCCGCCCTTGCGCCGATAGCGCGCGTCCATCCGGCGCGCCTGGAAATCGCCGCACACGGAACAGGACGATATCTCGCGATAGGTGTTTTGTCCGGGCAGCCAAACTTCGATGTCATAGGTCTTCTGCGCGGCGAAACCCATATCGCCGCCGCAGAGCAGCATGACGCGATAAGCAAGACCCAGCCGCTTCAGGACTTCTTCGGCACAGCCCGTCATACGCTCATGCTCGGCCAAGCTGTTTTCCGGTGTCGTGATCGAGACCAGCTCGACCTTGGAGAATTGATGCTGGCGGATCATTCCGCGCGTGTCCTTGCCGGCGGCGCCGGCCTCCGACCTGAAGCATGGCGTCCAGGCCGTGAGGCGCAACGGCAGCTGGGTTTCATCGATGATTTGCTCACGCACGAAATTGGTGAGCGCAACCTCGGCGGTGGGGATCAACCACAGTCGCTGACTGGCATTGCGCCGGAGCTCGTCCGCCGCGACCTTGATCATTTCCGCACCGCTTGCGGCAAGCGCGGCACGCAACTCGACGGCAAGATCGCGGCCCGTGCCGCCTTTGCCGTCGCTTGGTCCGTTCGCCGCGGCAAGGCTGGACAAAACCCGATCGAGCCGGCTCTGCATGGCTTTGTGCATCGCCGCGGCGGCCTCCTGCGCCGCGTCCGCTTGGCTCAGCCGCGTCTGAAACAGATCATCCATGAACTTGGGAAGATTGCCGGTGCCGAACGCGGTATCGTCGCGCACCAGCAGCGGCGGGTTGCACTCCCGATAGCCACCGATCCCATTGCGCTGCGGCGCCGTGTGTAGATCGAGCATGAAGGCGGCTAGCGCCCGTTCCATGCGCGCCAAGGCGCCCTTCAGCACAACGAACCGCGCGCCGGACAACTTTGCCGCCGTCTCAAAATCCATTAGTCCCAGCGCTTCGCCGATCTCGAAGTGCTGCATCGGCTTGTTGGTCCACTCGAGCTTGCGCGGCTCCCCGACGCGCCGCACCTCCTGGTTACCCTTTTCGTCGGCGCCGGGCGGCACCGCTTCGAGCGGCAGATTGGGTATCACCTCCAGCGCCTGCTGCAGATTGGCGTCGGCGAGGCGCTGCTCGTCGGCACCCTGCGCCAGCTCGTCCTTCAGCGCTGTCACCTCGGCCATCAGCCGTGCGGCGGCCGCCTCGTCCTTGGCGGCCTTGGCCTTGCCGATGTCCTTGGAGGCGGCGTTGCGGCGCGCTTGCGCCTCCTGCAGACGGGTGATGATCTTACGACGCGCCTCGTCGAGCGCGATCAAATACGCCGAAGACGCAACGTCGCTGCCAGGAGCCAGGCCGCGTTTGCGCATTCCCGCGTCGAACGCAGCCGGATTGTCGCGTATCCACCTAATATCAAACACGGGGATCAGTCCTCGGGAAAGGCAAGCGAAGAGCAACCCCGCAGGGGGCTCGCATCCCGCTTGGCGTCTGCCGCCAGCGACGGAAGATTGCGCGCGCCGCGCCGGCGGCGGCCGCTCGGGTGATGAGGAGATTGTCGAGCACCGATATCCAACACCAGCGTTGCCTCGCACGCCACCGTCATTCCCGAGCGAAAGACGCCGATCCGCTCTCGCGACCGAGGTTGGCTCGCGGCGCTGACCGCTGCCAAAACCCAAAAAACGGACGGCGCGCCTTGCGCGAGAGTGAGCGCGCTCGAATGCGCGTGTGCTATACGATTGCGGCAATTTAATCCAGCTCTTGCGGCCAACTCTCGGGCCAGCTCTCGGGGCCAGCTCTCGGGGCCAGCTCTCGGGGCCAGCGCAGGGGCGGCCGACGCCGCGTTGACCTGAATGGTGAGGTGAGAGCAGGGCGGCCACGCGCTCAAGCCCTGCCGGCACTTCGCGTTGGCTTCAGGAGGGATCGCGGCCCGATCGCGGCGTCCTGATGGCGGCAAGCCAAAAACGAGCGCGCTGGCCTGGGCCAACGCCGGCCGAATACGCTCAGCCCGTTGCGGCCTGCGCCGCGGCTTCCCTGTCGAGCCGCGACTTCTCCACGCGCGCCACCGCGAAGATCGCCGCCTCGTAGAGCACGATGGTCGGTAACGCCATGGCGACCATGCTGAAGGGGTCGGGCGGGGACAAGATGCCTGCTGCCGCGGTGATGGCAACCACGGCGTAGCGGCGAAAACTGCGCAAGTTGTCCGCCCCGATGATCCCCGCCTGCGCTAGCAGGGTCAGCACCACCGGCAACTGAAACATGATGCCGAACCCCAAGATCATCGTCATGATCAAGGAGAGGTATTCGCTGACGCGAGCCTGCAGATGGATCTCAACCTGACCGCCGGTCTGTTCCATCGACAGGAAGAACTTCATCGCCAGCGGCATGACGACGAAGTAGACCACCATGGCGCCCATGATGAACAGAACGAAGGTCCACAGCAGGTAGGGGCGAAAGGCTTCCCGCTCATTCTTGTAAAGCCCAGGGGCCACGAACTTGTAGACTTGGTAGGCGAGCAGGGGGAAGGCGAGGAAGACCGCACCGAACAGGGCGAGCTTCAGCTTGGTGAAGAAGAATTCGTGCGGGGCGGTGTAGATCATTTCGATCTTTTGCCCCTCGCCGCGCGCCACCTGGTAGGGCCACACCAGCAGATTGTAGATATTGGTGGCGAAGGCGAAGCACACGAAAAAGCCAATACCGATGCCGATCAGCGCATAGATCATGCGCTGTCTCAGTTCGATCAGGTGCTCCATCAGCGGAGCCTTGGAGGCCTCGATTTCGTCGTGTCCCTCGCGGTTGACCGTTTCTTGCATGGCGAGGTCACGCTCCGCTCTTTTCGACCTGCGGCGGCGCCTCGACCTGCGGCGGCGCCTCGCGCTGGGTCTCGGGCGTGGCGGATGCAGGTTCGGGCGCCCCAGCCTCGGCATGATCGGCACTGCCGTTCAGCGGCGTCGGCTCCGCCTCAGGTAGCGGCTGTGCCTGCTCGGGAGCTGCCACTTGGGGATCTGCGGCCGGCGCGCTGGCGCGATCGTCGAGCGCCGCGGTAACGCTCTCTTGGGCCTGCGCCCAGTCCTTTTCTACCGATTGCTCGGCAGCGCGCATGCTTTGCTCCGCTTCGCGACCGAGGGATTCCACGTCTTTTTTGAGGTCTGCCAGTTCCGATTCGCGCATGGCCTCGTCGAATTGGGCGCGGAACTCCGCCGCCTGCCGTTTGATGATGCCGACGTACTTGCCGATCGTGCGCAGGAGGGCGGGCAGATCTTTCGGGCCAATGACGAGGAGCGCCACGATGCCGAGGATCAAGAGTTTGCTGGAAGTGATGTCGAACATCGGCTCAACCTAACCGCATGGGAGCGCGAGGCAAACTCTGAACGTTGTGCCGGGGCCGTGTCAGCACCTGCTGCGATCGACCGAACGGTCCCCGTTTCAGCCGACCTTGTTGGCCTGCACGCTGGCGGGTTCGGCCGGCTTGGCGGGCCCACCGTCGATCGACTTGGGTGGGGCGTCCTTTCGGGCCGCATCGTCTTTCTGCGCCTCCTCGTCCTCCGCCATGCCCTTTTTGAAGCTTTTGATCCCCTTGGCAACATCACCCATGATCGAGGATATCTTGCCGCTGCCCCCGAACATCAACAGGGCAACGGCCAAAAACAGCAGCCAATGCCAAATACTCAAGCTACCCATTCGCTTGCTCCTCTCGCAGCCAGGCTGCATCCGCTTGGGGTTTGTCGCACTATCGCAGAAAGGGCCGGTTGGGGCAAGGTTGCCACACCGCTTGTATCTGCGCCTATGCCATTGAAATCAGGATCTTTCCTGCTCACGTGGAATTAAATCGACGTCATCTGCATCGGCCGCCTGGGCAGGAAAGACGAGCACGCTTTCCGCCGCAACGCTGACCGAGACTTCTTCGCCCTCCGGCGGCTGCTCGCCCTCGCGTACGAGGGTGAGCAACGGCCGCTCAAACCCCTCCACCGCCACCTCCAGCAGCGCCAAATCGCCCAGGAACCGCGCCCGCAGTAGACGCCCCGGCAGGCCGCCGCCGCCGACGCCGCCGAGCCGAATGGCGCGCCGCCGGATGCACAAAATTGCCTCTTCGCCTTCGTTGAGCCCTGGCACGGCAAAGGCACCGATCGGGGTGCGAAGTGCCCCGTCCTCCACGCGGTAGGGAATTTCGTTGATCTCGGAGAAGAGCCGCGCCACGAACAGGTCGGCCGGATTGCGGTAAAGCTCTTCGGCCGTGCCAGCCTGCACCAAGCGGCCCGCGCGCATGACCGCGATGCGATCGCCGAGACGGATCGCCTCCGCGGGGGCGTGCGTCACGATCAGACACGTGGCGCGGGTCTCCCGCAACAAGGTCAAGGTCTCTTCCTGCAAGCGTTCGCGCAGCTGCACGTCGAGCCCCGAAAACGGCTCGTCCATCAGCATCACCGCCGGGCGCGGCACGATTGCGCGCGCCAGGGCGACGCGCTGTTGCTCGCCGCCGGACAAGGTGTGGGGATAGTCATCGGCATAGCGCGAGAGGCCGACACGGGCGAGCGCCACGGCAGCTTCGCGGCGGGCGTCCTGGCGCGGCAGCGCCCTTAGGCCAAAGGCGACGTTGTCGATGATGGTCAAGTGCGGAAACAGCGCGAAATCCTGAAACATCAGGCCGACGTTGCGTCGCTCGGGTGGCACGAAGCGCTGAGGCCCCGCAACCTCGCGATCGTTGATCAGGACGCGTCCGCCGGTCGGCCGTTCGATCCCAGAGGCGACGCGCAGCAACGTGGTCTTGCCGCAGCCCGATGGTCCGAGCAGGCAAACCACCTCGGCGGGAGCGACATCGAAAGAAAAGCCGTTGAGCGCAGCCGTGCTCTCGAAGCGGCGCTCGAGCCGATCGAATGTCAGCCGCGCGGCGATGGTTGCCGCGGCCCTGCCCGAACCCGCCACCCCACCGGCGGCGGCACGGCCTCTCGCTTTAAGCCGAGGAGGAAAGATCACGCCCGCGCCCTTGCCGTGTCACGAGCGCCCAGGCGCTCGGCGGCGAAACCCAAAGCCAATCGCCGAGTATCCTAAATTGAGCCCGTCTTCTAGCGAAAGGCCAAGCCTCAATCCAGTCCATGCGGCGCGCACACGATCGGCGCAGCCGCCGTGCGCATGCCGGACATAGCCTGGTCGCCGGCCGGGGATTGAGGTGGAGCGTCCAAGCTTGGCTCGCCCCGGAGGCCGGCGCAGGCGGCAATGGACCAAAAAGGCGAGTTTGGTGCGATCAGGCCGCCCCGCGCGGCGGCCCCGCCTCGCCGTCGTCGTCGTCTTGCTCGAAGGCGAGAAAGCCGATGGCTGGTTCTTCGTCTCCCGCGTCGAGGGGAACCTCATCCGGCATCAGGGCGGCGGCATCGGTCGGCTCGGGCACCGTGAAGCCCGGCGGCAAGTTGCTGTCGAGCAACCCCGCGCCCTTGAGCTCAGCCAGCCCCGGCAAGTCCTTGATGGCATCGAGCCCGAAGTGATCGAGGAACTGTTCCGTCGTGCCGTAGGTGATGGGGCGTCCCGGTGCACGACGGCGTCCCCTGAGACGGACCCAGCCCACTTCCATCAGCACGTCGAGGGTGCCCGGCGAGACCGCCACGCCGCGGATATCCTCGATTTCGGCGCGGGTAACCGGTTGGTGGTAGGCGATGATCGCCAGGGTCTCCATCGCCGCCTTGGACAGGCGCCGTTGCTCCGTGGCATGCCGCTCCAACAGATAGGAGAGGTCCTCTGCCGTGCGGAACGCCCACTTGCCCGCCACGCGCACCAGATTGACGCCGCGGCTGGCATAAAAACCCTTGAGCTCGTCCAGCAGTGCCGCCACGTCGTCATTCGACTTCAGGTGTGTCGCCAAATACGCCTCCGCCAACGGCTCGGAGGCGGCGAATAAGAGCGCCTCCAGGATGCGCAACTGCTCACGCCGATCCGCCGACGGCAAATGGGCGACATTGGAGGGCAGTCCCCGCCAACCCTCGTGCGCCAACACCTCGCTGGCGTCGAGGGCGCCTTCGGCGGCCGCCTCGCGGCGGTCCTCCTCGAGCTGGGTCTCGGACGGCCGCACCGAGAGCTTCGGCGGAACCATGGGTGTCCTCTTGTTCTTCTGCAGTGTTCTAGCTCCGACGCCACACGCCTAAGTCACGCGCTGCCATTGCGCCCCTTCTTCGCGCTTGCGCACATAGATGGGGGCATACGGCTCCGCCTGCGAGAGTTCCACCAGCCCATCGCGCGCCATCTCCAGCGTGGCCCCAAACGAGCTTGCCAGCGCCGTGCGCGCGATCTCCGGCGCGGCGCCGAATTGCTCTAGGAACAGGTCGAGCTGTACCCAGCTTGCGTCGCACTTGCCCACGAGAGCCTGCAACCGCTCGCGCGCCTCCTTGATCGACCACACGACACGCCGTGGCACCACGTGCACGCGCTTGACCGTGCGCTTGCGCTGCTCCGAGTAGGCCTTGAGCAAATCGTAGATCGCCGCCGTGAATTGGCGCACCCGAATGGTGCGCACGCCCTC
>DATMZT010000041.1:0-11913 GCA_035573335.1 Hyphomicrobiaceae bacterium | reverse complement strand
GGCCCGCGCCTCGACGAGGCCCATGACCTGCACCAACGTCATGGCCGGGAAGTGGCGGCCGAGGACGCGGCGATAGGCCTGTCCCACCTCATTGAGGCGCGCCAGATATTCGTTTTTGTCCAGGACGTACCAGGTGAGGCGAACGAGGTGTTCAGGCCGCCCCTCCGCCTCGGCCAGCACCTCGACGATGTTCCCCAGCGCCTGTTCCAGCTGGACGACGAAGTCATCGCTCTCGAACCGCTGCAGAGAATTCCAGCCGACCTGGCCGGCGACGAACACCAGCCGTCCTTCGGCGAGGATGCCGTTGGAGAAGCCTTTGGCTCTTGCCCAGTGCCGCGGATGCAGTGCTCGCATGGAAACGTCGCTCATCTCTAGGTCCTTGCTGCTGTGGCCTCACGCCTGGCCCTGGTCCGGCCCATCCACTGCGCGCGCCGCGGCCGTGCGTTGCCGGGGTGGGGGCTCAACGGGGGCGCGGCGCTGTGCTTGGTCATGGTCGTTTCAGCTTGAAGCGCTGCACCTTGCCGGTCTGGGTCTTGGGCAGGGCGTCGGCGAACTTGACGGAGCGGGGATATTTGTAGGGCGCGATCTTCGCCTTGACGTGCTCCTGCAGGTGCTTGGCACAGGCGGCGTCGCCGGCAACTCCCGCCTTCAGCACCACGTGCGCCTCCACGATCTGGCCGCGCTCCGCGTCGGGGATCCCGATCACCGCACATTCGGCCACGTCGGCATGGCTCAGTAGCGCCGTCTCCACTTCGGGACCGGCGATGTTGTAGCCCGACGAGATGATCATGTCGTCGGCACGGGCCACGAAGTGGAAAACACCGTTTGGCTCGCGGAGAAAGTCGTCGCCGGTGAGGTTCCAGCCGGCACGCACATAGGTCCTTTGCCGGTCGTCGGCGAGGTAGCGGCAGCCGGTGGGGCCACGCACGGCGAGATGGCCGACGCTGCCGTCGGCGACGTCGCCCATGTCGTCGTCGACAATTCTGGCCTCGTAGCCCGTGACCGGCTTGCCGGTGGCGCCGGCCGTTGCGTCGCCCAGCCGGTTGCTGATGAAGATGTGCAGCATTTCGGTGGCGCCGATACCGTCAAGAATCGGCTTGCCGGTCTTGCGGGTCCAATCCTCGAACACGGGTGCCGGCAGCGTTTCGCCGGCGGAGACGGCCAGGCGCAACGAGGACAAGTTGGCACCTTCGTCCATGGCGATCAGCATGGCGCGATAAGCCGTGGGTGAGGTGAAACTGATGGTGGCTTTGTAGGTCTCGATGATTTCGATCATGTTGGCCGGCGAGGCATTTTCCAACAGCGTCGCCGTCGCGCCAAAACGCAGCGGGAAGACCGCAAGCCCGCCCAGGCCGAAGGTGAAGGCCAGGGGCGGCGAGCCGACGAATACGTCATCGGGCCTCACGCCCAAAACCTCCTGCGCGTAGCCGTCGGCCATGATCAGCAAATCGCGGTGAAAGTGCATGGTGCCCTTGGGCTCGCCAGTGGTGCCCGAGGTGAAGCTCAAGAGCGCGACGTCGTCGCGACCGGTTGCCACCGCCGCGAACTTTACCGGTTTGTTGAGTGCGATGCGGTCGAGCTCGGCGTCGTGGTTGGAGGTGCCGTCGAAGCCGATCACCTGCTTGAGAAAGCGGCTGTCCTTGGCGCAGGCGACCAGTTCGTCGGTGATGCGACTATCGCACAGTGCCAAGCCGATTTGCGCCTTATCGACGATCTTGCTCAGCTCGCCGGCGCGCAGCATCGGCATGGTATTGACGGCGACGGCACCGGCCTTGGTTGCCGCCAGCCACGCCGCCACCATGGCAGGGTTGTTGCCGGAACGGATCAGCACGCGGTTGCCGGGCTTGACGCCGAAGTCTTCCACCAGCGCGTGCGCCAGGCGATTGGTCCAGTCCGACAGCTCCTTGTAGGTACGGCGGCGGCCGTTGCCAATCAGCGCGATGTTGTCGCTAAAGCCCCGCTCGACCAGGCGCTCGGTGAGCTCGACGGCGGCATTGAGGTAGTCCGGATACTGAAACTGCGGTCGCTCCAGCAGCAGCTCCGGCCAGTCGCCGCTGGCCGGCAGATTGTCGCGCGTGAAGGTATCGACGTGCGCGCTGGGGCCGAGGCGAGCCGGCCGCCGGGCGCCCTCACCCTCGGTGCTGGCAGCCAGCATTGGCTGCGGCAACAGGCTAGCGAACATGGGAGCCTCCACTGCCTCGCCTTCGAGCCAACCGCGGCGCGTCGTCGTCGACCCGCCGTTGCCGAGGCGGCGTAGTGGTGGCGAGGCCACCGCGGTCGCTTTCGACTTCGGGTTGGTAGCCATTTTTGCCCTCTCTGGCGCGCGGGCGCGCACGCGCAAGCAGAGCCAACAGGGTCGCGACCTCGGCACTGCTGTAAATTGCCAGGATGGCGCCGACCCAGTCCGCATGTGCCTCGGCCATGGCGGCGAAGCGAGCAGAACCTTTGTCGGTCAGGCGCACAAAGGTGGCCCGACGGTCAGCTACCTGCGCGAGCCGCTCGACCATCCGTTCGGCAACCAAACGATCGATGATGCCGGTAACGTTGCCGTTGGAAACCATCAGGTGACGCGATAGCTCGGTCATGTTCATGCCGGTATCGGCCCGCGCCAGCGCGGCCATGACATCGAACTTCGGCAACGTGGTCGCGAACTCGGCGGCAAGCCGGCGTCGGAGCTCGACCTCGATGCCGCGGGCCACGCGCAAGAGGTGCAGCCAAAGCCGCAGCTTCTGCTTGTTGCCGGTTTCGGCCCGGCGCGCCCGACGCACACCGCTCACGTTTCCCCCCCCGATACGGATATCGCCTGGCCGCTGATCGCCTGCGCCGAGGCGCTCAACAGGAACAGCACCGTGTGGGCAACCTCATCGGGTTCCACGAAGCGTCCCTGCGGGTTGAAGCGGCTCAGCTCGCTTCTGGCTTGCGCCTGCGAACGGCCGGTGCTGGCAGCGATTTTGGCAAGCGACGCCGCCAGCAGCGGCGTTGCGGTGAAACCCGGGCACACGGCATTGACCGTAATGGGACGCGGCGCCAACTCGGCGGCGAGCGCCCGCGCCAGGCCAACCACGCCATGCTTGGCCGCGCAATAGGCGGCGGCATAGGCATAGCCTTTGATGCCCGCCGTGGAGGCGATGAAGACGATGCGCGGCAGCCGGGCGTCGGGGCGCAACAGATCGGGGAGCGCCGCCTTGACCGTCAGGAAGGCGCCCGTCAAGTTGACCGCGAGCATGCGCTGCCAATGCCCGAGATCGAGCCGCGCAACGGGCGCGCTCTCGGCGGCCCCGGCATTGGCGATCACAACATCGATCGGCCCGTTTGCCCGCCGGGCCTCTTCGACCATGGCCTGTGCGTCGGCCTCAAGCGTAACGTCGGCTATGATTGCGCACGCGCCCCTGAGGCCCGCCGCCACCGCCTCGAGCGGTTCGCGCCGTCGGCCGACAAGCGAAAGGTTGACCCCGGTCTCGGCCAACTGCCGCGCGACCGCCGCGCCGATGCCGCTGCCGCCGCCGGTGAGAAGGGCGTGCCTAGTGGTCATCAAAAGTGTCCATCAAAAATGACCATCAAACGCCCTCCGTTAGCGCACCGGCGCGCGCCGCCAAGCGATTGAGTTGCTCGCCGCCGGCGCGATAGGGGGGCGGCCAGCTCTGATCCGCGTAGCCGAGGCTTGCCGCGGCGCGCAGCGTCCAATAGGGATCGGCCAGGTGCGGCCGCGCCAGGCAGCACAGGTCGGCGCGCCCGGCCATCAGGATCGAGTTGACGTGGTCGGGCTCGTAGATGTTACCCACGGCCATGGTGGCAATGCCGACCTCGTTGCGAATGCGATCGGAGAACGGCGTCTGAAACATGCGGCCGTAGACGGGGCGCGCGTCTGCTGAGGTCTGGCCCGCCGAGACGTCGATGATGTCGACGCCAGCCGTCTTCAGCAGGCGTGCGATTGCAACGGCGTCGTCCGGCGTGATGCCTCGATCCCCCACCCAGTCATGCGCCGAGATGCGCACCGAGATCGGCTTCGCTGCCGGCCAGACGCCGCGCACGGCACCAAACACCTCGAGCGGAAAGCGCATCCTGTTCTCGAGCGAGCCGCCGTAGGCATCGCGGCGCCGGTTGCTGAGCGGCGTGATGAAGGCCGACAGCAAGTAGCCGTGCGCATAGTGCAGTTCCAGCATATCGAAGCCGGCCCGCTCGGACATCTCGGTCGCCCGCACGAAGGCATCGCGTACCGCATCCATGTCGGCCCGGCTCATCTCGCGCGGCACCTGGTTGGCCGGCGACCACGGCACCGGCGAGGGCGCCATGATCTCCCAGTTGCCTGCTCGCAAGGGGGCATCCATCGTTTCCCAGCCGAGCTGGGTTGAGCCCTTGGGCCCCGAATGTCCGAGTTGGATGGCGACCTTGGCGTCGGTCTCGGCGTGAATGAAGGCGACGATCCGGTGCCAGGCCGCCTCGTGCTCTTTGGCATAGAGCCCCGTACAACCCGGACTGATGCGCCCCTCGGGCGTGACGCAGGTCATCTCGGTGCTGATGAGACCAGCGCCGCCCTTGGCCCGCTCCGCATAGTGCACGAAGTGCCAGTCCGTCGGCGTGCCGTCGACGGCGCGGTATTGCGCCATCGGCGACACCACGATGCGGTTCTTGAGCTCGAGTTGGCGCAGGCGGAAGG
The DNA here is from genome assembly GCA_035573335.1 of Hyphomicrobiaceae bacterium. Classification (GTDB taxonomy): domain Bacteria; phylum Pseudomonadota; class Alphaproteobacteria; order Rhizobiales; family Hyphomicrobiaceae; genus AWTP1-13. The sequence goes on along the minus strand of DATMZT010000041.1, from coordinate 7,256 downwards.
ACGCGAACATCGGCGGTCGCGCCGTGGTGGGCGCCTTGCCGGTGGCGCCCTGCTCGAACCATTGCTCGGCGCCTTCGAGCCAGCGCCGGTCGCGCCGGCGCAGGTTCTCGTGGCCGATGCGCTGCGATCTGGTGAGCAGCGAGTAGTTGAACTGTACGGGATCGAGATGCACATAGCGCTCGACCTGCTCGAACCATTCGGTCGAGTTGCGCGCCGCGCTCTGCAGCCGCAGCACTTCCGTGCGCCGCTCGTGCTCGTAGCGGCGGAAGGCCGCCGCCAGGCTGGGCTCGCTGCTCAGGTAGTTGGCCAAGGCAATGGCGCTCTCGAGCGCGAGTTTGGTGCCCGAACCCACGGAGAAATGCGCCGTTGCCGCCGCATCGCCGATCAGCACGATGTTCTCGTGTGACCAGGTCTGGCACAGCACGCGCTGGAAATTGAGCCAGGCCGATCCGCGCAAGTGTGGGGAATTGGCGATCAGGGAATGGCCGCCGAGTTTGTCGGCAAAGATTTCCTGGCACCGAGCCGTGGTTTCCGGCGGGGTCATGGCGGCAAAGCCAAAGCGCCGCCAGGTGTCCTCCGCGCATTCGATGATGAACGTCGCGGTATCGGCGTCGAACTGGTAGGCGTGTGCCCAAATCCAACCGTATTCGCTTTGCTTAAAAATGAAGGTGAAGGCGTCGTCGAACCTTTGCTTTGTCCCGAGCCAGATATACTTGCAGGCGCGCAGGTCGATCGCGGGCTTGAAATGGCGGGCTAGCCCGCCGCGCACCTTGGAATTGGCGCCGTCGGCGGCAACGATCAAATCGTAGCTGCGGTAGGCTTCCACGCCCTCGATTTCGGTCTCGAACGCGAGCGTAATGCCAAGCGAACGCGCCCGGTCCTGCAAAATATTGAGCAATCGCCTGCGGCCGATGCCGCAGAAACCGTGCCCCGATGAGCGCGTGATGCTGCCCCGGTAGTGCACGGCAATGTCATCCCAGTAGACGAAGGCACGATGAATTGCCTCACAGCTTTGGGCATCGACGACGCGCAAATTGGCCAAGGTCTCGTCCGAAAGCACCACGCCCCAGCCGAAGGTGTCCTGGGCGCGGTTGCGCTCGACGACGACGATCTCGTGGCCCGGGTCGCGCAGCTTCATGGCGATGGCGAAATATAATCCCGCAGGGCCTCCGCCGAGACAGGCGATGCGCATGGCCGCCTCCATGGTGCAAGGAGTGCTGCCCAGCGTGCCCGAGCTTCGGTCGATATTTCAAGCATGAAATTTTAGGATTGAAGTTTGTTTCGCCGCGAACTTGTGGATTAGACTGGGCCCTTCGAGCACGGGGGCGGCGAGCGCACGCCCGGGGAGTTTTCATGCCTGAGCCGGCCTCCAGGCTGCCCGCAGTGGTTTTTTTGCACGGCATCGGCGGGTCCGCCCAGGTCTGGCCGGCGCAGCTGGCCGCCTTCACCGCGGCCGGCTTTTCCGCGGTCGCTCTCGACCTCCTCGGCTATGGCGCCCGCCCTGCCGTCGCAGCCATGGACTTCGAGGCGCTGGCCGGCGACGTCGAAGGCGCAATCGCGCGACGAGGGCTGCAACGGCCGGTCCTCGTCGGCCACTCGCTGGGAGGAATGGTGGTACAGACGAGCCTGCGGCGTAAGCCGGACGGCTACCGTGCGGCTATTCTCGCCGGGACCAGCCCGGCGTTCGGCAATCCTGGCGGCGATTTCCAGCACAAGTTCGTGAGCGATCGCTTGCGACCGCTGGACGGCGGCCGCAGCCTCGCCGACATCGCCGCCGCGATCGTCGACGGTCTGCTTGGACCGCGGCCCGATCCGCACTGCCGCGCGCATGCCATCGCGGCGATGTCGGCGGTCCACGCCGATACCTATCGCGCCGCGGTACGTTGTCTGGTTGGCTTTGACGAGCGCGCCAACCTGCCGGCCATACGGGTGCCCGTGCTCTGCCTCGCCGGTGCGCACGACCGCAACGCCCCCGCCGAGATGATGGCGCGCATGGCCGGCAAGATCCCGGGCGCTGCCTATCACTGCCTGCCCACGGCAGGGCACCTTGCCAACCTGGAGGCGCCGGCCGCCTTCAATGCCGCCGCTCTCGATTTTCTGCGCCGCATTTTCCAATCCGACCCGGTCTAACGGAAGCGATCCATGCCCGAGCGCGACCTCGACAAAATCGATATCGATGCCCCAATTTTTGATCCAGCGGCATTCCGCGTGCCCGAGCGCGATGCGGCGCTGATCGACCAGGCGCGCCGCTTCGGTCGGCGCACGCTTGCACCCCGTGCCGCCCAGCACGATCGCGACGCCAGCTTCCCGATCGAGAACTTTCGCGACATGCACAAGGAGGGCTTGCTTGCAATCTGCGTGCCGAAGGATGCGGGTGGCGCCGGCGCCGGCTTCGCCGCCTACTGTCTGGCCGCCGCGGAACTCGGCCGGTTTTGCGGCGCCACCGCGCTGGCCTGGAACATGCACGTGTGCTCAACGCTGTGGACGGGCGCGCTGGCCGACGATTTGCAGATGAGTGCGGCCGAGCGGGCCGAACACGATAGCCGCCGGCGCCTGCACTATCGGCGCATCGTCGCGCAAGGCGCGCTTTACTCGCAACCCTTTTCCGAGGGTGGCGCGGCGGCCGCCGGGGCGGCGGCCTTTGGCACGCAAGCCAACCCGGTCGAGGGCGGCTTCCTCCTCAACGGCAAGAAGATCTTCGCCTCCCTGTCGGGTGCCGCCGACTACTACGGGGTCTTGTGCACCGAGCGGGCGGCGGGCGACGCCGCCAGTCGCCGCAATACGCTCTATCTTGCCGTGCCGGCGCAGGCCAAGGGCGTTTCCGTGGTCGGCGACTGGGATCCGCTCGGCATGCGCGCCACCGTCTCGCGCACGCTGCTGTTCAAGGACGTGTTCGTGCCCGAGGACGAGATGCTGTTGCCGCGCGGGGTGTATTTTCGGGCGGCGACCTGTTGGCCGCACATGTTCCTGACGCTTTCGCCCACCTATATGGGTCTTGCGCAAGCAGCCTACGATTTCACGGTCAGCTATCTGCGGGGCGAGCTGCCGGGCACGCCGCCGGTGAAGCGCCGCATGTTCCCGACCAAGCAAATTGCCGTGGCCGAGATGCGCATCGTGCTTGAGCAGACCAAGGCGCTGTGGTTCCAAGCCATTAGCGAGGCGCGCGCCAATCCCAGCAAGGAGCAGGTGCTGCGCGCCTATGCCGCGCAGTTCAGCGTCATGGAGAACGCCAGCGCGCTCGCCAGCAAGGCGATCCGCAGCTGCGGCGGCCAGGCCATGCTCAAGAATCTGGCGCTCGAGCGCATTTTCCGCGATAGCCGCTGCGGCTCGCTGATGCTGCCCTGGACCGCCGAGATTTGCCTCGATCGCCTGGGGCGGGAAAGCCTCTATGAGGCGGGTGATAAGGACGATTGACGACTTGCGCCATGGATCTGTCGGATCTCATCGATCGCAACGCTGCCTTCACGCCTGCCAAGGCGGCGATCCGTTTCGCCGGCGCCAGGCTCAGCTATGCCGAGTTGGCCAGGCGGATTGTCGATATGGCGCGGGCGCTCAAATCGCAGCTCGGCATTGAGCGTGGCGATCGCATAGCCATCCTTGCCAGCAATCAGCCGGACTATCTGGTCTTGTTGTACGCCTGCGCGCGACTGGGTGCCATGCTGGTGCCGCTCAATTGGCGCCTTGCCTTGGCCGAGCAGACCTACATCCTGGCGGATGCCGCGGTGAAGGCGCTCCTCATCGAGCAGGCCTTCGCGCCCGTTGCGGGGCCGCTGAGCGAGACCTTCCCGGACCTGCAAATTGTCGGGATCGATTTCGCGGCCGAGCCGGGCCAATCGCTGGCCTCGCTGATCGCCGCCGGCAGCGGCGATGGTCGCAATCGCGGTGTTGACCATGCCATGCCGCTGCTGATCGTCTACACCTCCGGCACGACCGGGCGTCCCAAAGGCGCGGTGCTGCGCCAGGAGGCGTTGCTCTGGAATGCCGTGATGAGCCAGCACATGCACGACATGACGGCCGCGGACCATGTCTTGACCGTGTTGCCGCTATTCCATGTCGGCGGCCTCAATATCCAGACGACGCCGGCCCTGCAGCTGGGTGCCAGTGTCACCCTGCTGGCGCGTTTCACGGCGGAGGCAACCCTGGCCGCCATCGCCCACGGCAGGCCTACCTTGATCGTCTTAGTGCCTGCCACCATCCAGGCCATGCTCGAAAATGCCGCCTGGGCCGAGACACCGCTCGCCAGCCTGCGCGCGGTAACGACCGGCTCGACGCAGGTGCCGCAACGCCTGGTCGATGCCTTTACCCGGCGCGGGGTGCCCGTGCTGCAGGTCTACGGCTCGACCGAGACCTGCCCAATCGCCGTCTATACCCGGCTCGCAGGCGACTGGCGGCGGGCGGGCTCGACCGGACTGCCGGGGCTCGGCTGCGAGGTTCGCCTCGTCGATCAGCTTGGCAACGAGGTGCCGGCGGGGACGGCCGGTGAGGTGGTCGTGCGCGGCCCCAGCACGCTCGTGGAGTACTGGCGCAATAGCGCTGCCTCACGCGATGCCCTGCGCGAGGGCTGGTACCATACCGGCGATGTTGCCAGCCGTGATGCGGACGGGCATTTCTTTATTCATGATCGCAAGAACAACATGATCATCTCCGGCGGCGAGAACGTCTATCCAGCCGAGATCGAACGGGTGCTCAATGAGCATCCCGCCATCGCCGAAGCCGCCGTTATTGGCCGCCCGGATGAGAAATGGCAGGAGGTGCCCGTCGCCTACATCGTTCCACGCCCGGGTGCAGGCGGCGATGTGGCGGAGATCGAAGGCTTTTGCCTGGCGCAGCTCGCACGCTACAAGGTCCCGCGCGCATTTTTTTGGGTCGACAGTCTGCCGCGCAATGCCATGGGAAAGGTGCAGCATTTCCGCCTCAAGGAACACGCCGCGGCCGCTGCGAAAGCGCACTCTTCCGACACGGAGCAGAGCAAGTAATGCGAGTAGCGGTGCTGGGTGGCGGCAATGGCTCGTTCGCGGCGGCAGGTGATCTGGCGCTGGCCGGACACGAGGTGCGCTGGTGGCGCCGGAACGATCGGGCGGTCGCGACCCATCTGGCGGCCGGCGGCCACATCATCATTGAGGATTTCCGCGGTCGACACACGACGCGCCCGAGCCTGATCACGGCGGACATTGCCGAGGCCGTGCGCGGGGCCGAGCTCATCGTTTGCCCGACGCCGGCAACCGCCCATCACGATATCGCCACCCGGCTCGCGCCCCACCTTGCCGCCGGCCAAGTCGTCTTTCTTCCGCCGGGAACGTTCGGCTCGGTGTTGTTGGCCAAGGCGGCATTCGCTGCCGGCAACCGGGCCGAGGTTGCGTTCGCCGAGACCGGCACGCTGCCTTGGCTCACGCGCAAACACGGCGCCTTCGAGGCCGCCATCACCATTCGCGCCAAGCGACTGCCGACCGGCGTCTTCCCGCTGCGTCTGGCCGAGCCTGCCCTCGCCGTGATCAGCCGCGCGTTTCCCGGTGTCATCGAGGCCTGCGGCGATGCGCTCTCGGCGAGCTTGATGAATGCCGGGCCCATCATTCACCCCCCGTTGATCATCATGAACGCTGCGCCACTGGAGCATTTCGAACGCTGGGACATCCACAAGGAGGGAACGCAGCCGGCCGTGCGGCGCGTAACGGATGCGCTCGATGCCGAACGCATCGCGGTGCGGCAGGCATTGGGCTACAGCGGCCCACATTTTCCGCTCGCCAACCATTATGCGCAGGAGGGCGAGGAATGGATGTATGGTCGCGGCTCGCACGACAAACTCACCCAGTCCGGGGACTGGCGTGAGAAGATCGTGCTGACCGAGCACCGTTACATGCTGGAAGACGTAGGCATCGGTCTTTCATTCCTCGCTTCGGTCGCGAGGCTGGCCGACGTCGCGGCGCCGCTGGCGGGCGCGTTTTTGGCCTTGGGGTCGGCCATCTGCGGGGTGGATTTCCCGGCGACGGGCCGCTCGCTGGTGAACCTCGGCCTGGGGGACCTGAGCGTCCGCGATCTGAAGGCCTTGCTGCAGCGAGGCTTTTGATGAGGGCGCGGCCCGCCATTGCCTGTCTGGGCGCGGGGCGCATGGCACGCGGCATTGCCGTCGTGTTCGCCTATGCCGGCCATCGCGTCAGCATCCTCGACGTCAAGGCGCGCGAGGACGCCGCCTATGCCGAGCAATCGGCCGCGGCCATTGCCGAGGTGCGCAGCATTCTGGCCAGCTTCGCCGCCTTCGGCTTGTTGCCGCCGACCGCCGTCGACGGCGTGCTCGCCCGGGTGTCGGTGATAAGGGAGCGGGATGCGGCAGCGGCGCTGACGCAAGCGGCCGTCGTTTTCGAGGCGGTGCCGGAGGTCCTCGAGCTGAAACGGCAGGTGCTCGCCCGCCTCTCGCCGCTGGCGCCATCCAGCATCATCGCCTCGACCACGTCCACCATCCTGGTCGATGCGCTGGCCAGCGCCGTCGCCGTGCCCGAGCGCTTTCTCAATGCGCATTGGCTCAATCCGGCGTTTCTGGTGCCGCTGGTGGAACTTTCGCCCGGCGCGCGCACCGAACCCGGCGTCACCCAGCGTTTGCAGGCGTTGTTGGAGAGCATCGGCAAGGTGCCGGTGGTATGTGCGGCGCGGCCGGGATACATCGTGCCGCGCATTCAGGCGCTGGCGATGAACGAGGCGGCGCGCCTGGTCGAGGAGGGCGTCGCTAGCGCCGAGGACATCGACAAGGCCGTCAAGTACGGCTTCGGCGTGCGCTTTGCCACCTTGGGTATGCTCGAGTTCATCGACTGGGGTGGCGGTGACATCCTGTATTACGCCAGTCGTTACTTGACCGGCGCGCTGGCCAGCGAGCGCTATGCGGCACCGTCCATCGTCGAGCGCAACATGGCCGAGGGCCGCGTCGGCCTCAAGACCGGCAAGGGTTTCATGAGCTATGAGGCGCTCGATCTCGACGCCTATCGCCGGCAACGGCTCGAGGCCTTCGTCAAGCTTTTAGGGCATCTCGGCCTAATGCGCCCGCCGGTCTTGCCCCACTAGAGGTTCAGCCGAACACGTCCTTGAGCACGCCGGCGCTGATCACCTCGCTTCCGTCGACGGTGATGGTGGTACCCATGACGGGAATATCGAAATGGCCGGCAGTATAGCGGCCGGCAAACTCGTTGGCCCCGGTCGAGAACAGGAAATTGCCGGCCACCGCGCGCAGCTCGGTGCCGTTCAGATGCTGCCGGTCATACATGCTCAGC